>NZ_JBHNYN010000005.1:0-398329 GCF_054960695.1 Vibrio sp. PSi01
CGATGTTTGTTGTGCGCTATTAGCATTGTTTAGGTAACGTTGCGCTGTCATCGCTGAAACGTTTGTATTTACATTCACTGCCATGGTGATTTCTCCAATTGATTTTCCGGTATAGCGGTTTCCGACGTCTCGGAAAACCAAGTAGTTATCTCTAAGTTACTATTAATAACGGCGTGAGTGCTGAAACCTTTAGAAAAAAAACAACAAAATTAAAGAAATAGCGATAAAGGAGAAGAAAGCGTGACTAGTCGTGAAATTATCAAAAAAAGATAAAAAAAACGCTAAAGTTGTCGAGGAGTCAGTCGGGCAAAAAGTTGTGTTTTTATTAACCAAAGGGCTTTGGTTAATAAAAACACCGTTATAAAATTAAACTTAATTTATTAGCCTAGCAGCGTTAAAGCTAGATTGGGAGCTTGCTTAGCTTGAGCCAAAATAGTGGTGCTGACTTGTTGTAGTATTTGTTGCTTAAGCATCTGAGTGCTTTCTTTGGCGTAGTCGGTATCTTTAATACGACTATTTGATGTCGCCAAGTTCTCATGAACATTTTCAAGGTTATTGATAGCATGATCAAAGCGATTTTGCATTGCGCCGAGTTCGGAACGATGGCTATCTACATACTTCATCGCTGTATCTAAAATAGAGACTGCACGCTGAGCACCACCTACATCAGTCACATTGATGTCATCGACTGACTCGTAATAACCCGCCGACATCGAAAGCTCACTGGCTAACGAACCTGAGAAAGAGATCGTGCCTGCCGTGTCTTCGCCAGACATATAGATCTGAAGCTGCCCTTCATCATTGACGGAAGCAGAGACGAGATCCGTTTGACCATTAATATAAGTCGCCAACTCTTCGATATCGTCGCCTTCTTTCGCGTTGATGGTGATCTCTTGTGGCTGACCAAAACGGTCAGTAAATGACATTGTCATATCATTCTGATCGGGCTTCACTTCCCATAAGTCACTTGCCATGCCGTTGGCAACATAGCTAAAACCACCCATGTTGATGTCGTCAGTACGCATGCTTTTTAAACCGATCTGCACAGCCTCACCTGAACTGCCACCGATTTGAAATGAAGAGCTACCAAAGCTACCGTTAAGAAGTTTTTTACCACCAAATGAGGTGGTTTCTGCAATTCGATTTAACTCATCATTTAAGGCGGTCACTTCCTCTTGGATCGCGGTTCGTTCCGATTGGCTATTCGAGCCGTTACTCGCTTGTAGTGACAAATCCCGCATGCGCTGCATGATATTGGTGGTTTCATTCATCGCCCCTTCTGCGGTCTGCATAATGGAAATACCGTCGTTAGCATTTCGAACAGCAACATCAATGCCACTCATCTGTGTTTCTAATCGATTCGAAATTTGCAAGCCAGCCGCATCGTCTTTTGCACTATTAATACGGCTCCCTGAAGCCAAGCGCTCCAAAGATTGGTTCAGCATGTTGTTGGCATTAGAGAGGTTTCTCTGGGCCACCAGCGCTGAGACATTCGTATTAACAGTTATAGCCATAGACCTTCACTTACAAAAAGATGAATAAAAATCACGATTGCTCTTATATCGACCAGTTCATATAAAGCTTTAATAAAAAAGGAGCCCTGAGGCTCCTTTTCTTTACTGCATACGAGGTTATTTACTTAATCGTTAATGCACTCAACATATCAGTCGAAGGCGCAAAGTAGTAAGCGCCTGTCACTGCTTTAGTGAAACGAAGCAGTTGGTCTGTTTTACCATCTGTCGCGCCGTACATACTCTCTAACATCGCATCAAAGTTATGACGAACATTACAGTAAGCAATGAACAGTAAACCATGATCGCCCGTAGCGGTTCCGTAAGGTAGGCTATGGCGAACAATCTTAAGGCCTTTACCTTCTTCTTTGATATCAACACGGCCTACGTGAGACGCAGCAGAAACATCATCAAGTTCAATTGAATCAGGCTTAGTTCGACCAATCACTTTCTCTTGTGCCGACACATTCAATCTATTCCAAGCTGGCAGGTTGTGTACAAAACGTTGCACCATCACATAACTACCACCAGCAAATTCACCTTCAGGAACAATCGCTACTTCAGCGCGCTGTGCGTCTTTCGGGTTTTCAGTACCATCAACAAAATCAGTCATATCACGAGAATCGAGAAAGCGGTAACCGTAGGTTTCATCAACGACTTCAACGTCCGCAGCGACTTCAGATAGTAATTTGCGTAGGATAAAGAAGTGCAGATCATGTCGATTTGAATGACAGTGAATAAGAACATCAGACAATGTGCTCGGTGCAGTGATATCACCCTCACCAAGCGCAGGAAAATCAATTAAGTCAGAAGGCGCAGCTTGCTCGAACTTATCCCAAAAAGCCTTTGAGAACGCAACCGATGCAGTTAAGTACGCATCTGGTTGAGTTTGATTAAGCTCGGCGATTAGATTCGGAAGCTTTTGAAGTTCCGCTAATACATTAGCAGCGTTAGCATTCACTTTTAATTGAACGTAAAGAGCGAAAGGCCCAGCTTCTGGCAAGATAGCACTTTGAATTTGAGACTGCTCATTTGAGATGTTAAGCATAGATTAATCCTTTCATTTTTAGCTTCTAAGTATAATTGTGAACGGGACAAATGTTTTGATGAGAATCAGTCTTCGTGCTCGACCGCTTTAAAGCAATCTTTAGCGGTATGACTATTGGTTAGATAAAGTGCTAACCACAGGAGTAACAATAAAGTTACCCCATTCGACCAACGAAACCATCCGTTGTCCAAATAGATTAAATAAAGGGTATGTGCTCCCTGTGCCAAAATAGCGATCATGGTAACCCAACGCCCCCATGACACCACTTTGTTCAAGCGTTTTCTATCTGGTGATCTCAACCCAAACAACCACATAATAAGTAAACTAGGAATGCTCAATGCGATCCCAACGTAGAACATGTGGTGATCTGGATAAATAATTTCGAGGATATCAGTTCCCGACTCTCTGCTAGCGCCAGCAACGATGAAAACAACCAAAGCTTTCGCCAGAAATAACCAACCCAACCATAATAAGATTGGGGCTTTCAAAAAACCGTTCTTATCGTATTGTTCTATGGAGTACCGCACAAATCTCACTTTCACTTAGTTTCAAACCAACACTTTAACGCAAATCATTCATACTTAACTAGGTTTGCGTTATCTTATTAGCTAATCCGCTTTAATTATCGAACTCAGTATGAAAAAGAAAACTAATACGCCGTCTGTTGAATCTCAACAAGAAGCTATGAAGATAGCCAAAGCAACTCAAAAGCCAGCTCAAACCAAAGAACAAACCAAGCTGATCGCTCAAGGTATCGAAAAAGGCATCGCACTCTATAAAAAACAACAAAAAGAGCGCAGTCGCCAAGCAGATAAAGCCAAGAAACGCATACAGAAAGAAAAGCAGACTCAACAAGCTAATCTAGATGAAGAGAACAGTGTAGATACCAGTGTTGAAACAACATCAAACCACGCCAGTAAATTGCCGTGGCTACTATTAATCATAAGCTGGATAGGCTTCGCGATTTATTTGATGAAATAACAGGATAAACGTATGAAAAAGGAATGGGTTGCTTTGGCTATGAGTGGAACCCTTTTGGGATGCACGACACCGACTTCATCTCCTCACAATGAAGCGGACAAAGTACAAATGGATTTCCACGGCCTTATCAATATTGAGCAGTGCGAGTATAAAGGTGAGGTCACGGGTAGCGAAGGCCACTGGTATAGTTACCTCTTTTTCCCGAACGACACCTTGATTCAGGGCGCCATGAATGAACTCAAATCGAATACGATTGAGCTAGGCGCAGATACGGTGATATTTACACTTCCCCAAGACTTTAGCACTTCTGTCACGATGCTTGGCACAGCCTATCTGTGTGAGTAAGAAAATAGACAGATAAGTAAACCAGCATATCTGTATGCTCTGATTTTGCGACGCCCAAAAGAAAGCCAGCTTTCGCTGGCTTATGCACTAAATCCAAGGCTTGTCGCTATATCGCCTTTACGTTCTAGAACCCACTGACTATCAAACGGCCCCCAGTCGGATAACTGGTAATAACCATCATTATGACGTCGCCCATCTTGAACAAACATAAGTTCGATACCGATCCCCGGTAGCGCCTTGAGTACATCTTGAATCGTACGACGAGGCCAACCCGTTTTTTCGATGAGTTTAGGCACATTTGGCCTATCAAGGCTTTCCACTAACAATGCTAAATATAGCCGCCTTGCAAAAACAGGACTCAACTCCATTGACACCTCCTATATATGTGCAGCTCAATTATTTCTTTTTTCGCTGACAACATGTTGAGGCTGATCAATAAGTCTCCAATAGTGACATTTTCTTACTGTTTTTTTTCACTCTATGAAATATTCCTCACTCTATTTTGTCTGAATTGCCGCTTCCTGATAGGATTCAACTCATAACAATGAAATAAAATCACCCAAAGGAAGAATAATGACTATCACTATGTTTGGTATCCCAAATTGCGACACCATTAAAAAAGCAAAGAAATGGCTCGAAGCTGAAGGTATCGAGTTCGAATTTCACGATTATCGCAAGCAAGGCATCACAGA
The DNA here is from genome assembly GCF_054960695.1 of Vibrio sp. PSi01. NCBI lineage: Bacteria > Pseudomonadati > Pseudomonadota > Gammaproteobacteria > Vibrionales > Vibrionaceae > Vibrio > Vibrio sp. PSi01. The sequence goes on from NZ_JBHNYN010000005.1 coordinate 4,578, forward strand.
AGAGCTAGTAACAAGCTTCTGCTCAGAGCTTGGTTGGGAACTTGTGCTGAACAAACGTGGTACGACTTATCGCCAACTTTCACAAGAACAGAAAGAGACGTTAACGGAAGACAAAGCCGTGTCTCTGCTTGTTGAGCAACCGGCAATGATTAAGCGCCCAATCCTAAAAGTGGACGGTAAGCTTCACATCGGATTTAAAGCTGACCAATACGCCGCTATTTTTGCTTAGAGCACCGCATTTATATCGAAAGACAACCGGACGTTGATCACTGATGCAACGCCCTAAAAATTAATGACTATACGTTTTATTTAAACAAGGAATTCAAGGATGACAGATAGCCCAACTTTGGCTCTGGCAAAAGATCTCATTAGCCGCCAATCAGTAACGCCTGAAGACGCAGGTTGCCAAGACTTAATGATTGAACGCTTAAAAGCGCTCGGCTTTGAAATCGAAGTGATGGTATTTGAAGATACCACTAACTTTTGGGCTCGCCGTGGCACAGAAGCACCTCTGTTTGCTTTTGCTGGTCACACAGACGTTGTGCCAGCAGGTCCAATTGAACAATGGAACACCAAGCCATTTGAGCCGACTATAGTCGACGGTTTCCTTCACGGCCGTGGCGCAGCAGACATGAAAGGTTCCCTGGCTTCAATGATCGTTGCCGTAGAGCAATTCATAGCTAAGCACCCTGATCACACAGGCTCAATCGGCTTCCTTATCACATCAGATGAAGAAGGCCCTTTCATCAACGGTACGGTACGAGTTGTTGAAACGCTGATGGCGCGTGGTGAGAACATCGACATGTGTATTGTGGGTGAACCATCGAGCACCGAATACGTGGGTGATGTCGTAAAGAACGGCCGTCGCGGTTCTATCACTGGCGATCTAACGATTAAAGGTACACAAGGCCATGTTGCCTACCCTCACCTAGCGAACAACCCCGTACACAGTTCTCTGCTTGCAATCAATGAGTTGGCAACGACTGAGTGGGACAAAGGTAATGATTACTTCCCACCAACTAGCTTCCAAATTCCGAACGTAAGCGCAGGTACGGGCGCATCGAACGTCATTCCTGGCGAGTTTAACGTTCAATTTAACCTGCGTTTTAGTACAGAATTAAACAACGACATCATCGTTGAACGCATCACATCAATACTCGATAAATACGATTTCGAATACGACCTAAAGTGGACATTCAATGGCGACCCGTTCTTAACAGACGCTGGCTCGTTGCTTGATGCTATCGTGGATGCAGTTGGTTACGTGAACGACGTGAAACCCGCACTATTGACTACCGGTGGTACATCTGACGGACGCTTTATTGCGCGCATGAAAGGGCAAGTGGTAGAACTAGGTCCGGTTAATGCAACCATTCACAAGGTTAACGAATGCGTGAAAGTGGCTGATTTAGAGAAGCTCACTGATATGTACGAAAGAACATTAGTGAATCTTTTCGCCAAATAGTGTTTCACCAGAGATTCATAGCATCCCATTATTGAGAGACGCGTTATGACACCAGAGCAGCTTACCGGACAATCAGATTCTCATCTGGAACCTAACCTGATTGGCACCAAGACATTCTTGGTTCACAGTGATGTCAAAGATGATCTGAACAATTTGATTGAAGCTGCTCAACTTGCTGGTTTTAAAATGGAGATTGCCAGTGGCTTTCGCGACTATGAAAGGCAATCTCTGATTTGGAATCGTAAGTTTTCTGGTCAAGCGCCGATATTAGACTCAGAAAGCCAACCACTTGATGCTTCAACACTCAGTGAACAACAAAAGTTGTCGGCGATCCTAAGATGGTCTGCGCTTCCCGGAGCGAGTCGTCACCATTGGGGTTGTGATTTCGATGTCTTTGCTCGTAATCACTTACCTGAAGATATACAGCTGCAATTAGAGCCATGGGAATACCTTACTGGCCACCAGCAAGTGTTTTATCAATGGTTATCTGTTCATGCATCTCAGTTTGGATTCTTCTTTCCGTACAACCAAGACCTTGGCGGTGTGGCGATTGAACCGTGGCATATTAGCCACCGTAAGGTATCAGACTCGTGCTTATCACAGTTATCACCTACTTTACTTGGCAAGCAACTCCAATCTAAGCCAATATTAGGGTATGAGATTATTATGGAGCAGCTAGACGCAATCTATGCACGCTTCGTAGCAAATATCAATCATTAGGAGCGCTTATGTTGGAGTGGCTTACAAACCCTTGGGTTATCATCATCATCGTGGTTAGCGTTGTGGTAGGTAATATTGCTGCGCTCAAACAGACCGCCAATATGGATCTGACAGGTCGTAACAAAACAGAGAAAGACTTAGATAAGCTCAATCAATTAGATAAGCTTAACCAAGAGAAAACTCAAAAAGATGAGTCAACCGACAACAAAAACGCTTAATGTTGTTACTCTGATGGGCCAACCTAATTAGCGGAAAAATCGCTGCTGATTGCTCAACGAATATAAAAAAGAGGACACATTGTGTCCTCTTTTTTATTGGTTTTAGCTAATCATAGAGCTGATATGACTCAGCTCTATGATTTATTTTGTCGTGCTTACTCAGCTTTCGCTTCTTTGTCATCTTTGGTTTGGTCAGCAATATGCGCGAGTACCGGAACCATTGACTTAAGCAGCTCTTCTTCTACTGGTTTACCTGACGCATCCGTCACGTTGATCGACGTACGGTTGCCAAGGTCACCAAATAGGAAGTTGTATGTACCTGGCGCCAAATCGATAGGCTGTAGGCCAATTTCTTCCCAGAATTCATCATCTGGTGCAGCGTACTTCGCCTTTACCGTACCCTGAGATTGATTACGTTCTTCAAGCTCAAAGCCCATCGTCGGTAACAAGGTAGGCAGACGCTGCCAGAATACGTTGTATGGTGTACGAGCAATGATCACAGGGAAACCGCTGCGGTCAGCACCCATTGAAATTGGAATACGCTTCACCAACTCTTGCGCTTTCAGCGCAGCTTCAGCACGAAGGTTTTCATCGTACTTAGCCATGACTAAGTTGGTTAAAAACGCGTTATAACGCTCTTTATTGGTTGCGGTTACTGGTTTCTCTTCAATACCTTCACGCCAATCAATTAGGTTGATCTTGAAGCCATGGCGGTTATTTGTTTGGAAACGAGCGATAGAGTAGCGACTGCCAATCTCTACATCTTCATCTTCAGAAACCCAAGTTACCCAATCGGTCTCAATCTCATTCTCTGATTGTTCACGAATACCAATACCACGTTGAGCCAGCATATCTACTGCTGTTTGCCACACTCGGTCTGCTTCTTCAGCACGAAGAAGCCATAGCGTCACTTCACCGTTTTGACGCTCGGCACGAGCGCCCGGGATCAGCTCAAGAACCTGCTGTGGTGGACGAATATCCACTTTACGACCGGTACCACCACTAAACTCACCGCTTGGGATGTCAAAGTTTGGGTAAAATTGAGGTTGAGCATCTTCAGGCAATTGCCACTGTGAAAACTCAGGTGTTTCTAAGTATTCGAAATCATCTTTGGCTTGGCGACGTTGAGTCGGGCTGCCAGAACATGCTGTAAGAACGAAAACAGCCAGTGACCCAATCACTAGCTGGTGAGAATACTTCATTTATACTCCTAAATGCCGAAGGTTCGCTTCGGCATCACTTCATACGTTTTTAGTAAATGCACGCTTCAGTCATTGCTTGAGCAACAACAGGTTGAGCTGGCTCTGACAGTTCAGTCAGCGGTAGACGTAAGCCACCTTCAGCAATCAGACCCATTTTGTGAACCGCCCATTTTACGGGAATAGGGTTAGACTCAACGAACAGGTTCTTATGTAGAGGCATCAAACGCTCATTGATCGCTTCTGCTTCTTCAAACTTACCTTCTTTCGCTAGCTTGAACATGGTTGCCATATCAGCGGCTGCAACATTATTGGTTACAGAGATCACGCCATCGCCGCCACGCTTAACAAATTCTAAGCCAGTTAAGTCATCACCACTTAGTAAGATAAAATCTTCGCCACAAAGTTCACGGTGAATTGCAATTCTGTCGAGATCACCCGTCGCATCTTTCAGTGCAACGATATTTTCGATCTCAGAAAGACGAGCAACGGTTTCTGGTAACAAGTCTACAGCAGTACGACCCGGTACATTATATAGAATCTGTGGAACGTCGCTTACTTCAGCAATCGCTTTGTAGTGTTGATACAAACCTTCTTGAGTCGGCTTGTTGTAGTAAGGCGTTACGCTCAGGCAACCAGCAATACCAGAACCATTTAATAAACGGCTGAATAACACTGACTCGTGAGTTGCGTTTGCGCCTGTTCCTGCAATAACAGGAATACGACCATCTGCAAATTCAACGATCTTATTGACAACTTTGACATGCTCTTCAATAGTGAGTGTTGAAGACTCACCAGTTGTGCCAACCGCAACCAGACCATCACTACCTGCAGCAATATGGTGCTCAACTAGCTTTTTAAGGCTGTCGAAATCCACTTCACCATCTGTGTTAAATGGCGTAACTAGCGCAACTATACTTCCTGAAAACATGTCTATCTCCCTTAATTTATTCTTTTTGCATGTTACTGTAAGCCAATCAATAAACACAAGACATTAAAGTGGCTTACTGGCAACATCTGCATTAAATATTGTTGTATGTTTGAGGTAAGACGACTTCTAACGGCGTTCTACCTATAAATTTGGCTAACCTTTATTCAATCTAGCGGATGCCGCATCGCTGGATGTCAGTAACAGGTAAGCTGTTTCTTCTTGTTCGTTTCTTGTTTTCACACACTAGATATTCCTATCCTATACAGCACGCGAGAAGCAAAACGCCTCATAAAAAGCCCCGCTCGCACGCTTATTCCTCGTGTTAACTGTGCTAACATGCAGCATCAATGGAATATATAGAGACGTGATTTTATGACTCAACATCTAGTAATCACAGCTGTGGGCACTGATCGCCCAGGTGTATGCAACCAAGTGGTTCATTTGGTCACCCAATCAGGCTGTAACATTATTGATAGCCGTATCGCCCTATTTGGCGAAGAGTTTACGCTTATCATGCTACTGTCTGGAAAGGCAAACAATATTACCCGGGTTGAAACCACCCTGCCTTTGCTTGGCCAAGAGCACGACTTGATTACGATTATGAAGCGAACCTCGCCTCATGATGTGATTGAGAACTCCTACACGTTAGAAGTTTTCGTTGAGTCAGATGACAAACTCGGACTGACCGAGCAGTTCACTCAGTTCTTCGCAGACCGTGATATCGGCCTCGACTCGCTTAGCGCACAAACCATCAACAAATCCAAGATTCAGCTCGATAACGACCAATTCCATATCTCTATTACCGCTTCTGTGCAATCAGAATGTAATTTGATGCAGCTACAAGAAGAATTCAATTCGCTGTGTCAGAGCCTATCAGTTCAAGGCTCGCTCAACTTTATCAAAAACAGTTTTTAAAAAGGAAATATCATGAATACGCTAACGGCTGGTGTTCCAGCACCTGCTTTTTCTCTTCCAGATCAAGATGGCAATATCGTATCTCTTGGTGACTTCAAAGGTAAAAAAGTCCTTTTCTACTTTTACCCAAAAGCAATGACCCCTGGTTGTATTGTGCAAGCTGAAGGCCTGCGTGATATCAAAGCACAGCTTGATGACCTAAATGTGGTTGTTTTAGGTGTGAGTGTTGATCCAGTCAAACGCCTACCAAACTTCGTTGAGAAGAAATCTCTGAACTTCACTCTGTTATCAGATGAAGATCACAGCGTTGCTGAGCAGTTCGGGGTTTGGGGCGAGAAGAAATTTATGGGCAAGGTTTATGATGGCCTACATCGTATTAGCTTCCTCATTGATGAAGAAGGTCAGATTGAACACGTCTTTAATAAGTTCAAAACTAAAACTCACCACGAAGTGGTTTTAGATTACTTCAATCAAGAAGCTTAAGGTCAATTTGAGTGCGTTAATTATTTAGGTTTCCCACTCAAATTAAACGAATGCAAAAAAGGCCGAACATCATAGATGTTCGGCCTTTTTCTATAATAAATCAGTTATTTTTGATGCTCAGGCTCATCTTCTAAAGCATGGCTTGGCAGAGCGTTCCAAACCGCTTTCACTAAGGTCGCCAGTGGTATGGCAAAGAATACCCCCCAGAAACCCCATAATCCGCCAAACACTAATACTGCAACAATGATCGCGACCGGGTGAAGGTTCACTGCTTCAGAGAACAGAACCGGAACCAACACGTTACCATCTAGCGCTTGAATGATGCCGTACGCAAGTAACAGCCAGTAGAACTGAGGTTCAAGCCCCCATTGGAACAAGCCAACAATTGCGACAGGAACGGTCACAGCAGCAGCGCCGATATATGGAATCAAAACCGAAAAACCGACTGCGACCGCTAGCAGTGCTGAATAACGTAAATCTAGAATTGCGAAGGTTACGTAACTGACACCACCGACAATTAGAATTTCTAACACTTTACCGCGAATGTAATTTGAGATTTGCTGGTTCATCTCTACCCAAACCTTAGTCGCTAGACGGCGGTTCTTAGGTAATACACCACTTGCCATGCTGATCATTTCTTCTTTATCCTTGAGCAAGAAGAAGATCAAAAGCGGTACAAGAATCAAGTAAACCGCAAGTGTCGCTAAACTCACAAGAGATGCTAAAGAACCTTTCACTACGCTTTCACCGAAACCTAGCGCTTTGTTCTTTGCGTTAGACATAATCGATTCAACAATCTGTAGGTTGGCTAATTCAGGGTAGCGTTCGGGAATCGTCGCAATGAACTTTTGCAAACTACCATACATGCTCGGAATATCATTAATAAGGTTGCCCACTTGCTCCCAAATCGTTGGTACTAAACCAAACAGTGCCAGCAGCATCAGGCTAAAGAACATCATGATCACCAACATCACCGATGGTGTTCTTGGCACACCAAGTCTTTGAAGTTGGGTAACGGGCCACTCAAGTAAGTAAGCCAAAACAATAGCAACCAATAATGGCGCAATGAGATGACCAAAGAAGTAGATCGTAATAAAGCCGAATAGAATGATGGCAACCAAACTGACAGCATGTGGATCAGAGAAACGTCGTTTATACCAACGATTGACCATTTCAAGCATCTGACTGCGATTCCTTTTTAGTGATGAGGAGATGGTGGTAATTAGAACAAACCTCTGTCATGACAACATAAGCTTGCTTAGACAAAAAAGTAACAATATCTTTCATCGAGCTGTTATCAGAAACATAAATTGACAATGATTGGCCTACTTCTAACTTTACACTGTGACGCTTGGCTAATAATAACGCCATTGGGCATCGCTCTTGGCGTAAATCTAGAATATTAGGTGTCATTCTTGGGCTCGATGCTTATTATAAGGGTCGTATTGTAATCTGTTTTTGAAAACGCGCCATCATTCATTCATCTTCCTTTATGATAGCGCACGTACTTGGCAAAGGTTAAATCAGATAAAGAACCAATTTGCATTGCACTTGTCTTACTGTCAGAAGAAACGGAGTATTACTGACTAATATGTTTAAACGCGCTCGTTCAATTGCTTGCTTATGCATCGCAGCTACATTAAGCACCCCAACGTTGGCAAACACCAACAGTTTGGAGCTTCCAGATATTGGCACCGCGGCTGGTGGCACACTCACTATCGATCAAGAACTAATTTATGGTGATGCCTACATGCGCATCATCAGAAGCAGTCAGCCTATCGTCAACGACCCGGTTCTAAATCAATATATTGATACTCTAGGCCACCGCCTTGTCGCGAACGCGAACGATGTAAAGACACCTTTTCAATTCTTTATGATCCGTGACCGCAACATTAACGCGTTCGCTTTCTTTGGTGGCTATGTAGCATTGCATTCAGGTCTGTTCCTACATGCACAATCTGAAAGTGAGTTAGCTTCAGTATTAGCGCACGAAATCGCGCACGTTACTCAGCGTCACTTAGCACGTAGTATGGAAGATCAAGCTCGTCGTTCCCCAGCGACCATCGCAGCACTTGCGGCCTCGGTATTATTGGCAATTGCAGCTCCTGAAGCGGGTATTGCAGCTCTAACAGCAACGACTGCAGGCAACATGCAAAGCCAAATAAACTACACACGTAGTAATGAAAAAGAAGCGGACCGATTTGGTATCAACACACTTGCAAAAGCTGGGTTCGATGTAAACGCTATGCCGCGTTTCTTTGGCCGTTTAGCCGATGAATATCGCTATGCGAGTACACCACCACCAATGCTATTAACTCACCCATTGCCAGAAGATCGAATCACAGATTCACGAGCTCGTGCTCGTAGCTATCCACCACTAAAACTGGCGCCTTCGTTGGATTACCATCTAGCAAGAGCCCGCATTGTTGCACGCTACGCGGGTATCAATAATGATGCTGCTCTCGATTGGTTTGAACGTAAGCTGAAAAAAGCGCCGAAAGCGTTGGTTCCATCATTAGAATACGGCCAAGCACTGGTTTACCTTGATTCTAACAAATTAGATAAAGCAGCGCCGATTTTAACCAAGCTCATCAACAGCGATCCAACAAACCTATTTTATTTAGATGCGATTTCAGATCTGCATATCGAGCAAAAAAAGCCTGAAATTGCGATTAAAGAACTCAAGTCAGCACTGGTTCGTCAACCGAATAACTCAGTACTGACCATTAACTACGCCAATGCGCTAATTGAAAATGAAGAACTTCAAGAAGCCGTTCGCGTATTACAGCGTTACACGCATGACAACCCGAACGACACCAATGGCTGGCATCTGCTTTCAAAGGTAAACATTAACCTAGGTAACAGCGATGAAGACCTTGCCGCTCGTGCAGAGATTTTGGCATTGCAAGCTAACTGGAACAAAGCGATTCAGTACTATACGCAAGCAAGCCAAATCGCAGAACTCGGTAGCCTAAAACAAGCGCGTTACGATGCTCGAATTGACCAATTAATGATTCAGCGTGAACGTTTCTTATCGCTACAGTAAATCGCTCAACTCGCTGCAAGTAAACGCAAAACGAAAACGAAAGCTCAACGGATACAGTGAAGAAGCCACTCGAATGGCTTCTCCTGAAAATCAAACCAAAAATAATAATGAGGAAGAACCATGTCTGTCGTGATTTATCATAATCCACGTTGCTCAAAGAGCCGTCAAACTCTCGAACTGCTTGAAGCTAACGGTATACAACCAGAAGTTATCAAGTATCTAGACACGCCTTTAACTGTCGAGCAGCTGAAAGTACTTTTCACTCAACTGGGTTTTGACAGTGTTCGCGAAATGATGCGCACCAAAGAAACTGACTACAAACAAGCAAACTTGGCTGATACATCAGTGACTGATGAGGAGCTTTTCTCTGCAATGGCCAAGAATCCAAAACTGTTTGAGCGCCCTGTGGTTGTCGCGAACAACAAAGCAAAGATTGGTCGTCCACCAGAACAAGTATTAGAGATTTTGTAAGCCAATATGAGCATCAACATCCTTGTTCTCTACTACAGTCGCCACGGCAATACTCAAGCTCTAGCAAGACAGATTGCACGAGGGGTTGAATCCATCCCGAACTGCGAAGCCATGCTAAGAACGGTGAACGACGTGTACACAGTAGAAGAGCAGCCTGATTCGCGCTATCAACCAACAGATCCTATTGCGACCTTGCAAGATCTCCGTTCTTGCGATGGTTTAGCACTAGGTAGTCCAGTATGGTTTGGCAATATGGCTGGGCCAATGAAGCACTTTTGGGATAGCACAACATCACTATGGATCAATGGCGATCTTATAGACAAACCTGGTTGCGTATTTACCTCATCTTCATCACTGCATGGGGGTCAAGAGACGACACAGCAAAGCATGATGTTGCCTCTGCTTCATCATGGCATGTTATTAGTGGGTATCCCCTACTCAGAGCCAGTACTACACACCACTCAAACCGGCGGCACACCTTACGGTGCAAGCAGTACTGGAGAGAGCGCTTCTTTAAGCAAAGAAGAGATTGAGTTGGCGCAGAACCTAGGCAAACGCTTAGCACGTATCGCCATAAACCAGAAGGGAATTTCTCAATGATGTATATGCCAGAGAAGGCTATGTCTCCCAAAACCAAGTTATTTCGCTACCTTGCGCTAACGGGTAACTTGTCACTTTTATTCTGGGTAGTCGCTTGGCAGATGACACTTTCGCCGCACCCTCATCTAAGTAATATAACGCTTGCGATTGCTTGGGCTATACCACTGTTACTGCCATTACCAGGCATTCTAGCAGGCAAACCTTATACGCATGCTTGGGCGAATTTCGTCTTAATGCTCTACTTCCTACACGCATTAACTATTTTGTATATAGACGGTGGTGAGCGATTATTAGCGGCTGTAGAACTACTCCTGACTACCTTAGGGTTCGCGGGTAATATCTTATTTACTCGTTTTAGAGCAAAAGAGTTGGGCATCAAGCTCAAGCGTCTTTCTGAAGTAGAAAAGAAAGAGAAAGCTAAGTTCGAGCAATAACTTAGGTTCGGTTACCTTTAGCTAGTACAAGTAGAAAAAGCAACAATAAACAAACAAAAAGCCCTGCGAGATTTCTCTTGCAGGGCTTTTTCATGAATGCATTTCAATCCGCAATGTCAGTAGACCATTACTAGCGAACCCATTCGTATACTAGACTTGGCTTAGCATGTACTGGCGCAACAACTGTTAGCTCTTCCGAGCCAGACGTATTCGTTAGCTCAGCATCCGCTTTAGCTGATAACTTACTACCTTTGATGACTTGAACACTTGGGTCTGCTTCGTTAACCGTCGCTTCTGCGCCATCGTTCAGGGTCGTATCAGTAATAGCTGCTGAATCATCGCCTACAGACATGGCGTTGTCTTGCGTTTCAAATTCAGGGCTCACTTCAGGTTCAATGTAAGATTCTTCAACCTTTGCGACTTGGCGAATGCTTTCCACTTCTTGCTCAAACTCTTGTTGAGTCGACAATAAGTGAATTCGGAACGTCACTTCGTTGTTTTGAATCTTGAGAATATCTAAACTTGCAACTGAATTTAGACGCTTAAGTGCGTTCTCCAGTTGGAAGAAATCCTGCGCGTTATTCAAGCTAATAAACTGCGTTAATATTGATTCCGAAGATTCACTGGCTACGGTAACCGCACTTTTACCTGCGTAGTAGTTGCTGATTTGGTCGACTAGCTTCTTAGAAGTCGTAGCGCTGTTACCCGACACTGAACCGCTCACTGGCGATGTTGGTGCGCTCGTCAATTGACTCGGCTTTTGATCGTACAAAGTCCAACGTAAACCTGAAGATTGAGCCTTAATCACCAACACAGCATCAACAGGGTAACGCTGACTCGCTTTACTGATTGGCGTAACAAAGCTGCCCCACAAATCAGAAGTCGCAATACCTGTAATATCATCAAAGTCACCCACAGGTAGCGTTAGAGGCAAGCCGCGCTCTTTTGCGTTAGCTTGTAAACCTGCCGCTAATTGTGAGTTGGAGTGTTCCCACACAATATTTTTGTCGTAGTTGTCTTCTTCTACGAGCCAAACAAGAATGTTTGAACGAGTATCAGGCCAGTACGGTAACTGCGCTTGGGTCAATAGAGAACGGATTTGAGCACCGTTAAAACGCATGCGCAATGTTGATTGGTCATTGCTCTCGCCAAAACTCATTTGAGACATGTACTGCGAACTCTTACGCATCGCCTTTTGAATGGTTTCGTTCGATGCAACATCAGTTTGGCCAGTCGCACGTATCAATACCTGCTCCATACCGGTATTTCTTGCCACTTGTTCTGGCTGCTTGTTTTCAGCGTTAATCGCAACTTCAGCACTAAAAATATCTACTTGAGTTAATGCATAACTCGGAGAGGCTAATAGTGCCATTAACAAAAATGCTATGTAGCGCATACTGATCCTAATATTCAAATCTTGTGCCTAGATGATAAGCAACTATGGATTGGGGGGCAAGGTCGATAGCGCCCACTGTGTTTAATAACCACAAAATATCACCTGACCATGATAAATCGTTCACTTGTAAACTGTATTTCTTCTTATTTTGATAGCAACAAACATCACTAAGATAAATAAATTTGATCTATTTGGTATAGCAATCGATTGCTAAGTGATAGAATCCTGCGAATTTTATTTTCCACTTTTCATATAACGACCAATTTAAGGACTTCACATGAAAAATGCTTTGCAAGGTGCGCAAATGCTGTTTGTAGCTTTTGGTGCACTTGTATTAGTGCCGCTACTAACTGGGCTTGATCCTAACGTTGCACTCTTTGGCGCGGGTATCGGTACTCTTTTATTCCAACTGATTACACGCCGCTCAGTGCCAATCTTCTTAGCATCTTCTTTTGCATTCATCGCACCTATCATGTTTGGTATTCAAACTTGGGGCATTGGCGCAACAATGGGCGGCCTAATGGCTGCGGGTGTTGTGTATGTCTTAATGGGCGCATTGATTAAAGTTCGAGGTGTTGCTTTCATCCATAAACTACTTCCACCAGTCGTGGTTGGCCCTGTAATCATGGTGATCGGCTTAGGTCTTGCACCCGTTGCAGTAAACATGGCGTTAGGCAAAACCGGTGATGGTGCTGTGCAACTTATCGATGCTGATGCAGCATTATGGATCTCTTCTATTTCACTACTAGTGACGATTGTCATCAGTGTTTTCTCGAAAGGCTTCCTTAAACTACTGCCTATCTTTGGTGGTATTGTAGCGGGTTATGTAACGAGCTTAGTATACGGAGTCGTTGATTTTACCCCTGTCACTCAAGCAGCCTGGTTAGCACTACCTAACTTCACAGCACCAGAATTTAACATCAACGCTATCTTCTTTATGGTGTTTGTTGCTATCGCACCAGCCGTAGAGCACGTAGGGGACATGCTTGCTATCTCTAACGTAACCGGTAAAGACTACCTTAAAAAGCCAGGTTTACACCGTACTATCACAGGCGACGGCGTGGCTACAATCGCAGCTTCTATGCTGGGCGCTCCGCCAAACACAACCTACAGTGAAGTAACAGGTGCAGTAATGCTGACGAAAGCATTCAACCCAGTGATCATGACTTGGGCTGCTGTTACTGCTATCGTTCTTGCATTGGTTGGTAAGCTAGGCGCACTACTTCAAACGATTCCGGTTCCTGTAATGGGTGGCATCATGATTCTACTGTTTGGCTCTATCGCAACAGTGGGCCTTAACACACTCATCAAGAACAACGTTGACCTGCATAAATCACGTAACCTTGTGATTGTGGGTATTACTTTAGTCTTTGGTATTGGCGGTATGGCCTTTGGTATTGGTGACTTCAGCCTACAAGGCGTAAGCTTGTGCGGTATCGTGGCGATTCTACTTAACCTAGTACTTCCAGAAGAGCTAGGTGACAATACTGTGGTAGACAAAGCTCAAATCGATTAATCCATCGGTAGTGCTAGATTCAAAAGAATCACAAACCAACAAGATCAAAAAAGGGAGAGCGTCGAATGCTCTCCCTCTTTTATTAATACGGCTAATTCAGCGAGTTAAGAAACGGTTTGAGTCACTTAAGCTGAAACCGAATTACTTAGTACCGAAGATTTTATCACCAGCATCGCCAAGACCAGGAACAATGTAGCCCTTGTCGTTTAGCTTCTCATCGATTGCAGCTGTGTAAAGCTCAACATCTGGGTGCGCTTTTTCTAGAGCCGCGATACCTTCAGGTGCAGCAACAAGGACAAGCACTTTAAAGACTTTACAGCCTTGCTCTTTTAGTAGATCAAGAGTTGCAATCATAGAACCGCCAGTCGCTAACATTGGATCAACAACTAGAGCAATACGCTCATCAATGTTAGATGCTAACTTGTTGAAGTACGGTACAGGTTCTAGTGTTTCTTCATCACGGTAGATACCAACTACACTAATACGAGCACTTGGCATGTGCTCAAGTACACCATCCATCATACCTAAACCAGCACGTAGGATTGGTACTACTGTTACTTTCTTACCCTTGATTTGGTCAACTTCTACTGGGCCATTCCAACCATTAATGGTTACTCGCTCAGTTTCGAAATCAGATGTCGCTTCATACGTTAGAAGGCTACCCACTTCTGTTGCTAGCTCGCGAAAACGCTTAGTGCTAATCTCACCTTCACGCATCAGGCCAATTTTATGTTTTACTAGCGGGTGTTTCACTTCAACAACTTTCATTTCCAACTCCGGCAATATTTAAACAAACCTGTAGATTATACACGAACTGTGTGGTTATTTCAGAATCTTTATTCTAATAAAAAAAACCGCGCAAACGTTTGCTCTTCGTAATCAAGCCCTGTTAGAATAGCGCCGTTTTCACATCCAACTTAAGTTCGAGGACTATCCCGTGAGTGGTAATACTTCTTCTCTAAGCTACAAAGACGCTGGTGTTGATATCGACGCAGGTAATGCACTAGTAGACCGTATTAAAGGTGCAGTTAAACGCACTCGTCGCCCTGAAGTGATGGGCGGTATTGGTGGCTTTGGCGCCCTATGTGAACTTCCAACGAAATACAAAGAGCCAGTACTGGTTTCAGGTACTGATGGTGTTGGTACTAAACTTCGCCTTGCTTTGGATCTGAAAAAACACGACACCATTGGTATCGACCTAGTGGCAATGTGTGTGAACGACCTAATCGTTCAAGGTGGTGAGCCGTTATTCTTCTTAGACTACTACGCAACAGGTAAGCTAGATGTAGATACAGCTGCAGACGTTGTTTCTGGTATTGCTGAAGGCTGTGTTCAAGCTGGTTGTGCACTAATCGGTGGTGAAACGGCTGAAATGCCAGGTATGTACGAAGGTGACGACTATGACGTAGCTGGCTTCTGTGTTGGTGTTGTAGAAAAAGCTGACATCATCGATGGCACTAAAGTAGCAGCAGGCGACGCACTTATTGCTGTTGGCTCAAGTGGTCCACACTCAAACGGTTATTCTCTAATTCGTAAAGTTCTAGAAGTTTCTGGTGCTGATAAGAGTGAAGAACTAGAAGGCCGCACAATCGGTGAGCACCTACTAGAACCAACTAAGATTTACATTAAGTCAGCGCTTAAGATGATTGCTGAGCATGACATTCATGCTATCTCGCACATCACAGGCGGTGGTTTTTGGGAAAATATCCCACGCGTACTTCCTGAAGGCACTAAAGCAGTGATTGATGGCAAGAGCTGGGAATGGCCTGCTATCTTCAATTGGCTACAAGAGAAAGGTAACGTGGAAACATTTGAAATGTACCGCACTTTCAACTGTGGTGTAGGCCTAGTTGTGGCTCTACCTAAAGATCAAGCTGAAGCAGCTGTTGAACTACTGAAAGCTGAAGGCGAAAACGCTTGGGTTATCGGTGAGATCGCAAACGCTGAAGCTGGTGAAGAGCAAGTAGAAATCAAATAAGTGATGTATTCACTTATTTAGTTAATCAATGAGGACCTAATGGTCCTCATTTTGCTATTTGGCCCGCAGAAAACCTTAGTTTATGTAGGTAAATTGTAAACAGTCCTGTTAACTAATCGTATGACCCACTCTATGAAAAATAATCACTCAAATAAAACCAGTCACTCTAAGAAAAACATCGTTGTTTTAGTTTCAGGAAGCGGAAGTAACTTACAGGCAATTTTAGATGCCTGCGATAACAATATGATTGATGCTTCTGTTAAAGCTGTGTTCTCAAACAAAGCAGAGGCTTTTGGGTTAGAGCGAGCAAAGGCCGCAGGTGTTAACGCACATTCTGTTAATCCAAAAAACTTTGGTTCACGCGAAGAGTTTGATCATGAATTGATGGTTCAAATCGATGCTTACCAACCCGATTTGATCGTGCTCGCGGGCTACATGCGTATTCTAAGTTCAGAGTTTGTTCGCCATTACGCAGGGAAAATGATCAACATCCACCCTTCTCTACTTCCTAAATACCCCGGCTTACACACCCATCAGCGCGCTATTGATGCGCAAGATAAAGAGCACGGTACAAGTGTTCACTTTGTAACAGAAGAACTCGATGGCGGACCTGTGATCTTACAAGCTAAGGTACCAGTTTTTGAAGACGATGATGCTGACATGTTAGCAAGCCGAGTCCTCACCCAAGAGCACTGTATTTATCCGATGGTCTGCAAATGGTTCGCTGAAGATCGTTTATTAATGGTAAACGGGCAAGCGATCTTAGACGGTATAGCATTGGGCAAGCACGGTTACGCAGAAGAGTAGTTCGTCAAAAACTAAATCAAATAAAAAGGCCGCTTACTGATCTTTTGGTTCAGTAAGCGGCCTCTCTTTTGTTCAGAGCAAATAATACTACCCGGAGGTTTTAGCTCAATGGCTCAGTCGGTGCTTGGCTCGCAACTTTTTTAGGTGCGTAAGCAACATCTTCTAACGCTTGATGGTTGTTACCTATCAGCTCACCAAAATGAAACAGCGCATATTCGCCAGGCTTCATTCTAAACCACTCCTCATTGCATGTAAGAGGTTGAGTTGCCACTACGGTAACTATATCGTTCGGCGTGGTCTCTTCTTGGAAGTTAATCTCAACGTCTTCATCAATTAAGCTCGCGTTGCCAAAAGGCGCGCGTCTTGTTATCCAGTACAAATGATTGGTACAGTACGTCATCACATACTCACCATCACTCAACAACATGTTGAAGACACCTTTATCTCGTAACTGGTCACAACACTCAGCAACAAAGCGAAACATGCCTTCCATGTCTTGAGGCGGTTCAGGAAAGCGATCCTCGAGCTGTTTTAATAACCAACAAAAAGAGAGCTCACTGTCCGTCTCACCTACCGGTCTGAAACGACCACTGATAAGATCATCGTAGTCTGTTAACTGACCATTGTGAGCAAAAGTCCAGTATCTTCCCCAAAGTTCGCGGGTAAAAGGGTGAGTATTTTCAAGATTAACCCCACCACGGTTGGCTTGACGAATATGACTGACAACAGCCTGGCTTTTAATTGGGTAGTTTTGAACCAACTCTGCGATCTTAGATTCACAGCTAGGGTTAGGATCTTTAAAAGTACGAAAACCCTTTCCCTCATAAAAAGTGATACCCCATCCATCACGGTGTGGACCTGTGTTACCTCCACGCTGCATCAGACCAGTAAAACTAAAACAAATATCAGTTGGCACATTCGCGCTCATACCGAGCAATTCACACATGGTTTAATCTACTCCCTATTAAAACCAGCAGAGCCTAAGCTGTGCTTTAAATCTCTGTAAACGACTATTCCATTTCTTTTTCAACAAGTTGAATCACAATATGAATAATCTTAATGTGAACTTCTTGAATGCGATCTGCGTAACCAAAATGTGGAACTCGGATTTCGATGTCTGCACAACCTGCCATTTTACCGCCATCTTTACCTGTTAGGGCGATGGTTTTCATGCCTTTCGCTTGAGCAGCTTCAATCGCTTTTAAAATGTTGCCAGAGTTACCAGAAGTCGACAAACCAAACAGCACATCACCTTTACGGCCTACCGCTTCTACATAGCGAGAAAATACGTGGTCGTAACCAAAATCATTACTCACGCAAGATAAATGGCTAGGATCTGAAATCGCAATACCAGCATAACCTGGGCGGTTCTCACGGTATCGACCAGTAAGCTCTTCCGCGAAGTGCATGGCATCACAGTGTGAGCCACCGTTACCACAAGAAAGCACTTTGCCTTCTTGTTTGAATGAGTCGGCAATCAGTTTTGCAGCCGCTTCAATTTGAGCGATGTTGTGGTCATCACTCAAGAACTTGTTAAGAACGTCAGCAGCTTCGTTCAATTCACTTTTGATTAGGTCTTGGTACATAAGGCTTATCTCTTATATTTTGTTACGCAACTTAAAGTACGTGAAATGAGAGCTGAGGGTTTTTCCCTCTTTTAACTGAGTTTACCCACAAACATGAAATAGTGTCGACACTTAAGCCCAAAGATTGCCACCTTTATTAACCAGTCACTGTCGATCCGCCCAAATATTCACCACCAACCTCTCACAATTAGAATTTTAACTCTATTCAGATCGCTTTTTATCCAATTTAGAGTTTTACAAATATTTAATATTTTGTTTACACTTAACTGGTTAGACCTCTTACCTAAAACTTAATAACAATAAGTGATCTCTGAAAAGGAAATCGATCATGAACATATTGCTCTCCCTACTCGGCATGACCGTCATCTTAGGCGTCTGTCTTTACCATAGAGTTAGTCTGGTGCGTGCATTAGTTGTACTAACCTGCGCGATGATAGCACTCACACTGTTTGGCGGCGTCGCGATTACTGGTTGGCTTTGTTACCTATTAGCGGTAGCGATTTTTGCTGTACCGACTATTCGTCAAACCCTAGTAAGCCAAAAGGCGCTTTCTCTATTTAAGAAAGTTCTACCAGCAATGTCTCAGACAGAAAAAGAAGCACTAGAAGCTGGTACGGTATGGTGGGAAGCAGAACTGTTCAAAGGCAAGCCTGAGTGGAAGAAACTTCAGAACATTGCTGATCCGAGACTCTCTGAAGCGGAACAAGCGTTTTTAGATGGTCCAGTAAACACCGTGTGTGAAATGGTCAATGATTACCAAGTCACTCATGAGCTTGCTGATTTGCCACCAGAAGTATGGCAATACCTGAAAGACCATAAATTCTTCGCCATGATCATCAAGAAAAAATACGGTGGCTTAGAGTTCTCAGCTTACGCTCAATCTTTGGTTCTACAAAAGCTAACTGGCGTTTCTAGTGTATTGTCATCGACGGTTGGCGTACCTAACTCATTAGGCCCAGGCGAGCTGTTACAACACTACGGAACAGAAGAACAAAGAAACCACTACCTCCCACGTTTGGCAGAAGGTAAAGAGATCCCGTGTTTTGCCCTAACTAGCCCAGAAGCTGGTTCAGATGCCGGTTCAATCCCTGATTACGGCATTGTATGTAAAGGAGATTGGCAAGGCGAAGAAGTACTTGGAATGCGTTTAACATGGAACAAGCGTTATATCACTCTTGCTCCTGTCGCAACCGTTTTAGGGTTAGCCTTTAAACTACGTGACCCTGATGGTCTGCTTGGAGATAAACAAGATCTTGGTATTACTTGTGCGTTGATTCCAACGGATTTAAAAGGCGTCGAGATTGGCAACCGTCACTTTCCGCTTAACGTTCCGTTCCAAAATGGCCCAACGAAAGGCGACGACCTTTTTGTGCCTATCGACTTCATCATTGGTGGTCAGAAAATGGCAGGTCAAGGCTGGCGCATGCTGGTTGAGTGTTTGTCGGTTGGCCGTGGTATCACACTGCCTTCAAACTCGACAGGTGGCATTAAATCTGCGGCATTAGCTACAGGCGCTTACGCTCGCATTCGTCGTCAATTCAAGCAACCTATCGGCCGTATGGAAGGGGTTGAAGAACCACTGGCACGTCTAGCAGGAAACGCCTATGTAATGGATGCGGCAAGTAACCTAACCGTCGCAGGTATCGACCTTGGCGAAAAGCCTTCGGTTATCTCTGCAATCGTTAAGTATCATTGTACCCACCGTGGCCAACGCAGCATCATTGATGCGATGGATATCGTCGGCGGTAAGGGCATTTGTTTAGGTCCATCCAACTTTTTAGCGCGTGGCTACCAAGGTTCGCCTATCGCCATAACAGTTGAAGGTGCAAACATCCTGACTCGTTCAATGATCATCTACGGCCAAGGGGCGATTCGTTGTCACCCTTACGTACTTAACGAAATGGAAGCCGCTTATTCTGAAAGCAGCGATGCGCTTGATAAGTTTGATTCAGCGTTAGCAGGGCACGTTAGCTTTACTATGAGCAACCTAGTCCGCAGCTTGTGGTTTGGTTTAACCGATGGTCGTGGTTCAGATGCACCAACACCATTAAATAAAACAGATAAACAGACACAGCGCTACTACCAACAGCTTAACCGCTACAGTGCCAACCTAGCGCTACTTTCTGACATCTCAATGGCCGTTTTAGGGGGGTCATTGAAACGCAGAGAACGCCTATCAGCAAGACTGGGTGATATCCTGAGCCAACTCTACTTAGGTTCAGCAACACTGAAACGCTTTGAAAGCGAAGGCAGCCACGCTGAAGATCTACCGCTAGTACATTGGGGTATGCAAGACAGCCTAAGACAGACAGAAGTCGCTATTGATGAGTTTTTAGCAAACTTCCCTAGCCCTGTGATTGGTCGTTTACTTCGCGTTGTATTGATGCCATTTGGCCGTATTCGTCGCGCACCAAACGACAAGCTAGATAGCCAAGTAGCGCATATTATTCAAACGCCGAGCGAAACACGTTCACGTATCGGCCGTGGTCAATACTTAGAAGCAACTGAACATAACCCAGTAGGTAAGATTGAGAAAGCACTCGAAGTGATTCTTCAAGCTGAGCCACTGTTCGATAAAGTTTGTAAAGAAACGCATCAAAAACGCGCTTTCTTACGACTAGACCTTGTCGCTCAATTAGGGCTTGAGAAAGGCATCTTAACGGAGAAAGAAGCTGCGTTGCTTGTCAGTGCAGAGGAACACAGACTGTATACAATTAACGTTGACGATTTCTCTCCAGAAAAGCTTGCTTCAAAATCACAGTACCCAGATCAATCAATTGAGAACGTTGCCTAGCATCGATAACCAAGACTAAACGAGACATTAAAATCGAACGGGTAGCTGAAGCAAACAAGCAATAAAAAACGGGACTCTTATGAGTCCCGTTTTTTTAATAACGACTATGATTCTTTACAATACCAACGCAAATCGGCCTTACACCAATGATTTATATGCCAATGCTCATACTTACAAAGACCATATAGCTTGTAAGCTTACTTAGGTGCCTTTAACTGCATTTCTGGTTGAGCCTTTTTCTTCACTTTCACCTTTCGAACCACAAACCAAACCAACAAACCCAATAGAATCGCGATCACATTGCCCACAGCTATAATGATCATACTACGTTGCCTGTCATCTTCTCGCTTCTGAAGTATCATTAATTCTGCTGCGATACGCTTTTGCTCCTCAAGCGCTTCTGCTTGAAGGCGTCGTGACTCCGCTAAATCGATATCTTCAACAACGCTGTACGATTGCTCAGTAATTGGGAAAATCAGCGGACGCTGGCTTGAAGCATCAGTGGCATAAACCATCCCCGACCAGTTATAAATACCCAGTTCACCAGCGTAAGGTACCTCTAGAGACACTTTCATTGCATCAACCATAGCTTGGCCTTGTCTGTACATAACAAACTCATCAGGAGCCTTGTGCTCAACATGAACCGCCAAAGAGCTGGGCGCGACCATGCCTTGCTCGCCGGACACAACGATAGTATGAGGTAAACCCTCTTTGCGAGACTGGATAAAAGTAGTGGTAATGGGGGTTGGATACACGAGTACTTCTTGTTCTTGCGCTCGCAAAAACACGCCATTGCCAGAGGTTATACGAGCTCGGTATTTACCCGGTTCAATATCAATAGGTAACGATACTGTGAATACGCCATCTCCGGCTTTTTCGTCTAAACCTGTACCGTCGTCGGCAAACTCTCCCATCACAACAGGGACCGGGCGCGCCTCTCTCACTAAAGACTCTTCGTTTTCGACAAACTTAGTAAACGTCACCTTGAGCTTCACGCGATCCAGAAAATCACGCAGAACAAGAGGTTTGCCATCTGAGGTCAAACGAGCGGTGAACTTGATGTGTTCGGTTTGATACAACTTATTTGGAAATTCGTTGGCATCCAAAACCAAATGAGACAATAGTTTAATGTTGTTCTTAGGTGAGACTTTACCTATCGCTTGCCAAGGGCCTGGCATTGGCTTATCAATAGAGACAATGTCCATAGATGATTCTTCGTACCAACGGACGTTATCAGCATTGCGCCAAGAGTAGTATTTCTTGCCATCAGGGCGAACCAAAACGACGGGTTTAGAGTTATCGGCTCGATAAATCACAAAGGTGACTTGTTCAATACTGGGATCAACGCGAAAACGGTTATCCAATAAACTCATTACGGATTCCGTTGCTGCATGTAAGCTAAAGCTTAACAGCAATAAGTAACCGGTAGCCAATACCCTTAACATACTTTCTCCCTACTGACGCCAAAGGCAGCTTCCGCTTTTCTCGACGAGGTCTAAACGATTTTGATGCGCTTCTACTTCATCGGCCGTAGCTCGTAAAACCTTTAGGGATTTTCGACCACTTTCTACTCTTCGTATACTTTCGGCTTCGCCTTCTTGTTGGCCAGCGTTAAATTGTAGCGAAGTTTGCCCACCCGTCATCAATAAGTAGACGTCGGCTAGGATCTCCGCATCGAGCAATGCGCCGTGGAGAGTACGGTGCGAGTTATCAATACCGTAACGGTCACATAAGATATCTAGGTTGTTTCTTTTACCTGGGAATATCTTCTTCGCCATTGCCAAGGTATCGGTGACTTTGCAGTAGTCATCCGTTTTACCTATCGCTGGATTAAGCTTCTCAAACTCATAGTCCATAAAACCCGTATCGAAGGGCGCATTATGAGCCACCAGCTCCGCACCTTTGATAAAGTCGAGAAACTCTTTATGTATATCTTGGTATTCAGGCTTATCAATCAAGAATTCATCGGTAATACCATGAACGCCAATCGCCTCTTCTTGAATCGCACGATCGGGCTTGATGTACACGTGGAAATGACGCCCGGTCAACCTACGGTTGATGATCTCTACTGCACCAATTTCAACGATGCGGTGGCCCATATAGTGAGGACCACCTTCTGTATTCATACCTGTGGTTTCGGTATCGAGTACAACAATGCGCTTATTTTCGTTCGAACTGTTTTTTTCGTTCGTGCTTTGTTCTGGAGTGCTACTGGTATTCATAAGGATAACTGTGTCAGACTATGCCGATAATGTGCTTGAGGTAATAGTATCAAATCATGACGAAACAAGTTGAAATTTTCACTGATGGTTCTTGTTTAGGTAACCCTGGTCCGGGTGGCTATGGTATCGTACTTCGCTACAAAAAAGTCGAAAAGACACTAGCAGAAGGCTTCACGCTAACAACCAATAACCGTATGGAAATGCTCGCCGCTGTTGTTGCTCTCCAAACCCTCAAAGAGCCTTGCTCTGTGATTTTGACCACCGATAGCCAATACGTACGCCAAGGTATCACACAGTGGATTCACAACTGGAAAAAGCGAGATTGGAAAACAGCTGATAAGAAACCTGTTAAAAACGCCGATCTTTGGCAAAGGCTTGATAAAGAAACTGCTCGTCACACCGTTGATTGGCGCTGGGTAAAAGGACATGCGGGACACAGAGAAAACGAAATGTGTGATGACCTAGCGCGAACTGCGGCTGAGAATCCAACTCAAGAGGATACTGGTTATCAACCAAGCTAATTATCTTAGTTCAATTCGATGTAACATTTGAACCAAGATAGTTTCTCGAACTGATTGATAACTTATTAAAGAAATTGATAATTTCTTAGCCCAATGAATAGATGAAAAGCCGACCTCTAGTCGGCTTTTTCTGTATTTAGCGGGTATGAAGCTTTGGCTGAATCCATTGTACGACGCGTATTGGTTCTAAAGCTCGCTCCAACAGGAGAAAAACGTCGTTTAAGGTGCCAATGAGGCTTAATCGGTTTGAGCGGATAAGTACGCTTGCGAGCAACAATAAAGTATTGGCTTCCCGCAAAGGATGCACAACCGCCCAAGCTATTCTCTAACCACGTCCACATCGCCTGATATTTACTCATCGGAAACAGCGCGTAGGTATCACAGTGGATCACTTCATAATTTAGTACACCTAACCAGTCTTTAACTCGACTTGGCGTATACATGCGCCCACTCCAAGGTAAACTGTTTCTTCGCCAAGGTAGTAAACTCGCAAGCCCAGTAAGACTAAACGGATTAAAGCCTGTGATGATAATATAGCCATCGTCCATCATCACTCGGTCAACTTCTCTCAATAACCTATGTGGGTCATTGCTATAATCTAATTGATGACTGAGCACCACAACATCAAAACTTTTCTCTAAAAAGGGTAAATTATAGCCATCCGCTATCACATTATGTAATGGGTTCTGGATATCTAGGTTTACTTGATGTTGAATGTTGCATGTGCAGCTAGAAATCTCACTACTGAGGCCGCCGAGCTTGAGCATGTGGTAACCAAAAAGCTTTGGACACCACTCATCGAGTCGAGTTTGAATTGATTCTCTCAACCAGTCCCCATTGTGCAACTGTGCCCAAGTGTAAGGACGCTCAAACTTCTTTCTGCTACGCGCTGGCTTCATCAATAATCTATCTCACTTATTCTGTCTCACTAAAAGTGACTGGAGATCCAATAATGTTACATATCAAAAGCATACCTGCATTTAACGATAATTACATCTGGCTGATTGAAAATAGCGATCGCCGTTGTGCTGTCGTCGACCCTGGTGATGCGGCTCCAGTATTAGAGTACTTGGCACATCATGAGCTAACTTTAGATGCAATCTTGATTACACACCACCACCATGATCACATTGGTGGCGTTCCAGAATTAGTAAGGCAACACCCTGGCGTTGATGTAGTGGGCCCAAAGAACGAACCGATCCCAACGTTGACTCACCCTGTCGACGATGGTGACCAGTTAGAGCTGTTTGGCGAAGTCTTTCTAGTACTTGGGCTCAGTGGACACACCGCAGGTCACATCGGTTATGTCGGTGATGCTAAGTTATTTTGTGGCGATGTATTGTTCTCAGCGGGTTGTGGTCGAATCATGGAAGGCACACCACAACAAATGTTTGACGCGCTGAATAAGATCACGGCACTTCCTCAAGAAACGGAAGTCTATTGTGCACACGAGTACACAGCAGCTAATGTCGCTTTCGCACTTGCCGTTGAACCTGATAACCAACATTTGCAGCAATATCGAGACCAAGTAAACCGACTGCGCGCTCAGAATAAGTCGACCATCCCCACAAATTTGAGACAAGAGAAGTTTGTGAACCCTTTCTTACGTTACACAGAGCCAAGTGTAGTTAAATCAGTATCTAATCGTACCGAGCAGACCGATCCTTTATCAGTCTTTACCGCTTTACGTGCGTGGAAGAACGAATTTTAACAAATCCATACTTGTCACTCATAGGGAGTGGCAAGTATTATCAGCAGCCGTTTATTAAAAAGGCTGTAACATGCGAGTTAAGTACAGCTGGGCTTTGGTATTACTACTTTCTGGTTGCCAATTAACTCAGTCAGAGAATCCAGACCAAGCTTCCGAGCAAACCAACACATCTCCTACTAAAGAAGTTTCTCAAACGAACGTTTCATCAGAAGCGACCAAAGAAGAATCCAAAGTTGAAGCACCTATCGTTACTCCACAAACACAAGAAGATGTTTGGAAACGCATTGCGATGCAACTTGAAATGGAAGTACCCGACGAAAAGAAAGTCGACTACTACCGAACTTGGTATCTAAAACACCCTAGTCACCTCAAAACCGTCTCACAACGTGCTGAACCTTTTCTTTATCTGATTACGACGAAGATTGAAGAAAAAGGGTTGCCATTAGAATTGGCGTTGTTGCCAGTTGTAGAAAGTTCTTTTGATGCGTTTGCCTACTCTCATGGCAGTGCTGCAGGACTATGGCAATTCATTTCTGGCACCGGCAAAGACTATGGGCTAGAACAGAACTTCTGGTATGACGGTCGTCGTGACGTAGCCGCTTCTACCGATGCGGCATTGGATTTCCTTTCGGACCTAAATAGACGCTTTGATGGCGATTGGAACCATGCGATTGCGGCCTACAATAGTGGTGGCGGTCGAGTAAACAGCGCAATTCGTAAGAACAAGAAACTAGGTAAACCAATCGACTTCTTCTCTCTAGATTTACCAAAAGAGACCAGCAGCTATGTTCCTAAGCTACTCGCGCTGGCTGATGTAATCGCAAATCAAGAGAAATATGGAATTGATATTCCAGCTATTCCTAACAAACCCGTATTAACTCTGGTGAACCCAGATGAACAGCTCGATCTCGCGATTGCTGCTAGCTACGCAGGTATTCCAGTTAAAGAACTGCAAGGCTACAATCCGGCTTATAACCAGTGGGCGACGGCACCAGAAAAACATCAGCAATTATTGCTTCCTCTAAGCTCTGTTGAAAAGTTCAACAAAGAAGTGGCAGCTAATAAAGGCAAAGGTATGAAATTGGTGCGCTATAAAGTGCAATCTGGCGATAGCATCAGCGTACTGGCGAGTAAATACAGCACCACCAGTAAAGTGATTCGCTCTGCAAACGGGATGAGCAACAACAATATCCGTATTGGTCAGCACCTGCTTATCCCAACCTCAACCAAAGACGACAAAACATATGCACTAAGCGCTTCAAACCGCCTAGCAAACACACAGTCGAAGAGTCGCGGCCAATATAAGCTCAGTCATACAGTAAAAAGTGGTGACAGCTTATGGACGATTGCGCGCGCAAACAAAGTCTCTCACCAATCGCTGGCTAAGTGGAATGGTATGGGGCCACGCGACACACTTCGAGTTGGTCAAGAACTGGTCATCTGGAAGAATAGTTCAGACGGCTCTATCATACGCACTGTCTTCTATAACGTAAGATCAGGTGACACAGTCAGCGGTATTGCATCAAAGTTCAAAGTAAAAAGTGCAGATGTTGTAAAATGGAACACTTTGCAGAACAAGAAATACCTACAGCCAGGACAAAAACTGAAGCTGTATGTTGATGTAACTAAGGTAAGTGTATGAACCCGTCAAGCAACCCACTCGTCATGCTGTTGGATATTTTCCGTTCACCAACGGCTTGTTTCTTAGCGCTTTATCAACGAAGTGCTTGGGGATGGCAACCCTACGTCGTATTAATACTCAGCCCATTTTTATTTTGGGGTGCCTATTTTTCAAATGTAGATTTTGCATGGTTAAGTTCAGAATTGTCACAGCAACTGGCTGAAACTAATCCTGACCAATTGGCATTACTTGACAGCAATACTCTACTCGCGAGCGAAATCATCAGTGATGTATTTGGCCGTACACTAAGCATTGCTCTGTTGGCATTCTGGTTTAACCTCGCAACAAAGCCAAGCCAACATCAGCATAGTTACTGGAGATGGTTTGCCGCTTCATCGGTTGTGATGTTCCCTGCGGTTTTAGGTGATGTAGCAAGCTACGCAAGCCTACTCCTCAAACATGGACAGGTGATGAGCTACGCCGCTGACTTGAACAGCTTAAACGGCTTAATCAAGTTACCACTAACCAATGACTGGTCACAGTTCGCGAGCTCATTACCGCTTTTGTTACCTTGGTACATCGTGCTAGGTTATGCCGCAGTGCTGACGTGGACTGAATTTGAACGCGGACAAGCACTGGTCATCTCTGGTTTGCCATGGGTTGGTTACTACCTAATCTGGGCTCTCTACATTTTAATATTCTAAGCTTGAGTCGATAAAATAAAGGCTAGAGGATACTCACTAGTCTATTTGTTTCATTAGCTAATTATTAAAAGTAACCACTGTGCAAATAGCTAATTGCCATTGGCTTGTTACTATCTAGCCTTAAAGGTCACTCGCATTGGGTTATGATCAGAAGCGTCCGTAATGGGCGCTTTTGCTTTTTCTACCTCTAACCCTCGATAGAACACGTGGTCAAGCACCAAACCTGTCATAAACTGAGTTCGGTTATCAGGGTCAAAAACAACCTCGGTCAGACCAACTTTTTCCAACGCCTCTTTCAATACCGCAAAGCGAGCTTCGCTCCAGCTGTTAAAATCGCCAGCAAAAATGACTGGTCCGCGATATTTTTGCAGGTTATCGGTTAGGCTTTTAAGCTGAGCTTTATAATCTTCGGTGCCAAACGTAAAGTTCACGGCATGGATATTAATGACGGCAAGCTCTTCTCCATTACTTAACTGATAGCGAGACCAAAGTGCAGATTTAGGCAGTTGAAGCCAAGGCTCTTCATGAGTATATGCACAAGCTTCGATCGGTAAATGGGTCGCTAGACTAAGCACACCCGCACTTTGTTCAAAAACTTCAAACGCATTAACACGAGTACTTCCCCACTGTCCGCTTGTCACCCATTGACTAAGCTCTTTAGTCATACGTGCTTCTTGTAACAACACTAAATCACTTCCCTCCGTCAATTGATTCAGTTCATTCTGCCAGTTATTGCGGTTTTGCTTGTAGATATTCCACACAATTAGGCTCAATCCGTCTGAAACATCAATCGATTTAGGTAGTGAATTTTGATAGCAACTATAGGTATCGTTACTGGTGCTATAAGAGGAAGTAACCAGATTAGGTTTTTGAGGAATAACGAAGATAAGATGAAAACTAGCAACAACAAGTGTTATCAAAACTGCGATAACAATGATGGTTTTCTTAAACATACAACACCCACCAGAAATGAAAAAGGAGCGATAAGCGCTCCTTTTAGGGTAATCGTTTTTTATACAGCGTCTTCGTCTTCTTCGCCAGTACGAATACGTACCACACGTTCAACATCAGTAATGAAGATCTTACCGTCACCAATCTTACCGGTTTGAGCCGTTTCGATAATGGTATCTACGCATTGATCCGCAACTTCATCAGTCACGACAATTTCTAATTTCACTTTTGGCAAAAAGTCGACCATATACTCTGCGCCACGGTATAGCTCAGTATGACCTTTCTGACGTCCGAAACCTTTTACTTCAGATACAGTCATACCTGTAATGCCAACTTCTGCAAGTGCTTCACGTACATCATCAAGCTTAAATGGCTTGATAATCGCTTCAATCTTTTTCATGTTCATCCCTTAAACTGTACGAATAGCTCATTATCGGTTAGCTATTGTAAACATTCAATGAAAAAAGCCAGAGCTTTAAAGCTCTGGCTCGAAATTTATCATCTTGTTTAATTAGCGCTTTGAGGAAACTTTATTTAAGGCTTGCATAGTAAGCAGCTAGGTTCGCGATATCATCATCACTTAACATTGAAGCTTGAGCTTGCATTACAGCTGCTAAGCCGCCATTACGTTGCTTTGTTTTGTACGCGTTAATTGATGACACAATATACTGTTCATTCTGTCCCTTGAGGTTCGGGTAACCGGGGATGACAGCGATTCCATCTGCACCATGACATGCTGCACAGATTGCGGCTTTAGCTTGACCTGCGGCAACATCCCCTGCCAGAGCATTACCACTCAATAGTCCAAATCCAATAACTAATCCTAGTGTAATTTTCTTCATTGCATATTCCATTAATTATTTTTATTAAAGTAACGTCAAATTGTGACACAAACTTTTTTTACTTGCTCCAAAGCGCTTCACAATCTTGACCTTCGTAGTTTTTATCTACGAATAAGCCTAAAACTGCGATCACTCGATCACCATCCATTAATATTGGTGTTCGACGTCGTAACCAACTTGGTACCTGATACTCTTGAAAGAGCTTCTTAAGCTTTCTGCTATGCCCGCGTCCAACAGGGTGAGCCGATAATCCTTCCGGATTAAAAATCACCCTTAGTGTTACGCTTTTATCCGACAAACTAAAGCTTTGCAAATCACGGTTGCTAGATACGCCCTCACTCATCGCTGAACTTAAGTGTAGCTCCCCTAAACCATCAGGCAGAACTAAGCTACCTTCCGCTGAAATATCACTTTGCCAGCTCGACAAATCTTGGGTGTCTTGTACCAAATAGAGCTGGTTATTAAAACGCCTAATCTCAACATCATTCAACACCAGCTTAGGATTGGCATCTGCCTGAGCACAGGCTACCTCATCCCAAATAAGTTTTAGCTGCTTTTGGCTCGGCATAGGTTGATTGCAATGGTTCAACCACATTCTTAGCAAGCGTGCGCGCAGTAAATCAGAATGCTGAGATAAGGCCTCAATGCTTAGGCTTAGGCTCTTATTGCCCCTCAAAGCTTGCTGAAAGTGAGACTCAAGCAGTTCATCGAGTAGCAACTCTTGTTCTGCGCACAGTTGAGCGCTGCGACTGACCGACTCTCGAAAACTAGGCCATCGTTCAATTAATGTCGGCGTAACTTGGTGACGAATAAAATTACGGTCATAGCGCAGGTCTTGATTACTCTCATCTTCGACCCAAGTTAAACCCATATTATGAGCTGATGTTTCAATATCTGAGCGGGTCACCGACAGCAGAGGACGAAGCATGAAAGCTTTCCCAAACGGCATAATCTTCGCCATAGAAGAGAGTCCTTTTGGGCCACTTCCACGTTTTAACGCTAACAAGAAAGTCTCAAGTTGGTCATCAATGTGCTGACCCGTGACTAACACATCACCCGATCTGACATGCTGCTCAAAAGCTTTATATCGAGCGTCTCGCGCAAGCTTTTCAACGCTCTCGCCACTATTAAGATCTAATGATACTCGCTCTACAGCCAAAGATACCGACAACACATCACACCATGCTTGGCATCGTTCTACCCAGTAGTCGGCGTTTTCGCTTAGGCCATGGTGAACATGTACCGCACGACACTCAATGTCATGCGTTTGCGCGTACTGTGCCGCTAACTCTAACAAAACTCGAGAATCAACACCGCCACTGAAAGCCACGATCAATCTACTAGGCTTAAGTGCGCTTTGATGAAGTGCCGATGTAAAGGTTTTGATTAAGTGAGTCATGAGCGAGTGAACCATGAGAGTAGGTTTGACGGGGGTATGTTCTAATAATAAAAAAGGGTTGGCACTGAGTCCAACCCTTTCATCATCTTGTTACTTGAAGCTGCCTCATTTCAAGGCACGCTTATCAGCAGTAACCGTAGCTCATTAGACGCTGGTAACGACGCTCAAGAAGCGCTTCATTATCAAACTGCTCTAGCTCTTCTAGTTGTTTGACTAGCATGTCTTTCATGTTCTGAGCAGTTTGTACTGGATCGCGGTGCGCGCCACCTAGAGGCTCAGGAATGATTTCGTCGATAAGTTCAAGCTCTTTAAGACGAGGAGCAACTAGACCCATTGCTTCTGCAGCTTGTGGCGCTTTATCTGAATCACGCCATAGGATTGAAGCACAGCCTTCTGGAGATATTACTGAGTACGTAGAGTACTGAAGCATGTTCACGTAATCACCAACGCCGATCGCTAGTGCACCACCAGAACCGCCTTCACCGACAACGTTACAGATAACTGGTACAGATAGACCAGCCATTACCTTTAGATTTTTTGCGATAGCTTCAGATTGGCCACGCTCTTCAGCACCAACACCAGGGTATGCACCCGCCGTGTCGATGAAAGTAATAATTGGCATGTTGAAACGCTCAGCCGTTTCCATTAAGCGAAGAGCCTTACGGTAACCCTCAGGCTTTGGCATACCAAAGTTACGGATCACTTTTTCTTTGGTCTCGCGACCTTTTTGATGACCAATAACCATAACAGGACGGCCATTTAGACGAGCCATACCACCCACAATTGCTTTATCGTCAGCGTAAGCGCGATCACCCGCCATCTCTTCAAATTCTGTGAATGCATGCTCTAGGTAATCTTTGGTATAAGGACGTTGAGGGTGGCGAGCAAGTTGAGCCACCTGCCACGCACCTAAGTCACTAAAGATTTTCTGTTTAAGCTCTAAGCTTTTTTTCTCTAGTTGTTCGATTTCTTTGTCTAGATCTACCGCTGCGTCACCACCGTGACGAGAAACGTCACGTAGCGCTTCGATTTTTGCTTCAAGTTCAGCGATAGGCTTTTCAAATTCTAGAAAGTTCAGGCTCATCTATGAATCCTTGTTGATTCAGCTCCACGTTAGCGAAGCTAAATTTTAGTTAAATTCGAGTTCTACTTGGCTATTTCCAAGCAGCTGTTTTAATTCGTCTAGTAATGTATCACTTGGCGTCACACGCCATTCTGTGCCCAATGTTAACCGCGCTCTAGCGTCGGCACGTTGGTAGTATACATTGACTGGGACCGTTCCGGCTCTATAAGGTTCTAAGATTTGACCAAAGCGTTCAAAAAATTGACCATTAATCTGGGATTGATCGATAGATATCGATACCCCACGAGCATATTTTTCACGGGCGCTTCCTAAGTCCATGACCTCGCGCGCGGACATTTTAAGCCCACCGTTGAAGTCATCAAAGCTGACCTGTCCAGAAACGACCACAATTTTGTCTTTTTCGAGCAATTCTGCGTAGCGATCGAGTGCATCAGAGAACAACATCACTTCCATTCGGCCAGATCGGTCATCAAGTGTCATTAAACCGATTCGTGTACCGCGTTTCGTGGTCATGACCCTAGCAGCAATGACCAAGCCTGCAATCGTTAATGATTGGTCACGACGCGTTGGCGTAGCATCTTTCAAACGACAGCTGGTGTATTTTGCTAACTCTTTGATGTAAGCATTCACCGGGTGACCCGTTAAATACAAACCCAGTGTTTCTCGCTCACCTTCAAGCCAAACTTTTTCAGGCCATTTAGGTACTTGAGTATACTTGTGTTCAACCTCTTCTGGAGCATCAGTCAACACACCAAACATGTCGGATTGACCAAACGACTCAGCATGGTGATGTTGGCTTGCAGCCTTAACTGCATCTTTCAATGACGCCATCATCGCAGCACGGTGAGGACCTAATCTATCTAAGGCTCCAGATAGAATCAACTTTTCGATAACACGTTTGTTAACCTTCTTCAGATCAAGACGCGCACAGAAGTCGAATAAATCTTTAAAGTAACCGCCCTTATTGCGCGCTTCAATAATCGCTTCAATAGGGCCTTCACCCACCCCTTTTATCGCACCAATACCATAAACAATCGCTCCGTCTTCATCGACATTGAATCGGTATAGGCCTGAATTGATATCAGGTGGAAGAAGCTTAAGCTTCATACGGAAACACTCATCAACAAGGCCAATAACCTTCTCCGTGTTGTCCATATCTGCGGTCATTACCGCCGCCATAAATTCCGCTGGGTAGTGCGTTTTCAGCCATAGTGTTTGATAAGAAACCAATGCGTAGGCAGCCGAGTGAGATTTGTTGAAGCCGTAGCCCGCAAACTTCTCTACCAAGTCAAAGATCTTCATGGCCAATTCGCCATCAACACCGTTAGCTTCAGCACCCTCTTTAAAGGTACCGCGCTGTTTTGCCATCTCTTCAGGCTTTTTCTTACCCATCGCACGACGCAGCATATCGGCTCCACCAAGCGTATAACCCGCCAGAATCTGAGCGATTTGCATTACCTGTTCTTGATACAGGATGATGCCGTAAGTCGGTTCTAATGTTTCTTTTAACGACTCGTGTTGCCACGTTTCATCGGGGTAAGATACTGCTTCTCGTCCATGTTTACGGTCGATAAAGTTATCTACCATACCTGATTGAAGAGGGCCCGGACGGAACAAGGCCACTAATGCGATGATATCTTCAAAACAGTCGGGCTGTAGACGCTTGATCAGGTCTTTCATACCGCGAGATTCCAGCTGGAATACCGCCGTCGTTTCAGAATTTTGTAATAAGTTAAACGACGCTTGGTCATCAAGAGGAATCGACTCGATACGAACCGGATCTTTACCCTCTTTTGCCAAACGTGGATTCACTAAGCCCAATGCCCAATCGATAATAGTTAAGGTACGCAACCCCAAGAAGTCAAACTTAACCAAGCCAGCGGTTTCTACGTCATTCTTATCGAATTGCGTTACTGGGAAGTTACCTTCCGCATCGGCATAAATAGGTGCAAAGTCAGTAATCGTGGTGGGTGAGATTACAACCCCCCCAGCGTGCTTACCAGCGTTTCGTGTACAACCTTCTAGAATTCGACATTTATCAATCAGCTCACGAACTTCTTCATCACCATCATAGAGTTCAGGTAATGCGGGTTCAGCGAGGAAGGCTTTCTCTAGCGTCATACCCGGGTCAGGCGGAACTAGCTTAGAAATTCGGTCAACAAAGCCAAATGGGTGGCCTAACACACGACCTACATCTCGAATTACCGCTTTCGCTGCCATGGTACCGAAGGTGATGATCTGCGAAACAGCATCACGGCCATACATTTCTGCAACGTGATCAATGACTTGGTCACGCTTATCCATACAGAAATCGATATCAAAATCGGGCATCGATACACGTTCTGGGTTCAAGAAACGTTCAAAAAGTAGATCGTATTCAAGTGGGTCAAGATCGGTGATATCCAATGCATAAGCCACCAAAGAACCAGCACCAGAACCACGGCCTGGACCAACAGGTACATCGTTGTCTTTGGACCACTGGATGAACTCCATAACAATCAAGAAGTAGCCTGGGAACCCCATGTTATTGACAACTTCAAGTTCAATTTTGAGGCGCTCATCGTACTCTGGCCTACGCTCTGCTCGGATTTTTTCGTCAGGGAATAGAAACTCTAAACGACGCTCAAGACCTTCTTCTGACTTCTTAATCAGGAAGTCTTCAATCGCTAAACCTTCGGTTGGGAAGTTAGGCAAGAAGTATTCGCCAAGGCGAACGGTTACATTACAACGCTTAGCAATCTCGACACTGTTTTCCAGAGCTTCAGGGATATCAGAGAACAACTCGCACATCTCTTCTTCGCTACGAAGGTATTGCTGTGCGCTGTAGTTTTTTGGTCGACGTGGATCAACCATTGTAAAACCGTCGTGGATCGCTACGCGGATTTCGTGAGCGTCAAAAAGATCTTCGGTTAGGAACACCACTTCATTCGTCGCAACAACAGGCAAATCTTCTTGTTCTGCCAGTTCTAATGCAAAGTGTAGGTAAGACTCTTCATCCGGACGCCCGGTACGAATAAGCTCAAGGTAAAAACGATCTGCGAAATACGTTTTGTAAAACTCAACGCTGCTCGCGACAAGTTCACGGTTACCTTTCAGTAACGCTTTGCCAATCTCACCATCTTTGGCACCCGATAAAATAATCAGGCCTTCTGCATGCTCAATTAACCATTCTTTATCGAGAACAGGTTGATGCTGTACATGACCACGAAGATAGGCCTTCGAGATCAATAAAGTAAGGTTGTTGTAACCCTTGTTATCCGTGGCCAGTATTGTCAACTTTGTTAACTCGTCACCAAATTCTGGAGACTGCATAACGAAGTCCGCACCAATAATAGGTTTAACCCCACACCCATGGGCAGTACCGTAAAACTTAACCAAGCCACAAAGGTTGGTAAAGTCGGTAAGTGCTAGAGCAGGCATACCCATTTCAGCTACTTTTTTTACTAATGGTGGCACCTTAGATAGGCCATCCACCATCGAAAAGTCACTGTGTACGCGTAGGTGAACAAATTTTGGATCTGACATTATTTTTCCTGAGTTCTAGGCTCAAGCCTAGGATTACAACTGTGTGTATTCTATTTTTTCCTGCCGCAAATAGGCAACTTTATTCGCTGCTACGTTTAAATCAATACGAAGCCCTAATCAATATAAAGCTCGAACCAATTTAAAGCGTTGGCCAAAGCACGTTAATCGATACCTAAAATACGTTTTACTGGTTTGAAGCTCTTACGGTAATGTTCGGTTACGCCGTGTTTTTCAATTGCTTCGAAATGCGCTTTAGTTGGGTAACCTTTATGTTTAGCGAAACCAAATTCGGGATGGATCTTATCAAGTTCTTCCATCTCTTGATCACGGACCACTTTAGCAATAATAGACGCCGCACTGATTTCAGCGACTCGTAAGTCACCCTTTACAATAGCCATACCGTCCATCGGCAGTTCAGGAA
This sequence comes from Vibrio sp. PSi01, assembly GCF_054960695.1. Taxonomy (NCBI): domain Bacteria; kingdom Pseudomonadati; phylum Pseudomonadota; class Gammaproteobacteria; order Vibrionales; family Vibrionaceae; genus Vibrio; species Vibrio sp. PSi01. Next base: position 40,138 of record NZ_JBHNYN010000005.1, read on the forward strand.
CACGGTTACCATCGATTAATGCCATATCGGGCTGAATATTAAGTCCGGCAATGGCACGCTGCATCGCTACCATGGTTGCTTGCAGAATATTAAGTTCATCAATCTCTTGAGGAGAACAGCGACCAACAGACCACGCCAACGCTTTTTCTTTGATTTCAGGAAGTAAAGCAAGGCGTTTTTTTTCAGACAGTTTTTTGGAGTCGTTCAAGCCTTCAATTGGATTATTTGGATCAAGAATAACCGCAGCCGTCACTACATCACCAACCAATGGCCCACGCCCCACTTCATCCACACCAGCAAACAACTGGTAACCCTCAGGATACTCAAAAGGAGGAAGTTCTTTTTTCTCTTTTACTGCCATAATTATTCTCTTAGTGCTCTATAAAACTATCAACGCTTACGCTTCAACAAATGGCTTATTAATAAGGTTCAAGACTGCATTGGCTGCTTGCTTGTCCGCGCCTTTACGAATCCAATGATGCATCTCAGTAAAGCGTTCGATCAACGCAGTATTGTCCGCTGAGAGCATTTTATCGACAGACGGAAACAAAAAGTCTGGGTGACACTCTTCAAGAATATGTTCTTTCACTATCTCTTCACCTGCCAAAATATTCGGCAATGAGACGAACTCGGTAATCGATAATTTCTTAACAATGTATCCCGTCAGTTTATTTACTTTGTAGCCAACGACCATCGGGCGCTTCAGTAACATACACTCAAGAGCAACAGTACCTGAGGCAAGCAGCACAGAATCAGCAGCGGTAATTACGTTTCTCGCGGTATCATCCACTAACGAGAATTCAAGTTCAGGTGCTGTCGATTGCCAAATGTCGGTAAACTGTTTTTTACGCTGTTCGTTAACAAGCGCAACAACAAAATTGATATCAGGGTATTTCTGCTTAATGCGTTGGCACGTTTCGATAAATGGTTGAGCAATCAAACTCATCTCACCACCACGGCTACCCGGCAATACCGCTAGCCACTGCTTATCTTGATCTAAACCTAAAAGCTCTCGAGCTTCCTGCTTATTTGGGTCCAGAGGGATAGCGTCTGCCAAGGTATGGCCAACAAATTCACAGGCAACATTATATTTATCGTAGAACGCTTTTTCGAATGGCAAGAAAGCAAGGACTAAATCAGTTGCTTTATCGATTTTAAAGATACGCTTAGGACGCCAAGCCCAAACTGAAGGGCTAACATAATGAACCGTTTTAATTCCAGCTTTCTTCAGATCTAACTCAAGTCTCAGGTTGAAGTCAGGAGCATCAATACCAACAAAGACATCTGGTGGGTTCTGTGTGAAATACTTAACCAGTTCTGCTTTCACTTTTAACAAGCGAGGTAAACGACCCAATACTTCAACTAACCCCATTACGGCAAGCTCTTCCATTTCGAAAAGAGATTCACAACCCAGAGCCTTCATCTTTGGTCCACCGATACCTACGAACTCAGCATTCGGATACTGGGATTTTATTGCTTTGATGAAACCTTCACCTAGCGTGTCTCCGGAGAGCTCTCCCACAACAATACCGACTCGCAGTGGTTCATTCGAAACAAAGTTAGAGCTATCAGTATGCGCATCTTGTTGTGCCATAATTTTCAATTCCCTTCTTGCCTAAAACAAAAAAGATCGCCTAACAAGTAGCGATCTTTTTGTTATACCAATCTGATGAAGTAATGATTGTCATACTCATGTTGACTGGTACATAACCACATCAAGTATTAACGAATAATACCGCGCTCAGAGTTCTCTAGCATTTCTAACATCGGAGTTATAGAAGTAAACTCTTTCGCCATTTCAACTAAAGCCACTTTCGCTTCTTCAAGTGTTTTGCCTGAGCGGTATAACTCTTTGTACGCTTTTTGTAATGCTCGGATTTCCGGTTTCTCAAACCCATTTCGCTTCAAGCCCACTAGGTTAAGACCAAATGGAGCAGCATGGTTGCCCTGCGCAAGCACGTACGGCAGTACATCTTGAACAACAGCAGAGCAGCCGCCAATATAAGCGTAAGCGCCGATTGAACAGAATGGGTGAATAGCAGAAAGCGCCATAACGCCAGCGTAATCGCCTACGGTTACGTGGCCACCAAGAATCGCATTGTTACCAATATGAGTATGGTTACCAACAATTACATCGTGCGCTACGTGAGCATTGACACAAAGTAGGTTGTCATCACCAATCACTGTGGTTGCTTTATCTTGAGTTGTACCACGGTGGATCTGAACTGCTTCACGGATCACATTACGATCACCGATCACAACAGTTGTGTCTTCACCGCCGTATTTCTTATCTTGGTTTTCTTCACCAATCACTGCGTGTGGGAAGATTCGATTTTGCTTACCAATTGTTGTGTGACCTTTGATCACAACATGTGACATCACTTCTGTGTCATCGCCAATAGTCACATTACCAGCAATGTAAGTGAAAGGCCCAACCGTCACGTTAGCACCGATTGTCACATCACCTTCGATTACTGCTGCCGGGTGAATTTTCGCTGTTTCATGAATCATATTAAAACTCTCTACGAGCACATTTAAGTTCAGCTGAACATACTACGACGCCGTCTACTTTAGCTACACCATTAAATGATGCGATACCACGACGCTCTTTTAAAAACTCAACTTCGATAACTAACTGGTCACCTGGCACTACAGGTTTACGGAATTTTGCTTTATCGACACTTGCAAAGTAGTAAAGCTCATTGCCAGAAGGAGCACCAAAGGATTTAAATGCCAAAAGACCTGTAGCTTGTGCCATTGCTTCTAAGATCAACACGCCTGGGAATACAGGAAGTTGTGGGAAGTGGCCTGTGAACTGAGGTTCGTTAACAGAGACATTCTTAATTGCAGTCAGTGTTTTTTCTTTTTCAAAGCTAGTCACACGATCAACCATTAAGAATGGGTAGCGATGAGGTAATAGTTCCTGAATTTCAGTAATGTTCATCGTTGTCTGTTCAGTAGTCAAAGTCGTATTCCTATATATTCTTTATTTAATTAGAAGGATTATAAACGAAAAAGACTCGCTGTTCGCGAGCCTTTTATTAGAAATGCTGGAATTATGATTCCGCGCTCTTCTCAATAAGTTTTTCAACGGTTTTCAAACGCTTGTTCATTTCATCAATACGATGTACACGCGTTGCTGTTTTACGCCAATCTTTGTTTGGCTGTAAAGGAATACCAGAAGAGTACATGCCTTTCTCAGTGATGCTACGCATTACCATCCCCATACCAGTGATTGTAACGCCGTCAACGATTTCAATGTGACCATTAATCACGCAGCCACCACCAATGATACAGTACTTACCTATCGTTGTGCTGCCAGCGACAATAGTACCACCGGCAAGGGCAGAACCATATCCGATGTGAACGTTGTGAGCAATTTGAAGTTGGTTATCTAAGATAACATTATCTTCAATCACAGTATCGTCCAAAGCACCACGGTCGATGGTTGTACACGCGCCAATTTCTACGCGATTACCAATACGAACTGAACCGACTTGCGGAATCTTAACCCACTCGCCTTTCTCGTTTGCATAACCAAAGCCATCAGAGCCAACGACAGTGCTTGATTGGATCAAACACGCATCGCCAATAACAACCTCATGATAAATGCTTACATTCGCCCACAACTTAGTGCCGGAGCCAACCTTTGCGTTTTTACCAATAAAGCAACCTGCACCGATGACTACATCATCACCAAGTACAACGCCTGATTCAATCACTGCGTTTGCACCAATAGACACATTTTGTCCAATGGTCGCATCGCCTGAAATTGAAGCAGAATCAGCAATAGCCGCAGCTGGTGCTGGAGTAGTGTCAAGCGCTTGAGCCACTTTAGCAAAAGCAACGTAAGGGTCATTAACCACAATAACGTTGGTCTTACAAAGTTCACGCTCAGTCTCTTTGACCATAATAGCGGATGCCTTACAGTCACCTAAGTGCTTGCTGTACTTAACGTTAGAAAGGAACGTAATGTTACCTTCTTGCGCTTTATCCATAGGAGCGACTGCTGAGACGGTAATACTACCGTCTCCATGTAGCTCTCCACCGGTAATCGTTGCCAATTCGGCTAAAGTCAGGTTCTTCATAAAAACTTATTTCAGTGCTTTAATTACTTTCTCAGAGATGTTGTATTCTGGCTTACCATACTGCAGAGCTTGAATATCAACAATCATGTCGTAGCCTTCTTTCTCTGCAACTTTAGTTACAGCATCTTGAATCACTTTGAAAAGCTTCTGCTTCTCTTGCGCTTCACGACGTTGGCTTGCTTTTTCTAGTGCTTGAGCTTTGATTTTGTACTTACTGTCTAGTTGACCTACTTCGATACGTAGCTTCTCAACTTCGTCAGGACCTAACAGTTCGCCATCACGCTTAAGCTTTTCGATCTTAGTCTTAGCTTGTGCTTGAATACTTTGTAGTTCAGCCGCTTTGTCTTTGAACTCTTCCTGCATTTTTTGAAGAACAACTTCACGCTGAGGTAGAGCCTGGAATACTTGTGCAGTGTTTACATAACCCACTTTTTGCGCAGCTTCAGCCGCTGTTGCAAAGAAAGAAGAGCTAAGAACTACAAGGCCTAAACCTGCTGCTTTAATCATATTTTTCAAAATATTGTCCTTTAAATATTAGAAGGTTCTACCGATGGTGAATGTGAAGAACTCTTCATCATCACCTTCGTAAACTTTAATTGGTTTCGCTAGAGAGAAAACCAGTGGGCCCATTGGTGACATCCATTGAAGAGCGGCACCATAAGATGAGCGATAATTACTTGGATCAGAGTAATCGTAGTAATACTGACTGCCACTGTTAGGTGCGCCTCGGTCTACGAATTCTGTATCCCATACACTTGCCATGTCGAAGAAAACACTGGTGCGAATTTGACTACGCGCTTCATCAGAAGCAAACGGCGTTGGTACGATTAGCTCTAAACTAGCCAAAGCAACCGCATTACCACCTACTGAATCATCCGTAGCTGTGTCGTAAGTAGGGTTGTTACCCGTACTGCTTCCGTAAACGGCTTTCGGACCTGCCGAGTTAGAACCAAAACCACGTAGCGTAGTGAAACCACCTGCATAATAGTTCTCGTAGAATGGGAACAAGTTATCGTTACCATCCGTCTGACCATAACCATTACCATAGCCTAATCGGCCACGCATCAATAGTGTGAACTCATGCTTTTTGGTCAGCGGGATGTAATGTTTTACATCATACTGCGCTTTGAAGTACTGAGCATCAGACCCTGGTACCGTCATTTTAGCGAAAGCACGTTGGTGGTTACCCTCGGTTGGGAAGAAACCACGGTTCAAGTTATTACGTGTCCAAGAAATATTGATGTCGAAATCATCGGTCAAGATGTGTTCGTCACCATATTGGTCAATACTTCTCGCAAACTGTTCAACTTGAATATAGGTCGGAACGTTACCGATCTTGTTGTGTGTATAGCCGATACCAAACTCGATACGGTTCAGCTCATCGACAGGGAAGCCCCATGTTAGGCTAGTACCATAACTTTGGTTGGTATAGTCGACGATACCCGCTTCAGATGCTTCGAACTCGTTGTAGAAGATCTTACCGCCTAAACTCACACCATCAAGGTTCCAGTATGGGTCACGGTAGTCTAAGCTCACGTTCTTCTGGTAATCGTTCATCATGGCACTAACGCCAACACGGTTACCTGAACCCGCAAAGTTATCTTGTTGCAAACCGACTTGGAAACTCACGCCTGACTCAGTACCGTAACCAACACCAAAGTTGATGCTGCCTGAGTTAGCTTCTTTAACGTTGTAAACCAAATCAACTTGGTCGTCACTACCTGGGACACGTACGGTTTGTACATCCACAGTTTCAAAGTAACCTAAACGGTTCAGGCGGCTCTTACCGGTATCAATTGACTTAGAGTTAAGCCAGCTTCCTTCCATTTGACGCATCTCACGACGTAACACTTCATCTTTGGTTGAGTTGTTACCCGTAAAACGAATATCACGAACGTAGATACGACTACCCGCTTCTACATTGATCACTAACGAAACTTCTTTCGTTTCATCATCAAATTCTGGAATAGTGCGAACTTGTGGATAGGCATAGCCTGATTCACCAAGAATTCGTTTAACGTTTTCTTCAAGTGAAGTCACCGAAGAACCGTTATAAACATCGCCATCTTCAAATGGGACTAATGCGTCGAAATCTGCTTCACGACCGATCAACTCACCACGGAAAGCGACATCTTTAACGATATAGGCCTCACCTTCATCAATACCGAGCGTGATATAAACGCCTTTTTTGTCTGGTGAGATCGCTACCTGAGTAGAATCGACCTTGAATTTAAGGTAACCACGGTCAAGATAGTAAGATTTCAGAGCTTCAATATCGCCAGCCAATACTTGCTTTTGGTATTTTTCATCCGCAAGAAAGTTCCACCATGCAACATCGACATTCAAGTTGAAACGACTGAGCAAATCAGCATCAGAGAACACTTCATTACCAATAAAGTTGATTTGCTGAATTTTAGCGGACACGCCTTCAGTAAACACAAATTTAAGGTCAGAACGGTTACGCGGCAAAGGCGTAACAACTGCTTTTACGGTTGCGTTGTATTTACCAACACTGTAATAAAAGTCTTCGAGGCCTTTCTCAATGTTACTCAGTGTTGTACGGTCAAGCGCTTCACCTTCACGAACACCAGACGCATCTAGGTTCTGTTGAAGCTGCTCTTCTTTGATCGCTTTATTTCCTGAAAACGAGATACTTGCAATGGTTGGCCGCTCTTTAACTTGAACAACTAAAACACCTTCATCACGAAGTACTTTAACGTCCTCAAAGTTACCTGAAGCATATAATGCGCGAATGATCTCAGATACATCGCCTTCATCTACTTCATCACCAATACGTACTGGCATTTTCAGTAGAGCTGCACCTAGTGCAACACGCTGTAAACCTTCGATCTTGATATCTTGAACCACAAAGTTTTGTGCTCCGTTCGCAGCCACACTAGTGGCCAATAGACTTGCGAACAGAATTTGCTTAATCGCCATACTTATTCTAATTATTCCTTGCTACTACCAATGCCTGTAAGAAACCATTTACAGGCGAGTAAAATCGTTAAATATTGCCAGAGCCATCAAAGAGAAGAGGATTGCCCCTCCCACTCTGTACCCCATCTCCTGAACTTTTTCAGGGACCGGTTTACGAGTAACGGCTTCAATAGCGAAAAAGAGCAAATGTCCGCCATCAAGCATAGGCAGCGGAACCAAATTAATAATACCTAAGTTCACACTAATCAAAGCCAAAAAGCCTAGGAAATAAACCAAACCATAATCGGCGGTTGTCCCTGCACCTTTGGCAATTGAAATAGGACCACTCAAGTTGTTTAAGCCAACATCACCAACGATAAGCTTTTTAAGCATTATCAGCGTCAAACCAATAATTTGACCTGTTTTATCAAATGCTTTTCCTACAGAATCAATTACACCAAATTGTAACTCAAAGCGATAATCTTCTGGCCATTCTGCGACTTCTGGAGCAATACCCGCATAGCCAATTACAGAACCATCAGAAAGCTCCCGGCTTTTTGGCGTCATAACCAATGACTGCTCAGCACCATTTCTCAACACAACAAGGTCTAATGACGTCATCGGGTTTGCACGAATTAACTCGACTACCGACTGCCACTGTTCAATGGGCTGCCCATCAATCTCAACAATTTTATCACCGGCTTCTAACCCTGCCGAGTATGCCGCACCGTCGTCAATCACTTGAGCAAGCGTTGTCGATATTTCTGGCGAATACGGTCTAAAACCAAGCGTTGTCATTGCAGATTCAGTTTCTGGGTTAAACGACCAGTCTGAGATATCCAATGTCATCTGTTGTTCGAAGCCGATATCATCTTGAGAAGCGACAGTTACAGTCATGGATTGATCACCAATGTGTGATATCAAACCCATATTAACAGATTCCCAATCTGCGGTTTTGATTCCTGAAACTGATTTAAGTTCCATTCCACTTTCAATTCCGGCTTGTGCGGCAATAGATTGCGGGGCGACTTCGCCGATTACGGGTTTAACCGCAGGCACACCAATCAAAAATACCAACCAGTACGCAAACACAGCAAAGATAAAATTAAATGCAGGACCGGCACCGACTATCGCAGTTCTTTTCCACAATGGCTTCTTATCAAAAGCGTATTGTTGTTCATCTTCAGAAAGGTCATCAACACGACCATCAAGCATCTTAACGTAGCCGCCCAATGGAATAACTGACAAGCTGTACTCTGTGCCATCACGGCCAACTTTGCTCCAGATTGATTTACCAAAACCAATCGAGAATTTTTCAACTTTCACACCACAGCGACGAGCAACCCAGAAGTGTCCAAACTCATGAACAGCGACCAGAATGCCAAGCGCTACAATAAAAGATGCGAAGTTCCACAGAATTCCACTCATGTAAGCTGCTCTTTAATAAATTGAATGGCTATTAGACGAGACATATTATCGAGCTCGAGAAGGCTTTCCAAGCTATCTAAGCCCTCAGAGTTATGTTGTTCACATACTTTGCTCATAACATGCTCGTTAATGATAGCAATATCGGTAAACTTCACCTGATTATTCAAGAAAGCATCAACTGCAATTTCGTTTGCCGCATTAATTGCAGTTGTTGCATGCTGACCTAAGTAGCAAGCTTCAATCGCTAATCTTAAGCAAGGGTAACGAGTTAAATCAGGCTCTAAGAATGTCAGCTCACCAACCTTAGTAAAGTCCAACGGCTTAACACCGGCTTCAGTACGTTCAGGATAAGACATGGTTAGAGCGATCGGCGTCGCCATATCGGGTTCGCCCATTTGAGCCAATACTGAACCATCTTTGTACTGAACCATAGAATGAATAACAGACTGAGGGTGAATAATAACTTTGAGTTGTTCTTGAGAAGCATTGAATAGCCATTTCGCTTCAATGTACTCTAGGCCCTTATTCATCATAGTTGCTGAATCAACAGAGATCTTAGGCCCCATAGACCAGTTAGGGTGCGCAATAGCTCGTTCAGGAGTCACTGATTCGAGTTCTGCGACATCGGTATAGCGGAAAGGGCCACCAGAGCCGGTCAAAAGAATATGATTGATACCGTTCTCTTCTAGGTTACAACGACCTAGATTGGTTTGTACGTTTTGTGGTAGGCATTGAAAAATAGCATTATGTTCACTATCTACAGGAAGTAGCTCGGCCCCGTACTTTTCTACAGCGTCGATAAACAGCTGACCTGACATCACCAAAGCTTCTTTGTTGGCAAGTAGGATACGCTTACCGGCTTTAACCGCAGACATCGTAGGAAGCAAACCTGCCGCACCGACAATAGCAGCCATAACTGTGTCGACTTCCTCTAAAGAAGCGACCTGACACATACCTTCCGGACCTGAAAGTACTGTAACGTTAGGGTAATTTTCGGACAACATGCCTGTCAGCTGAGATGCAGCATCAGGACAAGCCATAGCAACATAGCTTGGTTGCCACTTTTCAACTAACGCCAGCATCTTTTCAACGTTCGAGCCTGCAGCCAGTGCAACGACCGAATAAAGTTCTGGATTTTGCTCAACGACTTTTAGTGTACTTGCACCAATTGAGCCGGTAGCGCCAAGGATAGTTAGATTTCGCATCACATATGACCGTAGAAATGTAATAAAGGGCAGAAACACTGCCCTTTTTTATTAGAATGCTAAATAAAGCAGAGCAAAGACAGGGAATGCAGCCGTTAAGCTATCTATTCTATCAAGTATACCACCATGACCAGGAATCAGATTACTACTGTCTTTCACTCCGGAAACACGCTTAAACATGCTTTCTACAAGGTCACCAAGAACAGAGATAACAACGGTCACTAGGGTAATAATAATCATGTGAAGAGGGCTGGTGAATTGGATATCAAACAAATCAGCAAAGATCCAAGCCACGATCACCGCAGTAATAATGCCACCAATAAGACCTTCAATCGTCTTATTCGGACTTACCGCAGGTGCCATTTTTCGCTTACCAAAACTCTTTCCTGAAAAATAAGCCCCGCTGTCTGCTGCCCAAACAAGCAAACAAACAAACATTACCAATTTTGCACCGTGGTAAGGGTCAACATCGATGCCGTTAGCGCGCAGGATAACCACACTCCAGAAGAATGGCAGTAAAGTCAATACACCAAAAGCATGACGAAGGAAAGAAGAGTCTTTCCATGCTGGCATCGACTTAGGATAAGTCACTGCCATACCACTTGCGATTACCCACCAAATAGAACCAATAGTTAATATTGCGTAATGGGCGCTAGATAAGTCATTAAGGCTAAATGCATCAAAAGGGATAAAAGCAAAACTTGCCGCACTGACCACAACCGTTGGAATCAAGGCTAAATAACGCGACTTGCTTTCAACAAACTGAGTCCACTCCCAAAATCCCAAGAGCGAGATGACCGCTAATGAAAAAATAAACGTAGGAAGTGACAACTCGAAAATACCTAGAATAACTAGGGGAGCTAAAATCAACGCCGTAATAATTCGTTGTTTCAAACCAAAAAATCCTTATTAACTGTCCATCAGAGCTTTGATCTGTTCACCGGTGCATCCGAAACGACGCTCACGGTTTACAAACCAAGTCACAGCTTCTACTAAGCTGTCTTCATTAAAGTCTGGCCAGAATTGTTCAGTGAAATACATTTCAGCGTAAGCCAATTGCCAAAGCATAAAGTTACTAATGCGACACTCGCCACTAGTACGAATTAATAGGTCAACTTCCGGAATATCGGCCATAGTCAGGTGTTGTGTAATCATAGCTTCATCAATGTCTTCTACATTAATATCACCAGACTTTACCTGTTGAGCAATAGAAGTCATTGCTTGCTGGATATCCCACTTGCCACCGTAGTTGGCCGCAATATTAATAACCATGCCAGTATTGGTGCGAGTCAAAGCTTCCGCTTCTTCGATCTTCTTTTGGAGTCGATCATTGAAACGACTTTTGTCACCAATAACACGAAGCTGTAGATTGTTTTTATGAAGTTTTTTTACTTCACTCGAAAGGACTGAAATAAACAGTTCCATCAAGATACCGACTTCTTCTTCAGGACGACGCCAGTTCTCGCTACTAAACGCAAAAAGTGTAACGGCTTTAATGCCAAGTCTGGCTGCAGAAGAGATGGTTTTGCGAACGGCTTTAACACCGTTTTTATGACCAAAAACGCGAGGCTTGCCCTTAGCTTTTGCCCAGCGACCATTACCATCCATAATGATAGCAATGTGTTTAGGAAGAGAGTCTGTGAACGCTTGAGAATTATGCATAAAAGAGTGAATCAAATTCTAATAGTCGAACAGAGTAGCATAAAAAAACGCTGAACCGTGAGTACAGCGTTTTTCCGGAAAGAAAAGAATATGGAAAATTAAACTTCCATCAACTCTTTTTCTTTAACTGCTAAAACTTCGTCTACGTTCTTAACCGCAGCGTCAGTTAGCTTTTGAATTTCGTCTTGTGCTTTACGATCTTCGTCTTCAGAGATTTCTTTATCTTTAAGAAGCGCTTTTAGATCGCCATTCGCGTCGCGACGGATGTTACGGATAGCAACACGGCCACCTTCAGCTTCGCCACGAACAATTTTAACTAGGTCTTTACGACGCTCTTCCGTTAGCGGTGGAAGTGGTACACGGATAACCGTACCTGCAGACATAGGGTTTAGGCCTAGGTCAGAAGTCATGATTGCTTTTTCAACGAGAGGAGTCAGTGTTTTATCAAACACTGTAATTGCTAGTGTACGTGCGTCTTCAGCAATAACGTTAGCTACTTGAGTCAAAGGTGTTGGCGCACCGTAGTACTCAACGGTAAGGCCAGAAAGTAGGCTCGGGTGAGCACGGCCTGTACGAATTTTTTGTAGGCTGTTCTTTAGTGCATCAACACTTTTTACCATGCGCTCTTGAGCGTCTTTTTTGATTTCGTTAATCACAATTTCACCTTGATTATGTTCTTTCTTCAAGAAAGCTTTTTATTTGGAGTGATAAGGATAAGCTTACCAAAGCACAAGGCTTCAGTAAGCCCGAAAAATTAGTCAGCGTCGCTGATTAACGTACCTTCAGTTTCACCCATAACCACGCGACGTAGTGCGCCTGGCTTATTCATGTTAAATACACGGATTGGCATTTTGTGATCACGTGCTAGCGTAAATGCAGCCAAGTCCATTACTTTCAATTCTTTCTCAAGAATCGTGTTGTAAGACAAAGTATCATACAGCTCTGCGTCTGGGTTTGCTACTGGGTCAGCAGTAAATACACCATCTACTTTTGTCGCTTTTAGAACTACGTCAGCTTCGATTTCGATACCACGTAGACATGCAGCTGAGTCAGTAGTGAAGAATGGGTTACCAGTACCTGCAGAGAAGATCACAACGCGACCTTGACGTAGTTGGCTGATTGCATCTGCCCAGTTGTAGTCGTCACACACCCCTTTAAGCGGGATAGCTGACATTACACGCGCATTTACATAAGCACGGTGCAGAGCGTCACGCATTGCAAGGCCGTTCATTACCGTTGCAAGCATACCCATGTGGTCACCAACAACGCGGTTCATGCCTGCTTCAGCAAGGCCTGCACCACGGAAAAGGTTACCGCCACCGATAACAACACCTACTTGAACACCTAGTTCAACCAATTCTTTTACTTCTTGAGCCATACGATCAAGGATCGTAGGGTCAATACCAAAACCTTCTTCGCCTTGTAGTGCTTCACCGCTAAGTTTTAACAGAATACGTTGATACGCCGGTTTAGGGTTCGTAGTCATGGAGTTTACCTTCCAAAGAGTTGATGATTAACAGTCATGGATAAAAACTGATTAGCTCAGTTCGTATTCATAACAGCTAACAAAGCAAAAAAATTGTTCATTATTCATAAAAAGACCGCAGCATTTGCCACGGTCTTTTTCAAACAATACGCTAAGGATTAACCTTTTTGTACCGCAGCAACTTCGTCAGCGAAGCTCATTTCAGCCGCTTTCTCGATGCCTTCACCAACTTCTAGACGTACGAAGTCAGATACTGAAGCGCCTTTCTCTTTCAGGATAGCGCCAACAGTTTGCTTAGGCTCCATGATGAAAGCTTGACCAGTTAGAGAGATTTCGCCCGTGAATTTCTTCATACGGCCAACAACCATTTTCTCTGCGATTTCAGCTGGTTTGCCTTCGTTCATAGCGATTTCAACTTGAACTGCTTTTTCTTTCTCAACTACGTCTGCAGGTACGTCTTCTGGGTTTAGGAACTCAGGACGTGATGCAGCAACGTGCATTGCAACGTGCTTAAGCGTTTCAGCTTCGCCTTCACCAGCAACAACAACACCGATTTTCTCGCCGTGACGGTAAGAAGCTAGTGCAACACCTTCAACGAATTGTACGCGACGGATGTTGATGTTTTCACCGATCTTAGTTACTAGTGCAATACGCGCTTCTTCAAATTTAGCTTGAAGAGCAGCGATTTCTAGACGTTCTGCTAGAGCAACTTCAGCAACTTCGTTAGCGAATGCAAGGAAACCTGCATCTTTAGCTACGAAATCAGTTTGGCAGTTAACTTCAAGAAGAGCAGCTGCGCCGTTTGCTTCTTTGATGATGATTGCGCCTTCAGCAGCAACGTTACCAGCTTTTTTAGCTGCTTTCGCTGCGCCAGATTTACGCATGTTTTCAATTGCTAGCTCGATGTCGCCTTCAGCAGCAACAAGTGCTTTTTTACATTCCATCATGCCCGCAGCTGTGCGTTCACGAAGTTCTTTAACTAGAGCTGCAGTTACAGTTGCCATTCTCTATTCCTCAGTAAATTCTAAAAAAGATAAAAAACAGGGGCCTAATTAATTGGCCCCTGATATTGACTGTATTCAGTCCGTTAAGCCACCGATTATGACCGCTTAATATGAACTAAATATGGCTCAGAGCCGCTATTATTCAGCTTCTACAAAACCGTCTTTTTCAGCAGCTACAGCAGCAACATCTTTGTTACGACCTTCTTTAACCGCGTCTGCAGCAGCGTTTAGGTAAAGCTGTACTGCACGGATTGCATCATCGTTACCTGGGATAACGAAGTCAACGCCGTCTGGGTTAGAGTTAGTATCAACTACAGCGTAAACTGGGATACCTAGGTTGTTTGCTTCTTTAACTGCGATGTGTTCGTGATCAGCATCGATTACGAATAGAGCGTCTGGAAGGCCGCCCATGTTCTTAATACCACCAAGAGATTTCTCTAGCTTCTCCATTTCACGAGTACGCATTAGAGCTTCTTTCTTAGTAAGCTTGTCGAAAGTACCGTCTTGAGCTTGCGCTTCAAGTTCTTTCAGACGCTTGATAGACTGACGAACAGTTTTGTAGTTCGTTAGCATACCGCCTAACCAGCGGTTGTTAACGTAGAACTGGTTGCTGTTGATAGCAGCTTCTTTAACAGCTTCAGATGCAGCGCGCTTAGTACCAACAAAAAGAACTTTACCTTTCTTCTCGCCAACTTTAGCAATTTCAGCTAGAGCGTCGTTGAACATTGGTACAGTTTTTTCTAGGTTGATGATATGTACTTTGTTACGAGCACCAAAGATGAATGGCTTCATTTTTGGGTTCCAGTAACGAGTTTGGTGACCGAAGTGAACACCAGCTTTCAGCATATCGCGCATTGATACAGTTGCCATTTTAAAATCCTCTATGGGGTTAGGCCTCCACATCCCCCATGAATCCGACCCCTAACAACTAACCACTTTTCAGCCGTTATCTATGTTGTTGAGGCACCCCGGAACATGTGTCGGAATGTGTGTGATTTAAAGAAATAAGTTAGTGGACACAAAGCTTGTTTCGCCAAGTGGAGAAAACAGTCCTGATGTCCGGCGCGCTTTATACCATATTTTGTCTATCTATGGCTAGAAAAAATTCTAAAAATGGCGACTGCTATACTGAACCGTGGCGGCGAATTTCCTCTGTAAAATAGTGTCCTATTCAGATCACGCTGCACCATTAAACCGAACATTATCCACTCAGATTGAGCAGTATCCACCAACATTGTACGGACATGGTAATGTTGCGCTAAAATGCTGCACTGATAGAATAGCCCCAATATGCACACTTAGGTGCTACCAAATTAAGAGATATGCAATGGCTGTAAAAATTAAAACTGCTGAAGAAATCGAAAAAATGCGCGTTGCCGGCAAACTGGCCGCTGAAATTCTAGAGATGATTGAACCTCACATCCAAGTAGGTACAACGACAGAAGAACTGAACAAAATCTGTCACGAGTACGCTCTAGAAAGAGGCGCATACTCAGCACCACTTGATTACCACGGTTTCCCTAAGTCAATCTGTACGTCTATCAACCACATCGTGTGTCACGGCATTCCAGCATCACAAGATGAGACAGGTAGCACAGGTCAATTCAAACCTGCAGTATTGAAAGATGGCGATATTCTAAACGTTGATATCACTGTGATTGTTCCTGATGATGAAAATGCAGACCTAAGCGTTCGTCCACAAGGTTACCACGGTGACACATCTAAGATGTTCCTTGTTGGTGAGGTTTCACCGGCAAACAAGCGTCTATGTATGGTTGCTCAAGAAGCACTTTACGAAGGTATGCGTCAAGTTAAGCCTGGTGTTCAGCTTGGCCAAATCGGTACTGCTATCGAGAAGTACATCAAGACAAACAACAAGAACAACCCACGTGCTAAGTTCTCTATTGTTAAAGATTACTGTGGCCACGGCATCGGTTCTGAGTTCCACGAAGATCCACAAGTGGTTCACTACAAAAACAACGACCGCACTGTGCTAAAAGCTGGCATGTGTTTCACTATCGAACCAATGATCAACGCTGGTAAATTCGGCTGTCGTCTCGATGACGAAGATAGCTGGACAGTTTACACCGCTGACAGCAAGAACTCGGCACAGTGGGAACACACATTAGTTGTGACTGATACAGGTTGTGAAGTACTAACCCTGCGCAGCGATGATACTATTCCACGTATCATGAAGAACGCTTAGTTCATTAAACTGAACGCATCGGCCTTTTAAAAATATCCTCGCATTGTCGAGGATATTTTTTTCCGCTCAATTTCGATTTTCCACCAGCTTCTGGTAAATTGTTTACTATTCTCATTTGCTTGCACGGATAGCAAACTATGCCTTATCAATGCCCTCTTACGTTCAATGATGAACAAATTGAAATCTGCGAATTAAAAAATCAGCTCGAAATCTTCACGCAGTATCAAAAAAATGAATTTCTAAATCATCATCCAGTTACTGATTTAGTACTATTGCGATCCAAATACATGGATTTGCTTCTCAGTCGATTATGGGAACATTTAGGCTTTAATAAACTGCCACATATTTCCCTTGTCGCAGTGGGTGGATATGGTCGAGGTGAACTTCACCCGTTATCGGACATTGATATTCTCATTGTCTCGCAAAAAACGCTTCCACCAGCTCTTGGTGAAAAGGTCAGTCAATTCATTACTCTACTTTGGGATTTAAAGCTCGAAGTTGGCCATGCTGTGCGAACTATTGCTGAGTGTCTTGATATCGGCACCGATGATTTAACCGTCGCGACTAACCTACAAGAGTCACGCTTACTTTGTGGCAGCGAAGACACCTTCCAAGAACTGAAACTAAAGATTCATTCCGATTCATTTTGGCCTAGTGAGACTTTTTACAAAGCTAAAATTCAAGAACAAAGAGAGCGTCATGCTCGCTACCACGACACCACTTACAATCTAGAGCCAGATATCAAATCAACTCCAGGCGGCTTAAGAGATATTCACACACTGAGTTGGGTAGCTCGTCGACATTTTGGTGCGACATCGTTACTAGAAATGAGTAAATACGGCTTTCTTACCGATGCTGAATATCGCGAGCTCGTTGAGTGCCAAGATTTTTTATGGCGTGTTCGCTTTGCATTGCATATTGAACTGCGCCGTTACGACAACCGTTTAACGTTCGCACATCAAGCTCAAGTCGCTGAGCATCTAGGTTATACTGGTGAAGGAAACCGTGGCGTCGAGATGATGATGAAAGAGTTCTACCGAACACTTCGTCGTGTAGCAGAGCTCAATAAGATGCTACTTAAACTGTTCGATCAAGCGATCATCAATGGCGGTGAGACCCAAGAAGCTGAAATTCTTGATGACGATTTCCAGCGTCGAGGTTCACTGATAGAGGCGCGTAAGCCTGCACTGTTCCAAGCACGGCCAGAAACGATTCTCGATATGTTTATCCATATTGCCAATGACTCTTCCATCGAAGGAGTAAGCCCACCAACACTGCGACAACTGCGCACAGCGCGCCGTCGACTGAACCGATTCTTACATACCATCCCTGAAGCTCGTGACAAGTTCATGGCATTGGTTCGCCACCCAAATGCTCTGCACAAAGCCTTTAGCTTGATGCACAAGCTAGGCGTCTTATCGGCATACTTACCACAGTGGAGCCAAATTGTTGGTCAGATGCAATTTGACCTATTCCATGCTTACACCGTTGATGAGCACAGTATTCGTCTGCTCAAGCACATTAACCGTTTCAGCCAGATAGAAAACCACGACAAGCACCCTATTTGTTGTGAAGTGTACCCACGAGTTCAGAAGAAAGAACTACTGATTCTGGCGGCTATCTTCCATGACATAGGTAAAGGCCGCGGTGGAGACCACTCAGAAATTGGGGCAGTAGAAGCTTACTCTTTCTGTATTGAACATGGGCTATCTAAACCCGAGGCTAAGCAAGTGTCGTGGTTGGTACAAAACCACCTGTTGATGTCTGTCACTGCACAACGCCGTGATATCCACGATCCCGATGTTATCGCCGAATTTGCCAAAAAAGTACGTGATGAAGAATCACTTGAGCTTTTGGTTTGTCTAACCGTCGCCGATATCTGCGCCACTAACCCTGAGCTCTGGAACAGTTGGAAACGTACCCTACTAGCGGAATTATTCCATTCAACACAAAGAGCACTGCGCCGTGGTTTAGAAAATCCGGTTGATGTCAGAGACCGTATTCGCCACAACCAACAAATGGCCTCCGCCCTGTTACGTAAAGAAGGCTTCACCGCTCGCGAAATCGAAGTGCTTTGGCAACGTTTCAAGGCCGACTACTTCTTGCGTCATACCCACAAGCAAATCGCTTGGCATTGTGAGCACTTACTTCGCTTGGAAGATCCAAGCCAACCCTTGGTATTGATAAGCAAAAAAGCCACTCGTGGTGGTACTGAAGTGTTTGTCTACTGCAAAGACCAGGCTGCACTGTTTGCGACCGTCGTTGCTGAACTCGATCGACGTAACTTTAACGTCCACGACGCACAAGTTATGGTCAGCAAAGATGGCCATGTTTTAGACACCTTTATCGTTCTAGACCAGCATGGCAAAGCTATTGATGAGGCAAGACACAAAGCCGTTGCCAAACATTTGGTTCATGTCCTCGCTGATGGTCGCCCAACTAAGATCAAAACACGTCGTACACCTCGAAATTTACAGCATTTCAAAGTCAAGACTTTAGTCGAATTCTTACCAACAAAGAGCAAAAAACACACTTTGATGGAACTCAGAGCACTGGATACCCCTGGGTTATTGGCTGAAGTAGGTGCGACCTTTGCTGAGTTAGACATCAATTTACATGGCGCAAAAATCACGACTATCGGCGAACGAGCGGAAGATTTATTTATTCTGACCAGTGACGCTGGAGGAAGGCTTTCAGAGGAACAGGAACAAGCGTTAAGAGAAAGATTAACCGAGCATGTTTCGGAACTCGCACCTTAGAAAGCTAATTCAATGCCAAGAGTAGGCTTAATAGCCAAATTAATGTGGGTAAAGATAGAGAGCGATCTTGCCCACAACTTACAATCAATTCCCAGATATCAACTATCTAGCGCGTGATTAGGCTGCTACATTGATTAGGTCAATTTCATAAAAGTATTACATTCATAAACTAGAGGTCGCTTATGTATCCAAACCTCACTGGCTTAGGTATCCACGAACCTAAACAGATTGAACGTTATTCCCTTCGCCAAGAAGCCCACAAAGATATTCTAAAGATTTACTTTTGTAAGCAGAAAGGCGAATTGTTCGCGAAAAGCGTTAAGTTTAAATACCCACGACAGGTCAAAAGTGTGCTTGTTAGTGGTGGCAACAATCAATACAAAGAAGTGACGGAGATAAACCGCAACCTCACCCTTGTGATTGATGAGCTAAACAAGATCACCAAACCTACGCCAACCACTGAGGTCGATGTGAAGCAGAAGATCCTCACTGATTTACGTCACTTAGAGAAAGTAGTATCGAGTAAGATCTCAGAGATCGAAGCTGATCTAGCAAAGTTAAAATGATCCCGCTATTAGCAACTAGATTCTAGTAAGTCGATTCCAATTACACAGATATTAGAAAGGGCTGATATTACTATCAGCCCTTTGTTTTATGCTTTCTACGTTTACTTGGACGCGTGTACTTTTACTTAGGCGAACATGCTTCAGCATTCACTAAGTTGGTATCCCACTCAAAAGTTTCAAACAACCTTAACCACGTTTCATCTAGGTTAGCCTTCATCACTAACTCCTTCTTTGTAAAAGGGTGGATGAAGCGTAGTTCAGAAGCATGCAGTAACAAACGGTGAGAGTCTAAATCATCACGAAACAGACGGTTATGCTTACCATCACCATGCGAAGTATCACCCACGATTGGGTGTCTTAGGTGAGCCATATGACGACGCAACTGATGCTTGCGACCTGTCTTTGGCATCATCTCAACCAAGCAATAACGACTGGTTGGGAAGCGGCCTGTTGAATACGGCACTTCAACTTTCGCTAACGGCTCGTAAACGGTAATAGCCTCTTGTGGTTCTTTATCTTCTTTCACGAACTTGTCTGCGATCTTATCCAACTCGACCTTGAGTGCGTAGTCGAGCGTATCGCCCTCTTCTATCCAGCCACGCACAATCGCATGATAAGTCTTTTGCATCTCATGGTTGGCGAACATCGGCATGACTTCAGAGGCAACCTCACTCGACAATGCAAACACCAAAACACCGGATGTAGGTCGGTCTAAACGATGCAAAGGAAATACATGCTGACCAATTTGGTCACGCAGTGTTTGCATAACAAATTGAGTCTCGTGTTTATCCAACCATGAGCGATGTACTAGCATACCTGCAGGCTTATTCACCGCGACAAAATACTCATCTTGATAAATGATCTCTAACATTACGCGCATACCTCATCAATGCTCAGAATCGTCACTAGCAGTTCAGCTTTGTCTGCCTTATTTTTCCACACTTCACTAAAATAAGGATGAATCGCAAAGCCTTTCGGTAGACTTATTTGGGCATCCATCATTGCGTTGATCTTAACGATAAAGATCCACTGCAACCACTCTTCCGGTTGTAGCGAATCAACCGCGAAAGGTTCAATGCTCGCAAGCGCCTCATCCGAGGGTGGAAACGTGCTCCACAGAGAACATTGGCGCATTTGTTGTTCTAATTGTTGAAGTAAAAGAGGTAACTTTGTGGCAGCTGTCATTTTTCACCAAGTTATTTATCTAGTGACCTTGAAATTGGGGCATAGAGTACCATCTATTTAGGAAAGAAAGTTAGGAGCTTTATTACTATGGAAACCATTCACACGCTCACTCAGTTGCTAAAGAATAGCGGTTGCCAATATGATATCTACGATCTAGGTCGTCGTATCCAAAAGATCGACAACAACCTATTCTCTGATGTTGAGCAGGGGAAACAGCCGTACCCATTTCCACTGCAGAAACAAGCTCACTTAGCGATTAGCTACTGGAACGAACACAAGCAACCTTGGATTTGGTTCCTAAAATTTAAACTGGATGAAAGAGGCCTATTGCATCAAGGAGATGTGGGTAACTTCCTAAAGTTTGTTATTGAAGCAATGGGCACTCGTTTGAACGGCGAGATCACCGAAGAGCAACAACAAAAGCTGTCTAACAACCCATATACCTTCAAGCCTTCTGAAGACAAGATGGCCGTGTTCCATAGCCAAGTAAGATCAGGTTTAGATCTTGCGACGAGCCAATACTACGAACACGCTCAACATTACTTCACAGGTGAACTCGGTTGGGACAACTGGAAAACGGTTGGCTTGCAGGGTATCACAGATATGTGTGCTCGCTTAGGCAGCCAGCAAAACGGTGTCACTATTCGTAAGGCTCTTCATAAACTGCCATCAGAGCCTCTTTATGCAACACTAGGAGCGCTTGAGCATACGCAAATCAATGACAAGCTAGCTCAACGCTTGCAAGAGATGGCAGAGAATGAAATCTCAAGTAAAGAACCGGATCTGTTTTTACTTTCAGCATTAGTTCGTGCCCTTTCAGGTGCAGAGCAAAATACAACGAATGCTGTGATTACCCAAGTTTTGGCTAGCCCACGTTTAAGTCATCAAGAAGTATTAATTGGTTTAGCTGGTCGAAGTTGGAGTGCCCTACAAGATCCAACTATTGCTGAGCAATTTTTGCTGCGTCTCGCACAAACAGGTAATCAAAACCTATTCAATCAGCTATTTGCAGATTTAGTGATGATTCCGACACTAAGAATGGTATTTTTACCATTGTTGAACTCGAATCCATCACCAGAGCTTGCTAATGCATTGGTTGAATTGCAACAAGCAACTAAAGCTCAACAGTAGACTAACTAAAGAGTAGATCTACTCAATAGCTCCTAACACTAAAGTCACAATTGGAAGAAAGAGATAAAAGGAAGTATGGATTAAATGATAGATAACTTATTGGCTATTTTGTTTCTGTGCTTCTTTTGCTTTCTGTTTTGGCAGCAACGCAGGCAATCTGAGTTAGCAAAAACAGCCATTGCGAGAAAGTGTAAAGAACTCGATTTGCAATTATTAAGTGTCGCCTTTAGTGGTCATAAACTGAAGATGCGCCATGAGCTCACCACCATTTGGCGCTGGCATACTGTGTACCATTTTGAGTTTTCGGCGTTAGGTGACGACCTGTACCAAGGAAAACTAACCATGGTAGGTTTCCGCTCTATGCGGTTTGAGCTACAGCCTCATAGAATGTAACGTCGCAATACGCGGTATAGCTATATTCATGATAAGGACCAAACATATCTTGTTTGGTCTCTTTGAATGCAAAGCCTAACTTTTCTAATAATTTAATGGATGGGTTATGACCAACATTTACAGTTGCAACCACATTCGTTAAGTGCTCTTCAAAACAAGCCAAACTAAAAAAGGGTTTTAGCGCTTCACTCGCCAGTCCTTGATGCCAGTACTCTTTGTCCAGAATAAAACCCAGTTCGTGTTTTCCATCCGCAGATGAAATAAACAAGTGCCCAAGGTATTCGCGAGTTTGATTGTGGATAATAGCCCGACAAAAGCCGACGTTATCGTTCAATATTTCTTGGAATAAGTGCTTCGCAGAAGCAATAGAGTGCGGCCCATTCATTTCAGCACGATTAATGGGGCAACAATTCAACTTAATAAAGTCATGTTCTAACTGCTCGGTATAAGGTACCAACAGCGTTCTTGAGGTTGCAATCGTCATAAAACACTCCTTGTGTTGACCATTAGCAGAAAAGCAGATGTGACGCTTTAAGATAAAACTATTAGATAAAAAGCGCTCAGATAACAAAGCACCGAAATAAATAAAGGCCCAGAAAAGAAAAGCCCCGACACCGAAGTGTCAGGGCTAGGGTCTTACTCGCAGCAGTCCGGCTACTAATTAATGCTCCATGCATCATCCATAATAGTGGCTGTAATCCTTCAGCTCTTTCCTTTACTTCGCCGTCCTAGCGGTGTCCAATCTTCCTGAAAGCTAACAATCCTAGTTAGCGCACATCACTTGTTCCGTGAGCGGTGTCCTTTACATCGTCCTGATGCTAATCCAACCCTTTATCCTAAAGGTGTCCATTGTCATTCCGTTGCAGCTAACTTCCTGTTAACTGTCTGTATCCCTACAATGTCCTTACGCTCCATGCTTGATCACTCAATCCTAAGTAACCAAATCTTCATCCTGAAGATAACCAAATCCTTGGTGCTTTCCTGTTCCGTGTCAGAATCCTTCCGACAAGGTTTAATTTACGCGATTTAAGATTTCGGACAATAGATTTTCATCACACTTTTAATCCAACCAAGTTGTTAATTAAATAAAACACTTAAAATTCAAAATCTTAATCATATGCATATCAATCTCTCTAGCGATATATTCGTGTTATCTCACAGCCTTTGTAAGAGATCTCTCACAAGCTATAGGCGCTTTTATGATTCGCTATCGCGCACTGGAGCGAGTAAAATGAAAAAATACTAAAAATGGAGGTCAACATGCTCACAAAAGATGTGTCTGAAGAGTTAAAATCGGTGCTTGAAGGACTGCAAGCCCAAGGGAAAGAGCCGACAGTTGCTTTAGTTAAAGCTCGTATGAGCACATCAATTCCAATGCCCGCTTTGATCACGACGATCAAAAGCTGGAAAACGGCCAATCGCGTCCCTAAAGTGGAAGTCGCGACACAAGAAGCGCCAGCACTCGATCGTGTTAGCCAACTAGAAAAGCAAATTGTAGAACTTACCGCTCGCGTTGCCATGCTTGAAGCCAAGTTAACTGAGCAATAAGCTAACTGAGCAATAAGTTAACTGATAAATAAGCTAATAGAGAAATAGAACACTATGAAGATATGGGTTGATGCGGACGCTTGTCCTAAGGTTATCCGAGAAACAATCGTACGCGCAGCTGAGCGAACAGGTGTGGAATGTACCTTCGTGGCAAACCACTTGGTACCCGTTCCTAAACGCAACAACATTCACTCAATTCAAGTACCAAGCGGGTTTGATATTGCAGATGATGAAATCGTAAAACGCACTGCACCCGGTGATTTAGTGATTACCTCCGATATCCCTCTCGCCGATGAAGTGATCACCAAAGGTGCACTTGCTTTAAGTTCTCGCGGCGAGCTTTACACCAAAGAGACCATTAAAGCGCGTCTTAACATTCGTGACTTTATGGATACTATGCGTTCAAGTGGTATTCAAACTGGCGGACCAAGCACCCTTTCTCAAACCGACCGTCGTGAGTTCGCAAACCACCTCGATCGCCTATTAGCAAAACGCTAACCACAGCTTTCTAATGGCGGCAGCTTTAGAAGTCGCCTCTTACATCGCTGTAGCCCAGATGAAATTTTAATCGACATACTCCGTTCTTGATATTTATTACAATAACGGAGTATTGCTTATGATTCGTCGAATCGCCCTCTCGCTATCCATTGTTTTTGGCAGCACCCAACTTTCTTTTGCTGATGAAGACTTTGCTGATCAAGAGTACGGAATCATCGGAGGCAGCATCACCTATGGTGAAAGTGTTTTCTCGACTAAAAGTACCCCTCAATTTGGCGCGACACCCAACCTATTCTATTCAGGTCCAAAAGGCTTTATCGATGGTAGCTTAGCCAATTGGCAACTGCTGCCTTACGTGGGGCTATCTGGAAATTGGCGCTTTGCTGAGGTGTCAGACACTTTTGTGGACCTACCTAACGGCATTCAAGACAGAGATGGTAATGGAGAGCTGGGGATAACCTTAGGAACAGTAGGTGCACGCCTCACCTACTTACACGATGTAACTTCAGAACATGATGGCTACGAAGTTCAGCTTCACTTAGGCAGAACGTTAGAAACCTGGACGCAGCCATTCACCATTACGCCCTACCTAGAAGTCGATTATCGAGACAAGAAACTGTCCAATCACCTGTATGGTATTTCTAACACCGAGTCATCAGCTTCGGGACTAAACCAATTTGATGCGGGCTCAACCTTTGTCTATCAAGCAGGGTTAATCGGGCTTTATGAGTTCACGCCAACTTGGATTGGTATCGCTCGAGCAGACCTAATTCATCATGACAGCGACAGCGCGTTGATACAACGAGACGTGGGCTGGTCATTCGAACTAGGCGTTACCTATCGGTTTGCGGGATTGTAAGTTTACTGACTCAAACAAAAAGAGCCTGCATTGATGCAGGCTCTTGGGTATCTCGTCTTTTATTCAGTTAATAAGCGAATTGAAATGTTCGCCTATCACTGTTCACTAAGGCGTGTAGTACGTTGCAGCGCCTGGACCTACTGGTAGACCGAATACGAATACCCATAGGTAGAACAAGATGCTCCAACCAAACATGAATACCATTGAGTAAGGCAACATTGTCGCGATCAGTGTACCGATACCTAGGTTCTTCATGTAGCGAGTTGCTACGGCAAGGATAAGACCGAAGTAGCTCATCATTGGTGTAATGATGTTGGTTGTTGAATCACCGATACGGTAAGCCGCTTGGATCGTTTCAGGTGCGTAGCCTACTAGCATTAGCATTGGAACGAAGATTGGCGCTGTTACTGCCCACTGTGCAGAAGCTGAACCGATCATCAGGTTAATGAAACCACACATTAGGATGAATGCGAAGAACAACATTGGACCCGTTAGGCCGATATCCTGAAGGAATGTTGCGCCGCCTACAGCAACCACTTGACCAAAGTTCGTCCACTTAAAGAAAGCAACAAACTGTGCAGCAAAGAATACAAGAACGATGTACATGCCCATTGAAGACATCGACGTTGCCATTGCATTAATCACATCACGGTCATTCTTCATTGAACCGGTAATTTTGCCGTAAACAAAACCAGGAATAGCAAAGAATACAAAGATAAACGCGACGATACTTTTCAGGAATGGAGAGCCTGAAATCGTGCCCGCCTCTGAACGTAGAACACCGTCAGCAGGAACAACAGTCCAAGCTAAAAGCGCACTCACGATTAATACAGCGACACCCGCCAATCTAAGGCCTTTCTTCTCAATAGCAGTAAGCTTACCCATTGAGTCATTTGAAAGATCTTCAGACGCGTCTTCGACATTGTATTTACCCAGTTTAGGTTCAACAATCTTCTCTGTTACCAATGCACCGGCAATCGAGATAAAGAAGGTCGAAATAAACATGAAGTACCAGTTTGATTCAGGGCCAACAGAGTAAGATGGATCAAGCATTTGTGCTGCTGTTTCTGTGATACCAGAAAGCAGTGGATCAACCGTACCGATAAGTAGATTTGCAGAATAACCACCAGATACACCAGCAAATGCTGCCGCTAGACCTGCTAATGGGTGACGACCCAATGAGTGGAAAAGCATTGCTGCAAGAGGGATAAGTACTACGTAACCCAGCTCTGAAGCCGTGTTAGAGATAATACCGGCAAATACCACGGTTACAGTAACCATGCGCTGAGATGCGCCCATTACCATGCCGCGCATTGCCGCAGATAATAGACCTGAGTGTTCAGCAATCGCAACACCTAGCATTGCAACAAGTACAGTACCAAGTGGCGCAAAGCCAACAAAGTTCGAAACTAGATTCGTTACGATGAGTTGTAAGCCTTCAGCATTAAGTAAGCTTACAACGTGGATCATACCATCAGCAGCACGACCACTAGCACCTTCAGGGCGAGGGTCCATGACAGACACTTCAAAGTAACCAGCAATACCTGAAGAAACTAGGATTGCGACACAGAAGATAGCAAAAAGAGTGATTGGGTGGGGTAAAAGGTTCCCCAAATATTCAACGCTGTCTAAAAAGCGTGTGAAAATAGGTTTTTTTGGTGCGTTGTTTTTTATTGAAGCAGATGAACTCATCTGTTCCCTCCTTGTGTAGTGATTCCTGTGCAATTGTGACAAAGATGTTCAAATTGCCAGCGAAGGGTACGCGACAAAAATATCAATTAGAAATTCAAAATGTTACAAAGTGTGTAACAAACGACGACTTTTAACTCTATTTGAACAATTAATTAGCAAATAAATCTATATTAAACACAAAAACTAGATTTATAATTCACAACAATGCATTCACTAGAAATATAACTCACAATATAACCCATTGATTCACTTGAAAATAAAATACATCGTACGTTAAATACACAATCGATATCCGGTTAAGTTCCTCTCGAAGGAAAAGAAAAACAGACAAATGAATGAAGTTTGACTTTTCCCTCGTTTTTACACACATGTCACATCATATTGACGGTTATTTTTGAACCGCTTTAAATCTTGGATTGGATTTACAGATCACATAGTGACGCCCTCTACGCTTAACTATCTGGCAATCAGGGTGACGGCTTTTCGCACTTTTAAGTGATTTAACAACTTTCATTATTTAGCTCCCTTACCTAATTGACCAAAGCGACGAGTAAAATTAGCAACACGTCCCTCTTTATGTAGCACTCTCTGTTTACCCGTATAGAAAGGATGTGATTTTGAGGACACTTCAATAGTGAAATAAGGGTAAGTATTACCATCTTCCCATTCGATAGTACGCTCTGTTTTCAAGGTGGAGCCAATCAAGAAGTACTCATCAACATTGGTGTCGTGGAACACCACTGTGCGGTAGCCCGGGTGGATATTCGGTTTCATTGTATTTCCCTAAATAATTAAATTGATATGTTATAACATAACAAATGATAATTATTATCAAAAGAAAAACAAGCGATTTTATGATATTTTCCCGCCATAGATCGTAATCAGAGACGTCCACTCATGTACTCCATTGAACCTATTGGCTTTATAGAGTCTCCCTATAAAGAGAAGTTCGCAGTGCCAAGGCAACCTAGATTGGTACCAACATCCACCTCAAGAGTCAGGCTGGTTGACGCAGCAAACTGTCTTGAGTCTGTTCGGGATATTGAGCAATTTAGCCATGTGTGGTTGTTGTTTCTGTTCGATAAGAACCTTGAAGCGGGCTGGAAACCAACTGTGAGGCCGCCTCGACTTGGCGGCAATGAACGTATCGGTGTTTTCGCATCACGTGCGACATTCAGACCGAATGGGATTGGTATGTCCGCGGTTGAGCTCAAAGGTGTCTATCAAGAAAAAGGACAAACTTGGTTGGACTTGGGCAGCGTCGATCTCGTTGACGGTACGCCTATCATCGACATCAAACCTTATATCTCCTACTCGGATTCAATTCCCGATGCACTAGGAGGGTTTGCCGCCGATGAACCTGAAGTGTTAGATGTGAACTTCTCTCAGCAAGCCCAAAGTAAGCTGTCTGGTCACCCGCAGGCACGCCATATCATTCAAGTGATCAAAGAAGTGCTTGGTCAAGATCCGCGACCTGCCTATAAAAAAGGCAAGCCAGACAGTAAGGAATATGCGGTAAATTTGTTCGATCTTAACGTGAAATTCGTTGTTGAGGCGCTTTTCATCAATGTAACTGACATTGAACGCTTTTGAGATTCCAAATAGGCTGATATTATATACGGCTATATCAGATTTGCTGTCGTCACTCACTGCAGCAAATTTTCTTTTATCAATGATGAAACGGATACCATAGAATGCGTACCAGTAACTACCTTCTTTCTACTCTGAAAGAGACTCCAAACGACGCAGAAGTTATCAGCCACCAGCTGATGCTACGTGCAGGTATGATCCGTAAGCTAGCTTCAGGTTTATATACTTGGCTACCTACTGGTCTACGTGTACTGCGTAAAGTCGAAAATATCGTTCGCCAAGAGATCGATAATGCAGGTGCCGTTGAAATCTTGATGCCCGTAGTTCAGCCGTTTGAGCTTTGGGAAGAGACTGGCCGTTCTGAAAAGATGGGTCCTGAGCTACTTCGTTTCACAGACCGTCACTCTCGTCCATTCGTTCTTAGCCCAACAGCTGAAGAAGTAGTGACAAGCCTAGTACGTAACGAGATCAGCTCTTACAAACAGCTCCCTCTAAACCTGTACCAAATCCAGACTAAATTCCGTGATGAACGCCGCCCTCGTTTTGGCGTAATGCGTGCACGTGAGTTCTCTATGATGGATGCATACAGCTTTGATATCGACAAAGAAGGCTTAGAAAAGTCTTACCAAGCGATGCACGATGCTTACTGTAAAGCATTCGACCGCATGGGCCTTGAATACCGCCCGGTATTAGCAGACTCTGGCGCAATCGGCGGCAGCGGCTCTCAAGAGTTCCACGTTCTTGCTGAAAGCGGCGAAGACCTAATCGCATTCTCTTCTGAATCTGATTACGCAGCGAACATCGAGAAAGCAGAAGCACTAGCTCCTACTGAAGAAGTTGCAGCGCCTACTCAAGAGATGGAATTGGTTGATACGCCAAACGCAAAAACAATCGCAGAACTTGTAGAGCAGCACGGTCTAGCAATCGAGAAGACAGTTAAGACTCTATTCGTTAAAGCATCTGATGAAGTAGAAGCAGATATTATTGCTCTAATCATCCGTGGTGACCACGAGCTTAACGAAGTGAAAGCAGAAAACCTTCCACAGGTTGCTTCTCCACTAGAGATGGCTTCTGAAGAAGAAATCCGCGCACTTGTTGGGGCTGGTCCTGGTTCACTTGGCCCTGTTGGCCTAGAGCTACCATTCATCGTTGACCGCTCTGTTGCCGTAATGAGCGACTTTGGCGCTGGCGCAAACGTAGACGGTAAGCACTACTTTGGTATCAACTGGGGTCGTGACGTAGAGCTTGCTCAAGTTGAAGACCTACGTAACGTTGTTGAAGGCGACCTAAGCCCATGTGGTCAAGGTACTATCCAACTTAAGCGCGGCATCGAGGTTGGTCATATCTTCCAACTAGGTAATACTTACTCTAAAGCAATGAACTGTAACGTGCTTGGTCCTGATGGTAAGAGCGTAATCCTAGAAATGGGTTGTTACGGTATCGGTGTTTCACGTGTTGTTGCATCTGCTATCGAGCAAAACCACGATAAATTCGGTATCACTTGGCCAGACGCACTAGCGCCGTTCCAAGTTGCTATCGTACCAATGAACATGCATAAATCTGAGCGCGTTAAAGAAGCAGCAGAAAAGCTATACGCTGAATTAACAGCTATGGGTATCGAAGTACTATTCGATGACCGTAAAGAGCGTCCAGGTGTTATGTTTAAAGATATCGAGCTAGTGGGTATTCCTCACACTATCGTTATCGGTGATCGCAGCATGGACGAAGGTAACTTCGAATACAAAAACCGTCGTACTGGTGATAAAGAAGCTATCGCTATGGACACGGTTATCGAGCACCTTAAGGCTCAACTAGCTAAGTAATCCGATTACTCACTAGATAAATATTGAAAGGCTGCTATTAGGTGGCCTTTTTTGTGCCTGTCGTTTCACTTCAAACTCCCTTCTATTGATCAATAGAGCAAATTACATAAGTTAATCACCAGTTCATCTTTAAGCCCGTATATTGGTTTTAACGACTCTTTAGTACATTTATATTGGAGGTATCGATGGATATCAAAAGCTTACTTAACCATGCACTTAAGTCAGATCTCGTAAAACAAGGTACTCAAAAGCTTTCCCAAGGATCTTCGAGTTTAAGTAGTCTTTCTAAAAGCTGTAATAGCAATGACAAGAGTATCAACAAAAACATACTTGGGGCTTTCGGGGCGGGCGCTGTTAGTGGTGGACTCTTAGGTGTGCTAATGGGTTCTAAGAAAACCAAGAAAATGGGCAAGAAAGCGACTGGGATTGGCGGCGCAGCAGCACTGGGCGCTTTGGCTTATAAAGTCTACAATGACTACCAATCCAAACAAGGTCAGACACCCAATGTCGAACAGGCTCAGTTTGATGAAAATGATGCAAATCACAGCGTGCTGATTCTAAGATCGATGATTGCTGCGTCCAAAGCCGATGGTCATATCGATGAAGAGGAGATGGCAAAGATCGAGCAAGCGGTCGAAAATATGGGCGCCGATTATCAACTGACTAAATTGGTGTCTGAAGAGCTGCACAAACCCCTCGCTCCAAGTGAAATTGCTCAGCTCGCTATTTCACCTCAACAAGCGAGTGAGATCTACTTAGCCTCTTTGATTGTGGCTGATGAGCAGAACTTCATGGAGAAATCTTACCTCAAAGAGCTAGCCAAGCAACTCAACCTGGCTGATGAAGTGATTTATCAGCTTGAACAACAAATCTCTGATTAAGCGGTAAATATCAGGCTAATCGATAAGTATCTGGTTAAACAACAAGCTAGCAAAGTGATATATTTAGCATCAACAAATGAGATATTGAGCAAGGACAAATTAACTCTGATCTTCATCAGTTCCACTTTGTTTTTGTCTACCTCTATGTGTATATTGAGATAAGTTATCATTTGGTTAGGTATAAAAATGAAAGTATACGATTGTTGTGATTTGGTGCGTGAACTGTACTCTCAAATTGGCAGTGGCGACCAAGGCTATATCCCTAAAGCGGTTACCTGCGCGGTAAAAACATTAAACGACCTTGCTGCGGATGAGTCTCTTCCTAAAGATGCTCGTGATCGTGCAGCATTTGCTGCGGCAAACCTGCTGATCTCAGATTTCGAGGACTAACATGAACCTCGCTAATTTTGCAAAGATGGATCCAGTGATGTTAATGAGCATCGTCAACATGAAGCTACGTGACGACTTCGGTGGTGATTTGGATCGAGTGGTTAACTTCTACGAAATCGATAAGGCAGCCTTGATCGCTAAACTTGCGTCTGCTGGTTTTGAGTATTTTCCAGAAGCAAAACAGTTTCGATAGTCATTTAAAACAAGCTTTATTTCGAAAGACCAACCTTTGTGTTGGTCTTTTTTGTTTGAGGTACGTAATAGACCAATACCAATACCAATACCAATAAACCTATTATAAATTATCTGTTTGCACCTATACTTTTATATCTTAGAGTCAGCCAACGCTCCTTGAATCAAAGTGTGTTGTTGTATAGGCTACCAAGAACAGCATATAAAACTCATCACTAAATTTGATGATATCGAAGGACTAACAATGAAAAGACTCGGACTATTAGCCGTTATTGCAGCCGCACTTACTGCCGGTTGCTCTTCAAACTCTCAACAAGACAACTTTCGTGAAGCGTCTTTTGAGCTGTGTAATACTGAAGTCGATATCTACTCTGTAAGCCATGATGAGAGAATTCGTATCGTCTGCTCAGATGGTTCTAAATTCGCTTTAAACAGCGAAGATACACTAGAAGTCATGCGTGATATCAACATCGACTACTGTGATGGCGAAGGCTTAGGTAAGTTTAATGAAAGCCGCAGCTACTACTCGTTTAGATGTAAATCAGGCACTTTACTGAGCATCAAAAAGTAAATCCGAGACCAACAAACAACAAACAACAAAGGGTTGATGTACGAACATCAGCCCTTTTTAGTACCTGCCATTGATTCCCCAGATAACTAACCTTCAAATACAAAAAAGGCCCCACAAGGGACCTTTAATACCGTCAATCTATTTTCAAAGTAGTTGTTTGAAATTCTAGAAGAGCATGCGGAGCTTACGGATGTAAATGAGCATACTCGACAACGGCTTTATTACTTTCGAATACAAAAAAGGCCCCTAACAAGGAGCCTCTAATATCAATATTTTTCAAAGTAGTTGTTTGAAATTCTAGGAGAGCACGCGGAGCTTACGGATGTAAGTGAGCATACTCGACAACGGCTTTATTACTTACGAATACAAAAAAGGCCCCTAACAAGGAGCCTCTAATATCAATATTTTTCAAAGTAGTTGTTTGAAATTCTAGGAGAGCACGCGGAGCTTACGGATGTAAGTGAGCATGCTCGACAACGAAGTTCAAATTACTACGAAGAAAAAATTAAGCGTAAACCGGTAGACGCTTACAGATCTCTAATACTTTCGCTTTAGTTGCTTCGATAACAGACTCATCGCCCATGTTATCAAGGATGTCACACATCCAGCCAGCAAGAGCTTTCGCGTCTGCTTCTGAGAAACCGCGACGAGTGATAGAAGGAGAACCGATACGGATACCAGACGTAACGAACGGGCTACGTGGATCGTTTGGTACTGAGTTCTTGTTAACTGTAATGTTAGCTGAACCTAGTGCTGCGTCTGCTTCTTTACCTGTGATGTCTTTGTCGATAAGGTCAACTAGGAACAGGTGGTTCTCTGTAGAACCTGAAACGATGTTGTAACCGCGTGCTAGGAATTCAGCAACCATTGCTTTTGCGTTAGCAACAACGCGAGCTTGGTATTCTTTGAACTCTGGCTCTAGTGCTTCTTTGAACGCTACTGCTTTACCAGCGATAACGTGCATTAAAGGACCACCTTGGCCGCCAGGGAATACTGCTGAGTTTAGCTTTTTGTAAAGATCTTCGCCTTCGTTAGAAAGGATAAGACCACCACGAGGACCAGCAAGCGTTTTGTGCGTTGTTGTTGTAACAACGTGAGCGTGTGGAACTGGGTTTGGATAAACACCGGCAGCGATTAGACCCGCAACGTGAGCCATATCTACGAAGAAGTAAGCACCTACTTTGTCAGCGATTTCACGCATGCGCGCCCAATCACAAACTTGAGAATAAGCTGAGAAACCACCGATGATCATCTTAGGTTTGTGCTCGATTGCGAGAGCTTCCATCTCTTCGTAATCGATTTGGCCAGCTTCATCAATACCGTAAGGGATGATGTTGTAAAGCTTACCAGAGAAGTTTACTGGAGAACCGTGCGTTAGGTGACCACCGTGCGCTAGGCTCATACCTAGAACGGTATCGCCAGCATTCAATAGCGCCATGTATACAGCGTTGTTAGCTTGAGAACCTGAGTGAGGTTGTACGTTCGCGTATTGAGCGCCAAAAAGTTCACATGCACGTTCGATTGCTAGAGTTTCAACTTTATCTACGAACTCACAACCGCCGTAGTAACGCTTACCAGGGTAGCCTTCAGCGTATTTGTTTGTAAGTTGAGAACCTTGAGCTTCCATTACACGTGGGCTTGTGTAGTTTTCTGAAGCGATAAGTTCGATGTGCTCTTCCTGACGAAGAGTTTCTTCTTGGATAGCTGCGAATAGGTCCGCATCGTAATCAGCAATGTTCATGTCACGCTTAAGCATCTGTATCTCCTGACTCAGATTGTACTGAAAGTTTCAAAAAAACCACACAACGACCGAAAGCAAACGTTTCCGTCACCGTTTTGATGTGACGCATTCTACATAATTTGATCTAGGTCATAAAGAGCTAATTGCAATTTTATCATGCAGTTTTTTCATAATCACAAATAAGATTCATCATGGTTATTAAGCTTATCCAACCAAAGATGACGCTTACTGTCAATTTTACGCTTTACACCCTGTAAAACGCAGATTACATAGGTTTACCTTAATTTTGCACCTCAAGCTACCGAAAGCTAAGGTTTTTATCTACTATGCACGCCTTTATTGGTTAGGTAATTATAAAAACGATGGAAAAACACTCACGTAAAGAAGATTGGGTAGCGATTCTTACTGGCACGTTTTTAGTGGCGTTAGGCGTATTCTTTTTACAATCAGCAAACCTGCTTACCGGTGGTACTACAGGCTTGGCTCTGCTTTTGAGTCAATTTACGCCGGTAACCTTTGGTATTTTGTACTTTATTGCTAATTGTCCATTCTACTTATTAGCATGGAAACGATTTGGCCGTCACTTTGCGATTAGCAGTGCCATCTCAGGCGCTTTAGTGTCTGTATTTGCCGATCATTTATATCTAGTGATTTCATTAGACGTACATAATGAAATTTACTGTGCCGTCGCTGGCGGCTTATTAATGGGCTTAGGCATGTTGATTTTGTTTCGTCATCGCTCAAGCTTGGGTGGCTTCAACGTATTATGTTTGTTCATCCAAGACCGCTACGGTATCTCAGTAGGCAAAACCCAAATGGCCATTGATGCCTGTATTCTGTTTGCATCCTTCTTCTTCGTATCGCCTTGGGTAATTACAGTATCTGTATTAGGCACAGCGGTATTGAACATTGTATTAGCCATGAACCATAAGCCAACTCGCTACTCAGTGAACTACGCGTCTTAACTCTTATAACTTGCTCTACGTTGCTAATACCTGATGCTTTCGATTCTAAACTATTTAGGCAGAGACACTATAATCAATACATCACTAAAACAAAAAGGCTTTGGGGAGCACTCCAAAGCCTTTGTTGAAACCTAGATCTCTAGGGGGAACGGAGAATTAGGTTAATTGAAATCGTAACGAGACTAAGCTTCGATCAAGAGGATACGCGTCTCGTAAGGTCGCAGCACTTGATGATGAGACGCAGCTAAACTCTCGCTTACTTGATAATTAGACAACAAGCTTTCAGCCTTCAGCATCTCAAAACGTTCAGGTAAAACACACTCCGCCTCTTCACCATAATAGTTATTAAGACAAACCAAAGTCTGACTATCGCTTTCACGTACATATGCAAAAATAGATGGATGCTCAGGCAATAAATCTTGATAGCTACCACCCGTAATCACTGGTACTTGTTTACGCAACTCAATCAAACTCTTGTAGAAGTAAAATACAGAGTCTTTATCTTCCAATGCTTGTTCGGCGTTGATCTCAATGTAGTTATTCGCAACATCAAGCCATGGCTGAGCTTGTGAAAATCCTGCGTAAGTTTTATCGTTCCATTGCATTGGCGTACGAGAGTTATCACGAGATTTCTGCGCTAAGATCGCCATCATATCTTCATGAGCCACACCATCACGATTAACCATGATATCGTACATATTAGTACTCTCGACATCACGATACTGGCTAATTTCAGTATAGCCAGGGTTGGTCATACCAATCTCTTCACCTTGATAGATATACGGTGTGCCTTGCATCATGTGGACTGACGCAGCAAGCATCTTGGCTGATTCAACGCGATATTGCTGGTCGTTACCCAAGCGGCTCACGACTCTTGGTTGATCGTGGTTACACCAGAATAGTGCGCCCCAACCTTTGCCGTTCAAACCGGTTTGCCAGTGATTGAAGATCGACTTGAGCTGTAAGAAATCAAACGGTGCATTAGTCCACTTCTCACCATTGGTGTAATCGACCTTAAGGTGGTGGAAGTTAAACACCATTGATAGCTCGCTGTTATCAACATTTGAATATTGCTGACAATGTTCCAACGTGGTTGAAGACATCTCGCCGACGGTCACGCTGCCGTATTTCTGGAATACCGCTTCGCTGATCTCTTTCAGGTATTCGTGCACACGTGGACCATCAGTGTAAAAACGACGACCATCACCGATATCATCGTTAGGGAAGTCTTGCTGTTTAGAAATCAGGTTGATCACATCCAAGCGGAAGCCATCAACGCCCTTCTCAGCCCAGAAGCTGATGACGTCTTTCACTTCTTCGCGTACAACCGGGTTCTCCCAGTTAAGGTCGGCCTGCTCTTTCGCGAATAGGTGTAGGAAATACTGCCCCGTCGCTTCATCCATTTCCCATGCATTACCACCGAACTTAGACTGCCAGTTGGTTGGTGCTTGACCGTTTACAGGATCTTTCCAGATGTAGTAGTCGCGGTATGGGCTGTTTTTGTCACCCAGTGCCGACTGAAACCATGCGTGCTCTGTAGAGGTGTGGTTTACAACGATATCCATCACGATACGAATACCACGTTGGTGCGCTTCAGCCAGCAATAAGTCGAAGTCTTCCATGGTGCCGAATTGCGGGTTAATCGCGTAGTAATCTGAAATATCGTAGCCGTTATCGATCATTGGGGATGCGTAAACTGGGGTTAACCAAATTGCATCCACATTTAAGTGTTTAAGATAATCCAGTTTTGAAATGATCCCTTTGATATCGCCAGTACCTTTACTGCCACTATCACAAAAGCTCTTTGGGTAGATTTGATAGATGGTTGCGGTTTTCCACCAACTTTCATCATGCTCAGTCATCGCCATCTCTAACACTCACTTACCAGAAAATATAAAATAAAAATCACCATGTGAATCATGGTTGAATAGCCGTTATAACTAAAAGAAAAAGCTATAACTAAGAGCAAAAGCGATGTCTCACTTTGGAGTCATCGCTTATTTAATGCATTACGCGTTGGCGGTTTCTAGCTCGCCTTTCATCTGTGCTCGTTTATAGAAGAACAGTGTTAACGTAACGGGTAGTACAATCGCCACTAGCATCGCAACTAAGTAAATCGACCAATATTGAGGTTGAATCGATAAGATGCCCGGCAAGCCACCAACACCGATACCATTCGCCATCACACCTGCACTACCACAGATTGCAGCCGCTGCGGCACTGCCGATCATTGCGCTCAACATAGGGAATTTGTATTTAAGGTTGATGCCGTACATCGCAGGTTCCGTTACACC
The DNA here is from genome assembly GCF_054960695.1 of Vibrio sp. PSi01. Classification (NCBI taxonomy): domain Bacteria; kingdom Pseudomonadati; phylum Pseudomonadota; class Gammaproteobacteria; order Vibrionales; family Vibrionaceae; genus Vibrio; species Vibrio sp. PSi01. The sequence goes on from NZ_JBHNYN010000005.1 coordinate 77,214, forward strand.
TAGGTAAGCAGAGATTGCTGCTGGTACCGAGATGTCTCGTTCACCTTCACGTTTACTCAAAATAATGATGCCGACAACCGCTGAAGCTTGTGCAATGTTTGATAGTGCAATCAAAGGCCAGATTGGTGTGCCACCTAAGTCTTGCATCAGTTGTAAGTCCACAGCGTTGGTTGTGTGGTGAATACCCGTAATAACCAAAGGTGCGTATAGGAAGCCAAATACCACTGAACCAAGAATCGCGAAGTCACCAGTCATTGCCACTTTAGCCGCGAAAGCCACACCATCACCTAACATACGACCAAATGGGCCAATAAAGGCGTGAGCTAGAATCACAGATAAGATGATCGAGACAAATGGCACAACAACTAGATACAGATAAGAAGGTACAATGCGCTTAAGGTTGCTCTCGATGAAGGCCAAAGCCACACCCGCTAACATCGCAGGGATCACCTGAGCTTGATAACCGACCTTCTCTATCACGAACAAGCCAAAGTCCCATACCTCAGGTACCGATTTACCTATCATGTAAGCGTTCATCAACTGTGGAGAAACCAAGGTGACACCGAGCGTGATACCCAAAATAGGCGTTCCGCCGAGTTTCTTAACCGTTGCCCAACACACACCAACCGGTAGGAAGAAGAAAATAGCTTCGCCAATCAACCATAAGAAAGAGTGAACGGTTGCCCAGAATTGGCTGATCTCAACCAAGGCTTTGCCGTCGAACATGCGAATGTCACCAATCACATTACGGAAACCAAGAATCAAACCACCAGTAATAATGGCAGGCAGCAGTGGTACGAAAATTTCGGCTAAATGGGAGATACCACGCTCAAGGAAGTTCATGTTCTGGCGAGCAGCCAACTTCGCCTCATCTTTTGATGATGCATCTTTACCAGTTTGCTCAATCAAAAGTGCGTACACCTCATCAACTTCGGTGCCAATCACGACTTGGAATTGACCTGCGTTAGTAAAGCAGCCTTTTACCAGTTTAAGCTTCTCTAACTCTGCTTTGTTCGCTTGTTCCGTATCGTTCAATACAAAACGCAGCCGAGTTAGACAATGGCTGACACTCGCAATATTCTCTTTGCCACCGACTAACTCGATAAGACGCGCAACGTCTTGCTTCGCTATCTTACTCATACTACCCCACCCTGGTTTCATTCAATTACTCTTCTAAACCATGCAGCTATAACCACTTCGATTTAGATTGATGGGAACATTCCCAATTACGGTTATTATAATGCCCACATGAATGATAAATTAAAATGGGAACAGTCCCATTAATTGAAAGAGATCACACTCTAATTTTAATCTAAGCGGTTCAATTTCGCTTGATTGAGTGGATTATAGAATCGGAGATTGAGTGTGATGAGAGATCTCTGAATTGCCTAAAAGCTGAGAGATCAATAGATTAGCGGCCAATTTACCTGCAGATTGATACCCAGGATCAATGCTAAATACTCGAGGGAACAAGAAAGAGAGAAGATCATTGCCACCGACACCAGTCACCACCACATCTTCACGTTGTAACTCTTGCAAACGCTTGATTACGCCAAGAGCCAATGTATCACTCGCACAGACAATGGCTTGAGTCGTAGGAACAAGCACCTCATCCACCAACTGATAAGCGCTTTCATGATGAAGTTGACCAGTACGATAGTTCGCAATTGAACCTGTATTTTCACACCACTCGAGATAAGCCTTAAGACGCAGTTCACCGGTTGATTTGTCGCTAGGATCAACGCCAATGAAACCAACCTCAGAGATCCCCTGATCTGCTAAATGCGTTAACGCACTATTGATCACCTGTCGGTTATCATAGTTAATCGACGTCACATTCTCAGTATCCAAAGCAATCACCACCGCTTTGTTTCCCCAAGCTTCAATCGCAGGAATATCACAGTCAGTAAAACCAAACACGATAATACCATCTACATTGCGACGCTTGAGAACCTGAAGGTGTTCGTTAGCTTTATCTCTATCTAGCTGACTTTCCATGATCACGACATCGTAATCCGCTCGATACAATTCTGCCAACATGGTGCTAACTGCTTTGTTTTCAGAGGGAGAATCTAAACGAGAGATGATCACGCCGATGACTTTTTGACTGCCACCGCGCATGGATTGCGCAGACTTTGAAGGCGTGTACCCAGATTCTTGAATTACTCTTTCCACCCTTTCTCGGGTTTCAGGTTTCACTTTTGGATCATTGGTCAGAACACGAGATACGGTTGACTTACCAACACCGGACAGCTTAGCAATATCGAGAATAGTGAGTTTTTTGCTCATAAAAAGTCTAACGTTAAAGGAAAGAGAAGAAAAAGTGAGGGTAGGTTTCCTCACTTAACTGTTTGTAAAATATAGCAGTTCTTACTATGACTTACTTTTGGCAATTACGATAGACCACACGGCCTAGTTCTAGACGTGCGTCGTCACCTTTCGTGCGCAAAGTGATGCTGCTAATCATCTCTGAGGTGCCATCGTCTAGAATGTATTTGGTTCCTGAGCCTGCCGGTACTTGAGTCAATTGGTACTCGTTATCAGGTAAACGCAGTACTGCTTTTTCATTACTAAGGTAAGCCACATCAAACGAGACGTCAGACTCACATTGATAAGTCACGAATTGATTATCAGGGGCTGCTGATTTAGAGCACCCGACCAATGCTACCGTACATAGAGATGCTACCAACATAGCTTTCATACTTCGTTCCTCATCTTTATATAGTCAATGACACTTAGTTTAGACTCAGGTTAGAAAAACCTTAGTGATAAATAGAACGTTTAACCTTTCAAGAAAGCGGGTACGTCTTTAATGCTATCAAGTACTACGCTGGCTAACGCTTCACCTTTTTCAGTGACTGGCTTACCGGTCCTTACCAACACTCTAGTGCCAACACCTGCCGCTTCTGCAGCCATCATATCTTCAGCTTTGTCGCCGATCATGACTGAGTTAGCCATATCAATCTTAAGAAAGTCACGAGCAGAAATGAACATACCTGGTTTTGGTTTACGGCACTCACAATCTTGCTTGTAGTCGCCTAAGCCTTGTTCAGCATGATGCGGACAGTAATAGATGCCATCAAGCTCAACGCCGTTATCAACAAAGTTCCAATCCATCCACTGCGTTAAAGAAAGAAAACGGTCTTCGCTAAACATACCACGAGCAATGCCTGACTGGTTGGTCACTAGCACCAATAAATAGCCCATATCTTTAAACGCTTTCGCCGCTTCAAACACACCATCGATGTATTCAAAGTCATGCTCATCATGTACGTAGCCATGATCAACGTTAATCACACCATCACGATCTAAAAAAACAGCAGGTTTAGACAAAATTTTGTTCTCTATCAACTCTCTATTAATCATTAATTATTACACGCTTTATTTGCTTCATCACTATCTATTTAGTTTTGCGTTCGTTAACGATTTGTTTCCAGCTTAGCCATACAATCGGCGTTTAGCCATCTAGACGTAAAAATATCTATTGACTTAGATCATAGAACACCATAGCATCGTCTGTAAATCGAGCGAGCTATCGACATATTATTCTGTTCTACCGGCACGGGTTTCTCTATGATTAAAGTGAATCAAGTCAATAAGATTTTTTATCAAGGCACTAAAGAAATCAATGCCTTAATTGATATCAACCTCCATATTCCTCAAGGTCAAATCTTTGGAGTCATCGGCTCTTCAGGTGCAGGCAAAAGTACTCTTATCCGCTGTGTAAACATGTTGGAAGCCCCAACGTCGGGTGAAGTGATTGTTGACGGAATCGACCTGACAAAACTCAACAAATCAGAACTTAGCGTAGCACGTCGTAACATCGGCATGATATTCCAGCACTTCAACTTGCTGTCTTCTCGCACTGTATTTAACAATGTAGCACTGCCTTTAGAACTTGCAGGTAAAGATAAAGCAGCAATTGAAGCAAAAGTCAGTGAGCTACTTGAGTTGGTTGGTCTTGCTGATAAGCGCGATACCTACCCTGCAAACCTAAGTGGTGGTCAAAAGCAGCGTGTCGCGATTGCTCGCGCACTGGCATCTGACCCAAAAGTACTGCTTTGTGATGAGGCGACCAGTGCTTTGGATCCAGCCACGACTCAATCTATCCTTGAGCTACTGCGTGAAATCAACCGTAAATTAAGCATCACTATTTTACTGATTACTCACGAAATGGACGTGGTTAAAAGCATTTGTCACGAAGTCGCAATCATCGGCGGCGGCGAACTAGTAGAAAAAGGGACCGTAGGTGAAATATTTGCTCACCCTAAAACAGAGCTAGCACATCAGTTTATTCGCTCAACACTGGACCTGACGATTCCTGAAGATTACCAAGCGCGTTTACATGAGACTCGAGTAAACAGCAGTTACCCATTGGTACGTCTTGAGTTTACAGGAGCAACCGTTGATGCACCGTTAATGACGCAAATCGCTCGTAAATTCAATATCGATGTTAGCATCCTAAGCTCAGATCTTGATTACGCTGGCGGCGTAAAGTTCGGCATGATGGTAGCTGAACTGTTCGGTAATGAAGCAGATGATAATGCTGCTATACAATTCCTACGCGACAACAATGTAAAAGTAGAGGTGCTTGGTTATGTCCTTTAGTTTCAACGAGATTGCTGACTGGATCAGCCTTAACGGTAACCTTCTACTAGGCGCAACAGGCGAAACGCTTTACATGGTTGCAGTCGCAGGCATCGTTGGCTTTGCCGTCGGTATCCCATTAGGCGTGATTCTACACACGACTAAAAAAGGTGGTTTGCTAGAGAACACCAAACTAAACAAAATTTTGGGTGCGGTTGTGAACGTAGGTCGTTCAGTGCCTTTCTTAGTGTTGATGGTTGCTATTATCCCACTGACTAAGATGCTGATTGGTACCTTCATCGGAACAACAGCAGCGATTGTTCCACTGACGATCGGCGCTATACCTTTTGTTGCTAGACTTATCGAAAGTGCACTACTTGAAGTGCCCACAGGTCTAGTGGAAGCCGCTCAGTCCATGGGCGCAACACCGACTCAAATCATCAACAAGGTTCTGCTTCCAGAAGCACTACCGACTATCATCAACTCAGTAACGATTACACTCGTGACTCTGGTGAGCTATTCAGCAATGGCCGGTACTGTAGGTGGCGGCGGTCTAGGTGATGTCGCGATTCGTTACGGATTTCACCGTTACGATGTGACCATCATGGCAGTGACAGTAGTGATGTTGATTGTGCTTGTACAAATTATTCAATCAATCGGTGATTCATTAGTTCGCCGCGTTGACCACAGATAAAGGCTCACGATTAAAGATTAGAGTCATCGAAACCAAATTAGATAGATTTATTAAAAGGAGATTATTATGAAATTTAACCTTAAAGGTTTACTTACTATCGCAGCAGCGGCATCAGCGTTAGTACTAGCAGGTTGTGGCGATAAAGAAGTGGATACTTCTAAAGTAAAAGTTGGCGTAATGGCAGGTGCAGAAGCACAAGTTGCTGAAGTTGCAGCTAAAGTGGCGAAAGAAAAGTACGGACTAGATGTTGAACTAGTGACTTTCACAGATTACGTAACACCAAATGCAGCTCTAGATGACGGCTCTATCGACATCAATGCATTCCAACACGCACCGTATCTAGATCAGCAAGTTGCTGACCGTGGCTACAAACTGACTATCGCTGGTAACACGTTTGTTTACCCAATCGCGGGTTACTCTAAAGAAGTGAAATCTGTTGACGAAATCCAAGACGGCGCGCGCATTGCTGTACCAAACGATCCAACTAACCTAGGTCGTTCTCTGCTGCTTCTTGAGCAACAAGGTCTACTTGAGCTTCGTGAAGGTGCAGGCCTTCTAGCGACAGTTCGTGACATCGTTAAGAACCCTAAGAATCTTACAATTGTTGAACTAGACGCAGCACAACTGCCGCGTTCTCTTGATGATGTAGCTTTGTCTATCATCAACACAACTTACGCAAGTTCTATCAACCTGACTCCACAAAAAGATGGTGTATTCGTTGAAGACAAAGACTCTCCTTACGTGAATCTAATCGTTTCTCGTGAAGACAATCTAAACGCAGAAAACGTACAAAACTTCGTTAAAGCTTACCAAACTGAAGAAGTGTACAACGCAGCTTCTGACATCTTCCAAGGTGGTGTGGTTAAAGGTTGGTAATCAACTAAACTACAGCGCGGTATAGATACCCGAAGGGCTGATATAACATCAGCCCCTTTTTATTGGTTACGATTTACAAGAAAATTCGACTTACCACCAAGCTTCCACTTGCATGCCAACACTCATTTCACTGTTCTTACCTTCACCGAAAGCATTATCATTTTCAGCATCATTTAGGTAAGTCGCAAAGATACGAAATTCAGGACGTGACCAGAAACCCACTTGCGGTACCCAAGCTTGAGCGACAGTGAACTTGCCGCCCGCGCCGTCTTGGTTATCAATAGTTTCAACAAAGCCACCAATTTCAAGAATGGTACGCATGCGCTTGTCCCACTTATAAAGCGGTCGTATTACTGCACTGAACGACTCATCATCACTGTTATTCGCACCAACCCCCGATGACGCGGCATAACGAACCGTGTGGCCAAATTCGATGTTCTCACCGATAGCAAGCACACCCCAGTTAATCAATCGAAAGCCGTCAGCATCATTGTTGTTTGCATCACGAACAATGCCCTTACCTGTACCAAAGGTTGTCATCTGCTCTGCATAACCAGAGTTAGCAACTTGAAGAATGGTTTTGTTGAAGCCACCCGCTAGGTTTTGATTTAGGCTGGCCGTCAGCATCACACTATCATCCGCGTCCACCGTTTGACCCTGCTTTTCATTGGCGAAGTTCATATCAATACCGACCTCAAGATCCGCATTGTTCCACAATGGAATACCCGCATAACGTATATCAGCAATCATGGCTGTGGTCTCTTTGCCATCAAACACATCGCCCGTAACCGTGTCTTGAATCAAAGCCACCGATAATTTACCAGGGCCCATATTGATGTGTTCAACACCAGCACCAATACCACTTACATCCCAGTAGTAATTATCAACGATGTGTACATCATGGCGTTGGTAGTAGCGCTCACCGGCCCAAATACCAATACCTTTATCTTCAAAAAGCCCTACAGCTTGAACATTGAGTTGAACTACATCCACGCTTTTATCCGCAGCGTTCTCATCTTGGCCTTGCCAGTACGACAACATGGAATCAACTAAAAATGAAACGTCGTCCTCTGCATACACTTCTTTTCTAAAACCAAACTCGCCATATAGGTCATTTTCGTTGCCGAGTCGGCCTACTTTACTCACCTCCCATTTGCTATTTGAACCGCCTTCATTACTCAAGCCAACCCCCGCGCATGTAGCCATTAAACTCCAATGGTGTGGTTTCGTCAGCGTATAAATTAGGTGCAAGTAAGACAGTAGAGAGTGCAGCAGCAATAGGTAACAGTTTCATCGTCCATTCCTTTCAGATCTTGAATCAGATTATTTTATTATAAATGGGAACATTCCCATGGGATCGATCCCATTTATATTGGGAAGAATATAAATTGAAAGAGAACTGATTGATTATTGTGATCAGGCTAACTATTGAGATGACTGAAAGTTGATGGGTGTAGGATTATTTAAATGAATACATTGGCACTACAGAAAGAGCTGAATATCACGCTCTGCTCGTATTAAAAGGAGAAAGAGATAAACAATGAGGAGTAAGAAAAATAGAGCTAAGGTAAGTCATGAGGCCACAGTACCGAACATGAAGCAAGGTACTGAATTTTTAATATAGAAATGATAAAAATGAATATCGGAGCACTTAATTAGCACTCCGACACCTAAAATATGACGCTTAAATATACACTAGAAGGTTACTTTAGGTGATCCCAAGAGATGTTTGACACCAGTCGGCAGTCATCACACTTGAAATAGAAAATATCGTGGATCGGTGCATCTAGCAGCCATTCACCACCACACTGCGGGCATTTCCGCTCTTTCTCGGCCTTTAAACTAATGCCCCCCACACGGTACAAGTAGTAATAAGTTGGGATCTTCGTGAGATATTCAATGCGCCCTCTCAAGCCCCAACCGCGTTTGAACAATACGCTTTTGGTATCACTGATCTCCGCTAGCGTTGCGTGTTCTGCACGGCAACCACCGCCCATTTGTACTTCATCACAAGCTTGCCATTCTGTCTGCCATTTCAGTACGGCTTTATGGTCACCATTGAATGTTGGTGGGTTGCGATATAAAGGGATTGGCAGCAAGCTATCACCACTGCGCAGCGGCGAACAGGTATGAACGAATGTCGTGTATAACACCTGCCAACTTGGCGTTTCATCTTCTGCAACTTCTTCGGAATTAAGATCTCGACCCAACAAACGCATTTTAGGCGCAAGAAGGCTCGCGTTAGACAAGCGCTCAAAACACACTTTTACGAAGTCTGAGTGATTACGCGGATGTAAACTGTCTTGCTCAGGACACACAACGCGAACATAGAATTCACCGTCGCCCATCACGATTGGAAACTCACGACCTAACACTTGTCCGTTATAACGAAGTGCATCCATCAAGCCATTAACCGCCTTATCGACAGCGCTGACCGTTGTGTTATCAAAACACTCAAATTGAAGCTCTAATACGTACATCTATTTATACCGCAGGTTGTAGCTTGTCTAAGAATTCTGCCAATGTCTCGGCCAATACATCACGATTTTTAGTGCCTAAGCGTTCTAGAATCACGTTACCCGTTAAGTTACAGATAGAGATAACATCCAGTTCAGCGTCTGTTGCAGCAATAAATACGGTCGGCTTAAGTTTTAAACGGCGTTGAGTCACAAGGTGACCCAGAATATTCTCTTGTAGGCATTCGAAGTCTTCATCACTCCAAATCTGCAATAGAGTCAATTCATTGCCATCAAACGTCGCGTTCATATCAGCACTGTATTGCGCACCATAGAAGGTTTTGATGTCTTCATGCAGGGTTAATTCAATGCCAGTTTCAACATTGGTAAAATCAGCAAATTGCTCACGTGGATAGCTTTTCCATAACACGACGTAGCCACTCTTTTCTTCTACGCATGGCGATACGATATCCACAAGCTCCTCGTTACGGGGTAAGCTCTGGTGTTGCTTTTGCCACGTATCAACGTATCGCTGACTAAAAGAAAACAGTGCGTCTTGAGCACGTTGAGTCATGAAAATCTCCTAAACACAAAATAATAAATAGAATCCGAGCCCTTTCCGCACCGATTAAGCGATGACTTAATGACAGGGTAATGGGGATTCAGTAAAATCGATCCCATTCTAATCGAATTTGAAACGAAAGTATGAGCAAATATTCTGACGCAAAAGAGCTAGCGGGTTTAACCCTAGGCCAAAAAACTGAGTACTCTAACCAATACGATGCAAGTTTATTGCAACCAGTACCTCGTAGCCTGAATCGTGATGATCTTGCGCTAAACGGCGAGCTGCCTTTTGTTGGTCATGATATTTGGACGATGTACGAGCTTTCATGGCTTAACACCAATGGCCTGCCACAAGTGGCTGTCGGTGAAGTTTTCATCCCAGCAACTAGCCCAAATTTAATTGAATCAAAATCTTTCAAGCTTTATTTGAACAGCTACAACCAGACTCAATTCGAAAACTGGGACCAAGTCACTGAACGTCTTACTCAAGATTTGTCTGCATGTGCAGGCGAAACGGTGATTGTAAATGTAAATTCAGTAACGGATTACACCAACCAGCCTATCGTGACGATGGAAGGCGATTGTATCGACAATCAAAACATCCAAATCAACAGCTACGATTTTGAAGCGTCACTGCTAGAAGGAGCTGCTAGCGAGCAAAATGTTGAGGAAACACTGCACAGCCACCTATTGAAGTCGAACTGTTTAATCACCAATCAACCCGATTGGGGCAGCGTTGAGATCGCATATTCAGGTAAGCAAATTGACCGTGAAGCACTGCTGCGCTATTTAGTTTCTTTCCGTGAACACAACGAGTTCCACGAACAATGTGTTGAACGTATCTTTACGGATATCATGAAATACTGCGCACCATCGAAACTCACCGTATTTGCACGTTACACGCGTCGTGGTGGCTTGGATATCAATCCATACCGTTCAACAGAGCAAGATAGACCAAGCCACAATAAGCGTATGGCCCGCCAGTAATTAGGCTGGAACCACCCACACTTATTTGAACCTACCCAATCTTTAAAGGGATATTGAAATGCGTTGGTTATACGTTTTTAGCCTATTTATTTTAAGCTTAAGCACATCGGTTAATGCGTCGGTTTATTCTTCGGCGCTGCTTAATGAAGCCAATAACTTGGTTGAGATAGAGCCGAGCCAAGCAAAACAAATGGCGAACAGCTACCTAACGCTACGTATCCTTTCAGACCAAAGCGAGAAAAGCCCATCGGCTATTTCTCGCGAAGAGACAGACTCTTCGATCAGAACCCCAAACAGCAGTATTGATGCCTACAAGATATTAGCGAAAGCAGAATACAACCTTGGTAATATTCATATTGCGATTCAACATATCGACAAAGCATTTGAGCTTGCGAAAACCTATAAGCTTGAGTACCTAAAACTGGATCTTGAGATCCTAAAAGTACGCTTACTTTGGCTGAGTGACAGGAAATCAGCCAAAGCAAAAACAGAGCTGGCGAGTATCGAAGCAAACCTAGAATCGGTGAATAAAACCTTGCGTTTAACAGAAGGTATTACCTATCGTTTGATCATGCTGAAAGCTGATATTGCCTCTTATGACAATAAGGTCGATGAAGCCGAGAAGTTCTACCAAGAAGCGAAAACCTACCTCGATCAGCGTTACTCAGAAAAAGTGACTATCGACTACCACATCGCGGTCGGTGAATTTTATCTAACCCATAAAGAGTACAACCACGCACTATCTGAGTTGTTGTATGGCTACTGGAAATCCGTAGAAGGTAATCTGAGCTCACGCTTAGCAAAAGTAAACCGCCTGCTTGCTCAGCTTTTCTTTGAACGCCAAGTGTTAGATAAAGCTCTCGAGCACTTATCTCAAGCTGCTGATTTCTATGATAACTTTGAAAACTCACCTGTTTTAGCACAAGTGCTTAAAAAAATGGGTGATGTATACTTCTTTCAAGGAAAATATAACCTTGCGTTAGTGCATTTCTTCAACGTTTTGGACCATGAAAGCACCGACCGAGATATCCAACAAGTCATTGATATTCGTCTGAGTTTATCAGCTACCTACTTACGCCTTTATAACTACCCTCTTGCAGAACAATACCTAACACGCGCTCTTGAGCTGTTGGAGTACACAGATATTCCAAAACTGGAAGGCCGCGCTGCGCTGCTGTCGGCAGGGTTAGCTTATCATCTACAAGAGAGCGATGACGTAATCAAGCATGCGACACGTGCACTTGAAATTTCACGTCAGATAGAAAATATGCACCTGTCACAGCGTTCGTATTACTTACTGTCCTTAGGCTATGAACAAGCAGGTCGTCCTCAACAAGCATTAGCGAATCTCAAGCAGTACAACAGTTTAGTTTCTTTAGAGCAGCAAAAACTAAATCGTGTAGGTGAGGATGCATTCCGTCAGCAGAAAGAGTTTGCTGAACAAACTTTGCACTACGCTGGTCAAGCGCAAGAATTAGAAAGGTATAAGTTAGAGCATCGTAAATTCCAAAAGATATCCTTCGCCCTATTTCTGTTCAGCATCGTCCTATTCTTCTTTGTACTACGCAGAGGCTACCTCATCCAAACCTTAGCTAAAGAAGTGGATTCGCTGCGTACTGATCTTTTTACGCACTCACGTTCAAAGCTTCCGAACCTAAGAATGCTCAATGCTAAGCTCTCAAATTCGTTAGAGCAAACCAGCCAAACCTTCGAGCAATGGCAGCTTGGGGAGTTGATTTATGAACCATTAAACGACCGCTTACGCTTCGTTATGATTGACTTACCTTTCCTGCGCAACATGTATACGCAAAATGGTTATAAAGCGGGCTTAGAGCTCGAAGATGCTTTCGGTGATTTCTTAAAATCAAAACTGGAAGGCCCAGCTCGCGTCTATCATTTCTCAGATGCGAACTTGCTTTATATAGAGCCAAATTCAGATCGTGATTCATCACCAGAAGCGATGTTCCTAAAGATTCAATCGTGGGTAAATGACTTCGAGCCAGAACGTAATATCAACCGAACGATTCGAATGGGCATCGCTGACTACCCGTTTTTACCACGAGCTTACACCGCTATTAATGACCAAGAGCTATTAGATGTATTGTTGATGTCGACCAACCTAGCGCGTGAAATCAGCTTGAAAGAACGCACTAGCCAATGGGTATACCTCAAAGCTATCGATAACGCACCAGCGGCAAGCCTTGCAACTGGTAACATACGAGAAGCTTGTAAACATGCCATTAATCAAGGGTTAATAAAAATACAATCGTCGTACCAGAATGAGGACAACATCAAAAAAATGCTAAAAGATGACTGAATTGCGAGCGGTTAAGACTTGCAAGTCGTGACCTTATTTTTAGTTTTGTTATTATCGATGCAACGGAATTTCATCTAAATGATCGTGATCGATCTACGCGGCGCTAATTAATACATCTATGGGCATTCTTGAAAAAGACATTCAGGCGCAACTCCACCAACTGAAATTTCAGTTGGAGCAAGTTCGCTTGACGCAAAGAGACACCTCGTTCAAATTTATTAGAGAGCAAAAAGTTCTTAAGCGCATCGTCACATCTTTAAGTGATGCGTGCGTTGGTAGTAACAGTTATTTAGATGAAAACCTCATTGCCCTTAGGGAAGAGCTAGAAAAGCAAAAAGACATCAGCTCGATGATCCCTAAATTGGCAGTCATAGAAAGAATGCTCAAGCAGAAGACGTTGGCTATGGATAAACAGAACGGATATCTGGATGATAGCATTAAGCACAGTGGAGAAACGCTACAACGCATAACTGGCCTACCAGCACCGTTGAAACGTGATCTACGAAACTTACTTAGCTTCTCCGAATGCAATGGCAGTCAGAAAGTCGACCACGCCATGAAACTCCTCGGTATTTACGAGCGTGCCATAAAGATCATGGCGAACAACTCTCGTACTCATTTTGCCGACGCTGCGCAATCGCCTGAACAAGAACTCCTTGCCGACTTATCAAACGAATTACAACATCTGATCACCGAACTCGATTTTGAGGGTGAATCGGGTGAGCTACTTACCGATATTCGAGCCAAACTACTGCTTGGTGTTTCTACACAAAACCTCCTTGAGCTGACGCTTCAAATTCTCAAGCTAGTCATAGAGGGCACCAATCTAGAGCGTAAAAAGTCTGAACAGTTTATTGACCAGCTTAATTCTTCACTCGCGTCTAGCATCAAAACCGCAGATCAAAATGCAGACCAAAGCCAAAGCTACTTTAAGCATCGCCAAGGCCTGAACTCTGAGCTAAATGAGCTTGTCATCAAGAGCCAGAGTTCTGTAGATAAAGCAACGGACATTGATAACTTAAAGCAGACGATTAATCCTTTGCTTAGTGAAATCGCCTCTCTTTCTGAAAGATTGAATCATGCAGAGCAAAAAGAACAAGCTCTGATAGAGAGAATGAATTACGGGAAAACTCAGTTAGACTCGCTCTATGAAGTGACTCAAGACTATCGAAAGCGTTTAGAAGATCAGGCTCAGCGTATGTTGCTTGACCCGCTCACCAAGGTCTACAATCGTACCGCCTTTACCGATCGCTTAGAACTTGAATACCGCCGTTGGATTCGCGCGCAACACTCACTGCGTGTTGTACTGCTCGACATCGACAATTTCAAAGCCATCAATGATAGTTTTGGTTATACAGCGGGTGACAAAGCACTCAAAATTATCGCAAGAACCATCACCAAAGAGACCGGCGCTACCGATAGTGTGGCTCGTTTTTCTGGTGAGGAATTTATCTTGTTATTACCAGAGCAAACGGATGAATATTGCCACCAGGTAATTCAAAACATCCAGACTCAAGTCAGCCGTTTACCCTTTAAGTTCCGTGACCAACAAATCACGATTACTTTGTGTGCAGCAAGTACTCAATTCAAAGAGTCAGATACACCTGAAGAAGTACTAGAGCGACTCAATAAAACGCTAAACAAAGCCAAACAACGTGGTACTAACCAATTGGTTTGGAATTAAACTAGGCCTGATTTAATTTATTTCTTTTTTTCAAATACTTATCACATACCAATTCCCTCAATGTTTGCTAAGCTTATGATTAACATTCGCTTAACAAGCATTCTTGACAAGTCATGCTGTTTATAAGATCTTAAGCAACTCGATATTAGCCCTTAAGCAATTCCATACAATCCATAAAGCAACGCTGTCGTAACCGTTTCGTCTGGTTAACTCTTCTCACCTTTAACCAAACACTTTCAACGTTTGCTTCTCACTCTCGAGCCAGAGGGTCACTTCAAAAGTCGCCTCTGCTCTTCTCAACAAGGAGGCACTATGATCACTCATATCAGCCCTGCCGGTAGCATGGATTTACTCTCTCAACTTGAAGTTGAGCGTCTTAAAAAAACCGCATCTAGTGATCTGTACCAACTGTATCGTAACTGTACGTTAGCGGTACTGAACTCGGGTAGCCACACCGACAACTCCAAAGAATTGCTCGACAAGTATCAGTCATTTGATGTTGAAGTGGTGCGTCGTGAGCGTGGTATCAAGCTCGAACTAAGCAACCCACCAGAGCATGCCTTTGTCGACGGTGAAATCATCAAGGGTATTCAAGAACATCTATTCTCAGTGCTGCGTGACATTGTCTACGTCAACATGCACTTGGCCGATAACCAAAGGCTTAACCTCACCAACGCAACTCACATCACCAATCTTGTGTTTGGTATTTTGAGAAACGCAGGAGCACTCACACCCGGCATTGAGCCGAACCTGATCGTGTGCTGGGGTGGGCACTCAATTAATGCCACTGAATACCAATATACTCGCGAAGTCGGTAATGAACTTGGCCTACGTGAACTCAACATCTGTACGGGTTGTGGACCAGGTGCGATGGAAGGGCCAATGAAAGGTGCGGCTATTGGTCACGCTAAGCAGCGCTATACTGAACATCGTTATTTAGGGTTAACTGAACCATCAATCATTGCGGCTGAGCCGCCAAACCCGATAGTGAACGAACTGGTGATCATGCCCGATATCGAGAAACGTCTTGAAGCGTTTGTTCGTATGGCACATGGCATCATAATCTTCCCTGGAGGCCCAGGAACCGCCGAAGAACTGCTGTACATCCTAGGTATCATGATGCACCCAAACAACGCAGACCAACCGATGCCTATCGTTCTAACTGGCTCTAAAGAGAGCGAGGCTTACTTCCGTTCAATTGATAAGTTCATTGGTGAAACATTGGGTGAAGAAGCGCAAAAGCACTATGAAATTGTCATTGATGATCCAGCACGTGCTGCGAAAATTATGAAGCAAGCAATGCCAGATGTACGCTCTCACCGCAAAGAAACAGGCGATGCTTACAGCTACAACTGGTCACTGCATATTGAGCCTGAGTTCCAACTCCCCTTCGACCCTACTCACGAATCTATGGCGGCACTCGATCTGCACATGGATCAGAAAACAGAGAGCCTTGCTGCGAATTTACGTAAAGCGTTCTCAGGTATTGTGGCAGGTAACGTCAAAGCCGAAGGTATTCTGGAGATTGAGAAGCATGGGCCATTCCTCATTGATGGCGACAAAGAGTTGATGACTAAGATGGATCAACTGCTAAATGATTTTGTTGAACAAGATCGAATGAAACTGCCGGGTGGTACCGACTACGTTCCTTGTTATAAAATTGCGCCAAGCAGCTGATGATAATATCTGACTGATAACAAAGCCGTAAGCATAAAGCTAAACAAGTCATGACGTTTACGTCACCAGCGTTTCAACTCACCAAGTGATACGTTACTATAAGGGGCTAGCAGCCCCTTATTTATTGCCTATTTAGTGGAAACTTATGTCTATCCATCTTGTTATTATCGATGCCTTGAACCTAATCCGACGCGTTCACTCAGTTCAGCCGGATCCAACCGATATAGCAAGAACCATCACTACCACGACTCGTACTCTTAATAAGATTCTTGCGGAGTCTAAACCAACTCACATCATCGCGGTATTCGATCACCACTTACAAGATCGGGGCTGGCGTGCAGAAGTCCTTCCTGCCTATAAACAAAACCGAAAGCCAATGCCTGAGCCATTACTGAAAGGCCTCGATGCTATCCAACAAGCTTGGTGGGAATTAGGTATTGATTCGCTGTTATCTGATGGCGATGAAGCTGATGACTTAGTAGCAACACTCGCAAAAAAAGTGGCTGACCATGGTGAAAAAGTTACGATAATCTCTACCGATAAAGGTTACTGCCAACTGTTATCACCTACACTACAGATCCGCGATTACTTCCAACATCGCTGGTTAGATAAGCCCTTTATCGAAGCTGAGTTCGGCGTAAAACCAGAGCAACTTGCAGATTACTGGGGATTAACGGGCGTTAGTTCAAGCCAAGTACCTGGGATCCCAGGCGTGGGACCAAAAGCAGCCAAAGAGATCTTAACGACTTATCCCGATATTGAAGCCGCATTCCTAGCTGAAGATTTACCTAAAAAATATCGTAAGAAGTTCGATGAACACATCGAATCCGCACGAGTGTGCAAGTTGGTTTCAGCTCTAAAAACTGATATAGATTTGGGCTTCAATCTTCAAGACATTCGCTACGAAGCTCATTCTTAACTCCCGATAATGCGATGAGCAGATACAAAAAATGCCCCTTAAAGGAGCATTTTCTTTATCACTGACATACTAATGAAAATATTAGTACGGTGAGATATTCGAAAGCGACTGAATGTGAACCGTGATCTCTTCGCGATCATGGTAAAGGTGCTTCGCCTGCATCTTGAATTTAACTTTGTTATCAATCAGAAACTGTTTTAGGTTCTCGATATCTTGCAGTACTTCATCGTAACGGCCTTTCATTGGCAGTTTAAGGTTGAACAGTGCTTCTTTCGCCCAGCCTTTGATAATCCACTCACCCATCAAGTGAGCAACACGAGCTGGCTTCTCAACCATATCACAGATAATCCAAGTCACGTTCTTACGGTCAGGTTCGAATTTAAAGCCATCTACCATGTGGTGCTTAATTTGCCCCGTTTCCATAAGGCTATCTGCCATCATACCGTTATCAACACAGTGAACAAACATAGAACGCTTAACCAATTGGTAAGTCCAACCACCTGGACACGCACCTAGATCTACGCCCCACATGCCCGGAGCCAGACGCTCGTCCCACTCATCACGAGGGATGAATACGTGGAATGCTTCTTCTAGCTTCAATGTAGAACGGCTTGGTGCATCTGATGGGAATTTCAAACGAGGAATGCCCATGAAGAACTGTGAGTTGTTGGTTGGGTAAGAGTAACCAATAAAACAGTGACCCGGAGCGATAAAACATAAGTGCAGCACAGGCTTTTTAACATTGTCTTTCGCTGTCATCAGGCCTTTACCACGCATAGCTTGACGCATTGGCACAGTAAACTTTCGGCAGAATTTCAAAAGCTCTTTCGCTTCATTGGTGTCTGGCGTTTCAATTCGGATATCGCCACAACGTGGAAAACCTTCTTTCTCAGAAAGCGCCTCAAGAATTGGAGAGATACGGTCATCGGTTGGCAGGTCTTTGATTTCAACCGCTACCGCGATCATTTGACGAGCAAAGATCAGAGATTGGAAGTCGACCTCTTTGATCAACTTATCTGCTTCACCTGCTTGATAGCATTCGAACAATACAAAGCCTGTATTGTTCTTTAGGCGAGGAAAACCAAACACTTCCAGTTGTGTTGCCTTGTCTTGAATTTCGCCAGCACATTCTTTTTCAAAACCAGAGCGACAATAAAGTAGTACGTGTTTCACTGAGTTACCTCTTTTATATTCAAAGCAGCGAAGGAGAAGACTCCCCAACCAATGATAAATAGTAGACCACCGAACGGTGTTATAGGGCCAAACCATTTTATTCCTGTCAGTGCTAACCCATAAAGGCTGCCACTAAAACAAAGGATGCCGATGATAAAGCAAATTGCCGCAATGAAAAAATATTTTTGTGATTTAGCGCCAAGTTTCATCTGTAACAGAGCGCCACACGCCAATATCGCCAGAGTATGGATAAACTGGTACTGAACGCCAGTCTCAAACACGCCTAGCTGATACTCAGATAAAATAGCTTTCAGGCCGTGAGCGGCGAAGGCACCTAGCATTACGGCTATTGCACCAGAGATACCTGTAAAGGTGAGTAAATACTTACTTCTCATTAAGCACCTCTTTGATAAACGCCGATAGTTTCTCAACGGTTAAAGCTATGTTTTGCTGTTCGGTGTAGCCAGAACTCTTACGAGGCTTAAAACTGTGGTCGCCATCGGGAATAAATTCAACACGAATAGAACCAGACAGTTCAAAATCAGCAAACTCTTCACGCTTACCGAAGGTGTCACGTTCACCTTGTAAAATTAAACAAGGTTTCTCTAACTCAGCAAGATGCTCACCTTTGTACTTCTCAGGCTTACCTGGAGGGTGGAAAGGAAAGCCTAAACACGCCATTGCTGCCACCTTATCAACTTCAGACAAATGGCTCGCCATGCGTCCTCCCATCGATTTTCCGCCAATAACAAGCTTACCAGCATCAACCTGCTCAATAATCTCTTGGTAAGCTTCAAGCAGCTTAGGCGCTCTGTCAGGTGGACGACGCTTGCCATCTTCAGCACGTTTAATCATGTAAGGGAAATTAAAACGGATAACTCGTATCCCTTTAAAGGCCAACCCTTTTGCCACCGACTGCATGAATTCATGCTCCATACCTGCGCCTGCGCCATGTGCAAAGATAAAGGTGATTGGATTGTCTTCACCATCAATGATGACGTTATTCATCGAGTAAATCCTCTTGTTCACTTTGCGCTTTCGCCAGCATCCAGTCGCGGAAGGTGGCGATACGGCCCATGTCAGCTTGTTTTTCATGACAAACCACATAGAAGGCATTCTTGCTCACCAACACTTCGTCAAAAGGCGCAATCAAACGACCCGCCTCTATTTCAGGCTGGGCTAATACATTATTACCCAATGCAATGCCTTGGCCGTGAGCCGCAGCCTGCAACACCATGGTTGAGTGACTAAAGATAGGACCGTGATTGACGTTCACGCCATCGATGCCATTTTGCTTAGCAAACTGCTTCCAATCCTTTCGAGAAGTATCATGCAGTAACGTATGACATGCCAAATCACTGAGCGTTTCTAACGGCTTGCTCCCAAGCAACACCGAAGGTGAGCATAAAGGAATTAAATATTCTTGATAAAGCTTATCGGCCCTAAGTCCCGACCAATTACCTCGACCATAATAAATAGCTACGTCTACGTCATCGGTCAGCGAGCCTTCGTCCATATCAACGGCTTTGATTCGCACATCAATATCAGGCTCTTGTTGATTAAAGTCAGCAAGTCTTGGCACTAACCATTGAATCGCAAAGCTTGGAGGTAAGCTGATGGTCAATGCGCCCTTCTCACTTCGCTCAAGCACTTTATCCGTCGCTTCAGCCAGTGATGTGAAAATATCTTTGATATCCAAGAAGTAGCTTTGCCCTTCTTCAGTAAGCAACAAAGAACGATTTCTTCGACGAAAAAGCTTCAAAGACAAGAATTCTTCAAGCGCTTTGATCTGATGACTGACGGCAGCTTGAGTAACAAACAACTCTTCTGCAGCACGCGTAAAACTCAAGTGTCGAGCCGCGGCTTCAAACACTCTTAACGAGTTTAATGGGGGTAATCGACGAGACATAGTTACTCTCTAAATAAGCATTAGTTTTTTTTATCTGAAACATTATAATTTGTCCATTGCCTAGCGGCCAGAGAAATTCTATATTTCATCCCGCAGCAGCTAGCCTGAACGGCTTGATTCTCTCTAGAATCAATTGGTTTAGCTCCTGCGATGTTGTGTTTGCAAACTCGTTCTTTTCGAGTTGGGTAGAGTTCTACCAAATGTTTTGTTGCAGTTCTATACTGGAACGAGGCATGTACTTCCTGTATTTATTTTGACCTGTCTGTCAAATTTGTTTGCACCGCCTTATGGGCGGTGTTTTTTTATGTGCAAAGAAAAGTAGCAACAAGTTTATCAATAGCTGTGCTAATTAATCTTTATTATTTTTCATCATTAATCACAGAATTAAACAAGCACTCAAATAATCAACTGAACACATACAAATCGAATCATTGAATCGCACTAAAAACTAACAGAATCCTTCAAGATACTCATATTTTCAGCGTCACAAAAACCCGCTTCAAGCCCAACAATTTAACATATGAAATCAGAGCATATAGATCGCGCACCAAACTCTCGACTATGCCTCAGTACTGTAGAGCATTCTCAATAGAAATAAAAAAGCCGCTTACTTTTCAGTAAGCGGCTTTGCAAAGTATTCAGCAATTCGGTTAGCACACCACTATGGGCGGTAAACCTTAACGTTATGGAAACCTTGCTCTTGTAGGTAAAGTGCCTGTAGACGGCTCATGACACCACGGTCACAGTACAGCAAATATTCTTTCGCTTGGTCTAGGTCGCCAAACTGAGTTGAAAGCTTGAAGAACGGGATGTGCTTAATTTCAACACCATCGATCTCTAGTGGGCTTTCGTCTTCCTCGTCTGGGCTGCGGATATCTAGAACGACAGCGTGCTCGGCAACGGCTTGAACTTGTTCAACTTCAGGAGCTTGCTCTTGACTCTCTTTCTCGATGTCACGGATATCCATAATACGAGCGTTCTCGATCACTTGATCCAGGACTTCAAAGTTAAACTTAGCTTCTTCCGCTTCTAGTTTACCTTTCTTCGCTTTCACTGTTGGCTTCTTAGAAATAACACCACAGTACTCTGGCATTACTTTCGCGAAGTCTTCAGTACCAATCTTACGAGATAGGTCGATAATGTCTTCTTTGTCCCAGTTGATAAGTGGACGAAGAATCAACGTATCGGTCACGTTGTCGATGTGGCGAAGGTTAGTTAGCGTTTGGCTAGAAACCTGGCCAAGCGCCTCACCGGTTACTAGCGCTTCAATACCCAAGCGTTCTGCAACCATACCACCAGCGCGCATGAACATACGCTTAAGAACCACGCCCATTTGGCCGTCTTCAACGTTCTCAAGAATCTCTGCGACTACAGGTTCAAAATCGATAGAGATGAACTTCACCTTGGCCGATGAGCCGTATTTGTCCCATAGATAGTGAGAAACTTGCTTAACGCCAATTTCGTGTGCTGGACCACCTAGGTTAAAGAAGCAGTAATGCACTTTCGAACCACGTTTGATGTGCAAGTAGCTTGAAACGCCAGAATCGAAACCGCCAGAGATCAAGCTCAGTAGGTCTTCTTGAGTACCTAGAGGGAAACCGCCTAGGCCTTTATGACGTTCAATCACTTGGTTTAGCTTGCCGTTCTCGACTTCAACCTTAACGGTAATATCTGGGTTTTTCAGTTTTACTTTTGCTGAGTCTACCGCTTGGTTTAGACCACCACCTACGTAACGCTCTAGCTCGATAGAGGTAAAATCATGTTTACCGCGACGCTTAGCTCGCACAGAGAAAGTCTTACCTTCAATAAGACCACGGCTGCGCTCAAGAACTTGCTCGTAAATATCGTGCAGGTCTTTAAATTCTGATTGCTGAACTTCAAGGGAGTGATGAATACCCGGAGTTTGCGTCAATACTTCGAGTGTTTCTTTAAAGTATTTGTCGCTCTCAGACGTCACTTCGATGTAGTCACGACGGTTGAAAACAGCCACAGACTCAGTACGACGCTGAAGAATAGTGCGAATATTACGTTCTAGAATCTTTGTGAAGCGCTTACGCACCGATTCACTTTTTACAAAAATTTCCGGGTGGGGCTTAACAATAAATTTCATAGTACTTTCACGCCAATAAGGTTCACAATTTTAATAGGTTCATCACCACGTAAAAGGTCATTTCACATAGTTATTGAAGCAATAGTAGATCAATATTAAATCTAAGGGCGCGGATTATACATGAGAAAAGGAAACAAGGAAAAGAGTGCGTGCTTTAGCGCCAGTAATAAATACGCACCTTATTAAAAATAGCATCTCTGTTCACCATCGTAGTGTCATAGGTACACAAATTTGAACTCAGTTAATCATGACGAATTAAAATAAAAAGCCCAACCTCATCATAAGGTTGGGCTTTCTAAATCATATGAGCACGCGATATTATTGAGTAACCACTGGAACTTCTTCGCTGTATAGTGGCTCGCCCTGCATGATGCTGATCTCTACGCGGCGGTTTAGGCTGCGTTGCCATTCCGTATCATTCGGCTCTACAGGCTCAGTATCAGCCATACCACGAACTCTCAAGCGTTGATGAGAGAACCCACGAACCTTCTCCATCTCTTGAGCAACAGATACGGCTCGCTGAGATGACAGATCCCAATTCGAGCGATACAGCTCAGAATCAAGCCTTTGGTTATCAGTGTGCCCTGAGATTCGAACAATACCCGGAACATCTTTCACCAGTTCAGCCACCTGTCTCACCAAAGGTCGGAACTTCGGCTGTAGGAAAGCAGAACCCGATGGGAATGCACCCTTCTCACGAATTCGAATCACAATCTGTTGGCCAAGGTTTTCCACCTCAATCGCGCCTTGGTCGATTTCTCGCTCCAACGCCTTCTTGATGCTTTCCATCAAGGTTTCCATCTCTTGCGATTGAGCTTCAGCTTGTTGTTGCTGTTGGTCTGACTCAGAGTTTTGATTGTCGTGAGTCGAAACCTCTGGCGACTTGCCTCCGGTCATCTTGCCTTGGTCACGCATGGTGCCGCCAGCACGCTCAGATTCACCTTCATGAAACTCCAGCGTCTGCTGAGTAATATCGATGGTTTGCTGCATGATCACATCAATCGGTGTTGGTTCTGGACGACCAGGGCGAAACTCTTGTGCAATGATGCTGGTCCCTTTCGGGATGTCTTTCACTTCTAAACGGTTTTGTACACCAAACGCAAACTTCATCGAGCCCGCGATCTGTTTGAACTTCAGTACGTCCATCTCAGAGAATGAGAGCAGCAGTACGAAGAAACACATCAGCAGTGACATCAAGTCAGCAAATGTCCCCATCCATTGAGGTAACCCCGGAGGAGGACATTTACATGGATTTTCTTCATCCATCTTCAATTCCTCTTACGCGGGTTCACCATCAATCGTGCGCTTACCTTCGTTTAGGTAGCTCTTCAGGTAACCATCGATAACACGTGGGTTCTGGCCATCTTGAATCGCTAAAACACCATCCATCACCAGACGACGGTTTAGTGTTTCTTGGTCACGACGCAGCGCAAGCTTGTCGGCAATAGGGAAGAACACCATGTTCGAAAGGATTGCACCATAAAGCGTAGTTAAGAGTGCAACCGCCATCGCAGGACCGATCGCTTTAGGATCATCCATGTTCGAAAGCATGGCTACCAGACCAACTAAGGTACCAATCATACCCATCGCAGGGGCAACATCACCGAATGCAGAGAACACTTTCGCGCCCTGCTCGTGACGTTCTGTCGTTAATGCGATGTCTTTTTGCAGTGCTGCACGCACCACATCACCATCATGGCCATCCACCAATAAGTCGATACCCTTTTGCATGAAACTGTTGCTGATTTCCATCTCTTCAAGTGCCAAGAAGCCACCTTTACGTGCAGCATCTGCCATCTCTACAACTTTAGCGATAAGATCTTCAGGCTCATCGGCTTTAAACATAAATGCTTTGCCGGCAATTTTAGTCGCACCAAAGAACTGTCCCATAGTGAACTTCATCAGAACAACAAACGTTGAACCACCCACCACGATCAAAATGGATGTCGTGTCATAGAACATCCCGAGGCTTCCACCTAGGATCATTGCCATGATTACAAAGGCAAATCCACCAATCAAACCTATTAGGGTTGCTAAATCCACTGAGCACTCCTCATGCTTTTTTGTAGCTCTACGTCGACGATAATCTTTTTATCGGCCAGACTATAAGATCTTTTAGTAAATTCTTGGCTTAAGTATCACACTTTTCGTTTTTGAGTCACTACTATTCGCAGACTTTACCCCTATACGTAGCGCATAAACTCGATAAAGCTAAGGTTATTCAATCAAAGTGAGTTCAAGCCCCTTAAAAACGAACTTTCTAGCAAAATTCCTTTGTTACATTTGACCATATCAGCGGCCTAGGGTAACGTTCGTTCATCTTTCCAAACGCAGATTTATTATGGCTACTAAGAAACCTGAAAATATGAGCTTTGAAGCGGCAATCGAAGAGCTTGATGGCTTGGTTGATCAACTAGAAAATGGTGATCTAGCTTTAGATGATGCGCTGAAAAAATTCGAACGAGGTATCTCCCTCGCTCGAGCCGGTCAAAGTAAACTAAACGATGCAGAACAACGCGTTAGCATCTTACTGCAAAACGATCAAAATGCAGAACTTAGCGACTTTAACCCACAACCTGAATAACAAATTGTATGAGATCCCCTATGATCGAGACGTTATTGTCTTATCAAGCACGTAATAACGAGCAACTGAACCTTTGGCTTGATCGCCTGCCACACCAAAATCAAAATCTTATCAACGCAATGCGTTATGGATTGCTTTTAGGCGGCAAACGTGCGCGTCCATTTCTTGTCTACATTACAGGGGAAATGCTCGGGTGCACGGCTGAAGAGCTCGATACTCCAGCTTCTGCAATCGAATGTATTCATGCCTACTCTCTGATTCACGACGACCTTCCGGCGATGGATGACGATGAACTGCGCCGTGGTCATCAGACTTGTCACATCAAATTTGATGAAGCGACCGCTATTTTAACTGGCGATGCACTACAAACTCTCGCGTTTACTATACTTGCGGAAGGCACGTTAAGTGCTGATGGGGAAAGCAATCGCGTTCGAATGATTCAACGCTTAGCTGAAGCCTCTGGTGCTCAAGGTATGTGTATTGGTCAGGCGCTTGATATTGAAGCCGAAAACCGCGCTGTTACGCTAGAAGAATTAGAAGAAGTTCACCGAAATAAAACGGGCGCTTTAATGAAGAGTGCCATTCGATTAGGTGCACTCGCTGCTGGTGAAAAAGCGTTAGAAGTAATGCCTCAATTAGATAGGTACGCAGATGCCATCGGGTTAGCCTTCCAAGTTCAAGATGATATTTTGGATATCACCAGCGACACGGAAACTTTGGGTAAGCCACAGGGTTCTGACCAAGAATTGAACAAAAGCACCTACCCTTCTTTGTTAGGTTTAGAGGGCGCTCAAGAAAAAGCGCAAACTCTGCTACAGGAAGCGCTTCAAGCTTTGGCTGCAATCCCATACAATACCCAGTCACTCGAAGAGTTCGCCCGATACGTCATCGAGCGCAAGAACTAAGACAATAAGCGCGCATTACCTATGACTCTTGATATATCAAAGTACCCAACTCTTGCTTTGGCTGATAAGCCAGAGGATTTGCGTCTACTTCCGAAAGAGACGCTAACACAGCTTTGTGATGAATTACGCACCTATCTTCTTAACTCAGTGAGCCAGTCAAGTGGCCACTTAGCGTCAGGCTTAGGTACAGTAGAGCTAACAGTGGCTCTGCACTATGTGTATAACACTCCTTTTGACCAATTGGTTTGGGAT
Source organism: Vibrio sp. PSi01 (assembly GCF_054960695.1). Classification (NCBI taxonomy): domain Bacteria; kingdom Pseudomonadati; phylum Pseudomonadota; class Gammaproteobacteria; order Vibrionales; family Vibrionaceae; genus Vibrio; species Vibrio sp. PSi01. Next base: position 102,908 of record NZ_JBHNYN010000005.1, read on the forward strand.
GTTGGCCACCAAGCATACCCGCACAAAATTCTTACTGGTCGTCGCGACCGCTTGTCGACTATTCGTCAAAAAGATGGATTGCACCCATTCCCATGGCGACAAGAGAGCGAATACGACACCCTTTCTGTCGGTCACTCTTCAACATCGATCAGTGCCGCACTTGGTATGGCGATCAGTGCTAAGAAGGAAGGTAAGGATCGTAAAGTTGTCAGTGTCATTGGTGATGGCGCGATTACCGCAGGTATGGCTTTCGAAGCCATGAACCATGCGGGTGATATTCACAATGACATGTTGGTTATCCTTAATGATAACGAGATGTCGATCTCTGAAAATGTAGGAGCTCTAAACAACCACCTAGCTCAAGTTCTTTCTGGCAGTCTTTACACGTCAATTCGTGAGGGTGGCAAGAAAGTGCTATCAGGCGTTCCGCCGATAAAAGAGTTGGTCCGTCGTACAGAAGAACATCTAAAAGGTATGGTTGTCCCTGGCACTATGTTTGAAGAGTTAGGTTTCAACTACATTGGTCCAATCGATGGTCACGATGTGAATGAGTTGATTAAAACGCTCAAGAACATGCGAGATCTTAAAGGTCCTCAGTTCTTACATATCATGACGAAGAAAGGCAAAGGCTACGAGCCAGCTGAGAAAGATCCAATTGGTTATCACGGCGTACCTAAATTCGACCCTGCACATTCGAGTCTGCCGAAGAGCACCAGCTCTAAACCAACTTTCTCTAAGATTTTTGGCGATTTCTTGTGTGATATGGCTGCTCAAGACCCTAAGCTAATGGCGATCACACCAGCAATGCGTGAAGGTTCTGGTATGGTTCGTTTCTCTAAAGAATACCCAGAGCAGTACTTTGATGTAGCGATTGCTGAGCAGCATGCTGTGACGCTAGCAACCGGTATGGCGATTGCCGGTGATAAGCCGATTGTCGCTATCTACTCGACTTTCCTACAACGTGGCTACGATCAACTGATCCACGATGTGGCTATCATGGATCTACCGGTTATGTTTGCTATTGACCGTGCGGGTCTTGTCGGTGCCGATGGTCAAACACACCAAGGTGCGTTCGATCTAAGCTTTATGCGCTGCATTCCAAACATGGTGATCATGGCACCAAGCGACGAAAACGAATGTCGCCAAATGCTTTACACTGGTCATCAGCACATAGGGCCAAGTGCCGTTCGTTACCCTCGCGGTAATGGTATGGGTACTGAGATTCAAAGTGAGTTTACCGCTCTTGAGATTGGTAAAGGTCGTATCGTTCGCGAAAGCGAAAAAGCAAAAGATGGCTCGAAAGTCGCAATCCTAAGCTTCGGTACTTTCCTGGAGAGTGCGCTTCAAACGGCTGACGCTATCGATGCGACGGTTACAGACATGCGCTTTGTGAAGCCACTCGATAAAACACTAATCAAACAACTTGCTGCTGACCACGATGTACTTGTGACAATCGAAGAAAACGCGATTGCAGGTGGTGCAGGCGCGGGTGTGATTGAATTCTTGATGCAAGAGAAGCTACTGATGCCAGTATTAAACCTTGGCTTACCAGACAAGTTTATTGCTCAAGGCACTCAAGGTGAACTGCACGAAGAGCTTGGCTTAGATGCCAAAGGTATAGAGAAGTCTATCTCTGACTACCTTGCTAAATAGCTTTCATCAGCAAGCAGCATAAGTAACAAAGCAAAAAAAGGTTGGCCCTAAGGCCAACCTTTTTAGTATCTGCTAACTCATTAACTATTCACTGTTTAGTTGTTAGTTATTAGCTATTGGCTATTAAACCAGCTTAGCAACATGGCTTAAGCACCGGTGCGTCATAGTTCTCTGGTTCATCAGAGTAGATAGCAACGTTGAAGTTCTCAACCAAGCCGGTTTCTTCAACACACTGCTCTTGGAAGAACTGTTGAATTTCACGACGTTGACAGTGTGCTTCGAATGCTTCGTTATCAGCCCAGATCTCATTGAATGCAATAGGGAAACTTTCACCTTCTGCAAATGGGCTGTTGATGTGACGAGTCACTGTATATTGAATACAACCGTCTTCACGCATTGTGTTTGGCTCTAGTGATTTCAGAACTTCAAACAACTCGTTCAATTTGCCTTTTTTAGGCTGAAATTGAGCAACACAGTAAACCTTCTTAGACATTGTTATTCCTTGTTTTTATCTATTATTGTTAGTGCTTTGAATATTAATTCTTAAACGAGCCAGCCAGCAAAATGAGCCACAGCATACAAGGCAACAGCCGCCATAATGCCCGCAACAATATCATCAATCATGATACCTAAGCCGCCATGTACTCGCTGATCTAACCAACCAATTGGCCAAGGTTTCACCATATCGAAAAAACGAAACAAGACAAAACCAGTGAACAGCCATTTCCAATCATCTGTAGGGATATTCAATAAAGGCACTAAGCCCATGGTGATCCAAAAGCCTGCGAATTCATCCCACACGATAGAGCCGTGATCGTGCACTCCCATATCATCAGATGTCACTTGACAAATTTTGATACCAATAATGCAGCTTACAACCACTACCGCAACATAAGCAGGAAAAGGGAGCTGAACCAATAATAGGTACAACGGAATCGACGCAAGCGTACCCATAGTTCCAGGAATAATCGGCGATAAGCCACTACCAAAACCGGTTGCCAATAAATGCCAAGGGTTTTTAAGAGAAATAAGAGAAAGTGGGTTTGTCATCAATTAGCCTTAAAGTGATCGTAACCAGTTAAGTTCCAACTTAGTGGTTCACCATTATTGTGTAGTTCAAAATATTCTACAGGTCTTATCTGGCCAATGCAGGTGACTTTTGTTCCTGTGTGCGACAAAGCACTTTCCAATGAACCTTTATTTTCTTCAGGCACAGTAAAGCAAAGTTCGTACTCTTCACCACTGGTCAGCGCATACTGCTGAGCTGAAGTAATATCACAAGCGAACTGACGTAACTCTGGAGAGAGGGGCAGCGTGCTTACATCAATACTCGCACCAACCTGAGAACGTTTGAGGATATGTTTTAAATCAGCAATAACACCATCAGAGATATCGATAGCCGATGAAGCAAGGTTAACTAGAGCTTGACCCGCCAATATTCGCGGAGTGCTCAGGTAGTGCCTCTCTTCAAGCTCTAGCGCATAAGGCTTCACTTTGTTCTTTTCGGGGTTCAGTAACACGTCTAACCCAGCTTTGCTGTCCCCTAGATTACCCGTCACGTAAATCCAGTCGCCCACTTTAGCGTTATCTCTGCGCAACGCTCGACCTTCTGGCACAAAGCCTTGTACAGTCAACGTCAAACTTAGCGGCCCTTTGGTTGTATCACCGCCGATTAGCTGAATACCAAAGTAGTCTGCAAGTTTGAAAAAGGAATCACAAAATGGGGCAAGCCATTCTTCATCGACTTCTGGCATAGTTAAAGCAAATGAAACCCAAGCAGGCGTCGCACCCATAGCGGCAAGGTCGCTAATGTTCGAAGCTAACGCTTTATGCGCCACCCATGCAGGATTCGCTTCGGCTAAAAAGTGCGTACCTGCAACTAAAGTGTCGGTGCTGATTGCGATCTCTACATTGCTTGGCGCTTTGACCAAAGCACAGTCATCGCCCGCTGCCAGATGTACGTCTTTACGTTGTGGTTGTCGATTTACAAAATATTTTTCAATCAGGTTAAACTCGCCAGACATCACATGCCCTATCTTTAGTCTTAATACAAATCACCGTAATTATACCAATCACCGTAAGTAAGTGTTCAAAATTAGCGTAGGGAAAAGGCTTGAGAACAAGGCAGCTCTTTTCGACAAGAAGTTTCGATAAGTAGTTATTCTACAATTAAAAATTGTAACGCAGTTATCGAGCGTTTTAGCAAGCTAGGGTGACCAGTTATTTACTACGATTGGTATTATTGATATTACAGAAGTTTAGTTACAAAAAAGGCCAGCATGAGAGCTGACCTTTATATTCAATATACGCACGTGTTATTTCTTACGAACGTGCGGCGCTGCTTTATCAAGCACACCGTTAACAAACTTATGGCTGTCTTCTGCTGCGAATACTTTCGCAAGCTCGATAGCTTCGTTGATAACCACTTTGTATGGTACATCTTCGCGACGAGTCATCTCGTACATAGCTAAACGTAGAAGCGCTAGTTCCATCAAATCCAGATCTTGCATAGGACGAGATACGAATGGACGCAGCTTGCTATCAAGTTCCATGTGGCTAAGAGCAACACCAGTTAGTAGGTCGCGGAAGTATGCAACGTCTGTTTCTGGCATAGCTAGAGCAGGTTCTGCGGCATGATGCTCTTCTTCATCATACTTACCACCAGATAAGAACTGTTCTTCAACGGTAGCAATATTTTCTTTAGTAATTTGCCAAGAATAAATTGCTTGTAGAGCAAATTGACGTGCGTTACGACGTGCGGCTGGTTTCACACTGGCCCCCATTAGGAATCGATTTCAGAAAGAACGTTGATCATCTCAAGTGCGCTAAGTGCTGCTTCTGCACCCTTATTACCAGCCTTGGTTCCTGCGCGTTCAATAGCTTGATCGATCGTATCAACAGTAAGAACACCAAACGCTACTGGAAGAGAAAATTCCAGAGACACTTGTGCCAAACCTTTATTACATTCACTACAAACATAGTCAAAGTGAGGTGTACCGCCACGGATTACTGTACCAAGAGATACAATCGCATCGAACTTACCCGTTTTTGCAACGCGCTGCGCTACAAGTGGAAGTTCTACTGCACCTGGGCAGCGAACAACAGTAATGTTGTCTTCGCTTACTTGTCCATGACGCTTTAAAGTATCGATTGCACCAGAAAGTAAACTTTCGTTAATAAAACTGTTGAAACGAGCAATAACGATAGCAATTTTTGCATTTGGCGCTGGGAAGCCACCCTCGATCACTTTCATAAGCCTTCCTTTAACTATTTTCATCAAGTGAGAATCGCCGGATTCTAGCACAAAACTGTGAGCAATATCTAATGCTAATTTAGCAGAGCAGACACCGGAGATGTAAAGATGATAGTGCAGCGTCGCTCCCAACCATATGGGAACAGCAAGAAGAAAAGCTCACTCGCAGATCACAGAGTAAATCAAGCTTCTCTACTTTGCTCTTTTGGCATGTTCAACAGCCAAAAGAGCAACTGAAATCATCGGTAAATTATGCCGCTAAAACGGAGAAACATGTGTTCACCGGCACATGATTTATTCGCAAACGTACTCAACAACGTTAAGACCAAAACCACCCAATGCGTGGTAACGCTTAGTGCTTGAAGAAAGCAGACGCATATCGTGAACGCCTAGATCTTGAAGGATCTGAGAACCCACACCAACACGACGAGAAGTACCTTGCTTCTTGGCCATGGTTGGTTGTTCGTTCTTATCTTGCGCTTCAAATGTCTTCACTTTGTGAATCAAAGAGTCAGACGACTCTTCGTTGCCCAGAATAACTAACACACCGCCTTCGTCGCCAATGCGCTTCATTGCTTTATCTAGCGACCAGCTACGTTCCGTTCCACGGTCTGAATGAAGTAGATCGGTAAACGTGTCATGCAGGTGAACTCGTACTAGTGGAGCGCCTACAGACAAGTCGCCCTTTTGCATTGCGTAGTGGATCTGGTTATCAATAGTGTCACGGTAAGTCACAAGTTCAAAGTCACCAAACTCTGTTGGCAAATGGCATTGTGCTACACGTTCAATCGTAGTTTCCGTGTTGTTACGGTATTCAATCAAGTCAGCAATCGTACCCAACTTGATACCATGCTTTTCAGCAAACACTTCAAGGTCAGGACGACGTGCCATGGTGCCATCGTCATTTAGGATCTCAACAATAACCGAAGCTGGCTCACAACCCGCTAGGCGAGCTAGATCACAACCCGCTTCAGTATGGCCAGCGCGAGTTAATACACCACCTTCTTGAGCTGTCAGTGGGAAGATATGCCCGGGTTGAACAAGGTCAGCGGCTTTCGCATCTTTTGCCACAGCCGCTTGAACGGTAACGGCGCGATCTGATGCAGAAATCCCCGTAGTTACACCCTCAGCAGCTTCAATCGAAACCGTAAAGTTGGTTGTGTATTGAGCATTATTATCTTGAACCATAGGCGCTAGACCCATACGGTTTGAACGCTCTTTGGTCAACGTTAGACAAATTAAGCCACGGCCGTACATCGCCATGAAGTTAATCGCTTCAGGCGTCACATGTTCTGCTGCCATGATTAGATCGCCTTCATTTTCGCGATCTTCATCATCCATCAGGATAACCATTTTTCCTAGGCGAATGTCTTCAATAATTTCTTGAGGAGTACTAATTGGCATTGTTCTATATCCTTTGAAATGGTTCTGCTTCCTAGAACCGACACTATTTAAACCTGATGATATTGCTTCGCTTTACAAAGTCTCGCTTAACACACTTTGTACCAACGATTAGGCAAAACCATTCTGCTGTAAGAATTCCATCGTCAATCGAGATTCAGGCTCAGACTCTTGCTGCTGGCCTTGCAGTAGACGCTCCATATAACGCGCTAATACATCGACTTCTAGATTCACTTTACGACCAACATTGAATTGATCGATGGTCGTTTCTGAAGAGGTGTGAGGAACGATAGTCAGCTTAAAGGCATTTTTGCGTAAATCGTTCACCGTTAGGCTAATACCATCAACAGTGACTGAACCTTTTTGAGCTACGTACTTTGAGATCTCTGCTGGCATTTCAACCCAGAACTCAATTGCACGACCGACTTGGTTACGCTCAACAATCTCACCCACACCATCAACGTGACCCGATACAATATGACCACCAAAACGGGTAGTCGGTAGCATTGCTTTCTCTAGGTTGACCTTATCGCCGGCTTGGTAATCCACAAAGCCCGTTTTTTTCAGGGTCTCAAGCGAAAGGTCTGCACTGTAGCTGTGGTCGTTATACTCAACAACCGTCAAACAAACACCATTGGTAGCGATACTGTCGCCTAACTTAACGTCAGCCATATCAAGATTACCAACATTAACCGTTACGGTGATGTCTTCTCCGCGGGGAGTGATTGCACTCAATGTACCTACGGCTTCTACAATTCCTGTAAACATTTTAAAACTCTTTTTGTTGTCAACGACACATATGTAGTTGGAGTGACTATTTCGAGAGTGGTTTCGCCGCTCTTGGTTTAGCTACGATACGAATATCCACACCAACCTGTCGAACATCTTTAATTTCTAGGTCAATCACATCAGACATTGAAGTGAGCCCTAATGCACCCATCAAACCTCGTCCGTCACTGCCCATAAGTTTAGGTGCTAAATAGAGGATTAGCTCATCCACCAGCTGTTCTTCAATCAAGCTTTTTGCCAATGTCGCGCCCGCTTCGACCCAAATATGGTCGATATGATTCGCAGGTAATTGACGCATCAAATCGTGTAAATCAAGCTGACCAGCATCCGTTGTTCCGACCTCAATATCAGCGGAGGTTTCAGCAACTCTCAATACCGAAGTTGGAGTCTGGAATAACTTGAGCTCAGGATACAGCTGATTTTGGCGATCAAGAATCACGCGAATCGGCTGACGCAACTCGTCTTCAGCGTAATGATCTTTGATACTACTTGGTAACTCAGTCCAGCGAACATTCAATGACGCGTTGTCTTCAATCACCGTTTGGCTGGTTGATAACACCGCGCCTGATTTGGCTCGGTAGTTCTGAACGTCACGACGCGCTTCTGACGACGTGATCCACTGGCTTTGACCATTTTCCAATGCCGTTTGGCCATCTAGGCTAGCCGCCATTTTTAACTGTACGAATGGCATGCCCGTTTGCATACGCTTGATAAATGCAGGATTTAAATCGAGAGCATCTTGCTCTAACAAGCCTATCTCAACCTCAATACCCGCATCACGTAGCATCTTGATGCCACGCCCTGCGACTTTAGGGTTTGGGTCCTGCATGGCGCAAATCACTTTTGAAACTTGAGCCTTAATCAAACCTTCCGCACAAGGCGGCGTTCGACCATAATGCGAACAAGGTTCTAGCGTAACGTAAGCCGTTGCACCTTTTGCCTTATCACCCGCCATTCGCATAGCGTGCACTTCAGCATGAGGTTCGCCCGCTTTGGCATGAAAACCTTCACCAACGATCTGACCATCGGCTTGTACGATGACACAGCCTACATTTGGGTTTGGCGCAGTGGTGTAAATGCCGCGTTTCGCTAATTGAATAGCGCGCGACATCATTTGAAAATCTAGGGGAGTAAAATTAGACATAACTGAGGGGTTAGTCCTCTAATTTAGCGATTTCTTCGCCAAACTCTCGGATGTCTTCAAAGCTGCGGTAAACAGAGGCAAAACGGATGTACGCCACTTTATCCAATTCTTTCAATTGGCCCATCACAAGATTACCAATCATCTCGCTTGGTACTTCACGCTCACCAGTTGCACGGAGTTGTGACTTAATAGTACTGATCGCAAGTTCGATCGCATCAGCACTCACTGGGCGTTTTTCTAGGGCACGCTGAACACCACCTACCATTTTATCTTCATTAAATGGTTCGCGGTTTCCATTCGACTTAATGACTTTAGGCATCACAAGCTCTGCCGATTCGAAAGTAGTAAAACGTTCACTACATGCAAGGCATTGACGGCGACGACGAACCTGATGGCCATCGGCTACCAGTCTTGAATCGATTACTTTAGTGTCGTTCTCTGAACAAAAAGGACAATGCATATCACCTCCAAATAATTGAATATCAGTGTAACGGAATTGCCAAACGTTAGGAAAGAAAAAGGGCCAATTAAGGCCCTTTTGTGTGGTGATTCATTGATTATTGTTACTCGATCGCCATTTCAAAAATGAGCTGATGAGTAAAATTAACGACCAGCGTTAACCGCGAACTAAATAGTTCGCTTTGCCTACCCATTTGTAGCTTGTCAGCTCTTCTAAACCCATTGGGCCACGAGCATGCAATTTCTGAGTAGACACTGCTACTTCAGCACCCAGACCAAACTGTGCGCCATCAGTAAAACGTGTTGATGCATTCACATAAACCGCAGCAGAACCGACTGAGTTAATAAAGCGCTCTGAGCTTTCTAGACTATTCGTCATGATCGCGTCTGAGTGGCTCGCGTTGTGGACGCGCATGTGGTCAATCGCTTCTGCCACATCCGCGACGACTTTCACGCCTAACGTATAGCTTAACCATTCAGTGTCAAAGTCGCCTTCAACCGCATCACGTTGGTCTTCAAAACCCGCTAGCAGCGATTTTGCACTAGTGTCAGCAACCAAAGTAACCTTGCCGGCTAAACGCTGTGTTAGCTGCGCTAAGAAAGCTTCAGCAACCGCTTCGTGCACTAATAATGTATCTAGCGAGTTACAGGCAGATGGGCGTTGAACTTTAGAGTTTTCAACAACATCAACGGATTTCTCAAGGTCAGCGCTTTCATCAACAAAAATATGGCTAATACCGAAACCACCGATGATCACTGGAATCGTGCTGTTCTCTTTACACATCTTGTGCAAGCCAGCGCCGCCGCGAGGAATGATCATATCCACGTAATCATCCAGTTTAAGCAGTTGAGAAACGAGCTCACGATCAGGTTTTTCGATGTACTGAACTGAAGCGGCTGGAAGCTCCGCTTTCTCTAATGCAGACTGGATAACTTTAACCAGCTCCATGTTTGAGAAGAATGTCTCTTTACCACCACGTAAGATACTTGCGTTACCTGTTTTTAGACACAGTGCCGCAATATCGATAGTTACGTTTGGACGCGCTTCGTAAATAACACCAACCACGCCAAGTGGTACACGACGACGAGACAGTGACATACCGTTTTCCAGTACCTTACTGTCCATTTCGCTGCCAACTGGATCATTCAGGCTAATTACGTTACGTACATCGTTAGCGATACCTTTTAGACGCTCTTCATTCAGCAATAGACGATCAAGCAATGCGTCAGTTAAACCCGCTTCACGACCAAGTTCGATGTCTTTTGCGTTCGCTTCTAAAATCGTTGCTGCGTTTGCTTCTAACTCATCAGCGATGATCGCCAATGCCTTGTTCTTTTGCGCCGTTGAAGCGGTCGCTAGGTGGAAAGCAGCGTCTTTTGCTGCGATACCCATGTTAGTTAAATCCACGTTTAACTCTCCCTAAGTTCTGTCTGTCTTTGGATGTAAAAAGGCGCTTTACGATTATGTATATTCGCAGTGCATCGCCTTATCATCACGAGCTACTCTTGAATCACTACCATGTCATCACGGTGAATAACTTCTGATCCGTAGTCATAACCCAGTATCTCACCAATATCTTTACTGTGTTTACCTGCGATTTTCGCTAAGTCTTGGCTCGAGTAGCTAGCGATACCACGCGCCACTACCTTGCCTTTGATGTCTGTAACTTGGGTAACTTCACCACGAGAAAACTCGCCTTGAACTCGAATGACCCCTTTCGCCAACAGGCTGCTACCTTTAGTGTTCACAGCATTAACGGCGCCATCATCAACCACAATATCACCGGCAGATGCAGGGCCAGCTAAAATCCAGCGTTTGCGGTTTTCAAGCGCTTCTTCTAGAGGCAAAAAACGAGTACCTTGTGGATTGTCACTCAACGAGTCAAACACCACATTTTCAGCACTACCCGCCGCAATAATCACTTCAATACCGGCACGACGAGCAATATCAGCCGCCTGCAGTTTAGTCGCCATACCGCCGGTACCTAACGTAGTACCACTTCCGCCTGCGATCTTGCGTAATGTGTCATCAATGGTTTTCACTTCTTTGATGAGCTCTGCATTCGGATCTTTGCGAGGGTCTGCCGTAAATAGGCCTTTTTGATCGGTTAATAGCAGAAGCTTATCGGCTCCACATAAAATACCAACCAGTGCCGACAAGTTATCGTTGTCGCCCACTTTAATTTCGTTAGTTGCTACTGCATCGTTTTCATTAACCACCGGAATAATATCGTGTTCAACGAGTGCGTTGATCGTGTCGCGAGCATTAAGAAAACGCTCGCGATCATCGAGATCAGCACGAGTCAGTAGCATCTGGCCAATTTTAAGGCCATAGATAGCAAACAAAGACTCCCAAACTTGAATCAACTGGCTTTGCCCAACTGCCGCAAGCAACTGTTTGCTCGCCATCGAGTTGGGAAGTGCGGGGTAACTAAGGTGCTCACGCCCAGCAGCAATTGCGCCAGACGAAACCATAACCACAGAGTGGCCTTGTTTTTTTAATTCAGCACATTGACGAACCAGCTCAACCATGTGAGCACGATCTAATGCCAATGTTCCACCAGTTAAGACACTGGTACCCAGTTTAACAACGACAGTTTTACTCTGTGTTGTTGTCCCGCTTTGATGATTTGTTGTCATGAAGTCTTTTATAGATAAAACAAATAAGAGGTGATGTTTTAGCAATCAACAGGGGAATTCACAAGCAGAAAAGGTGCGAAATCGCACCTTTTTACTTTATAGAGAAGAGTAACCTTTAAAATCAGACGAATTCGACAGACTCTTCGTCGAATTGAACGCTGATTTCAAACTTATTTTGAAGTTCGTCAACCAGCTTTTGGTGGAAAGCTTCTTGAGTGCGAGACACTTCAGCTACCGCCTTCTTCGGCAATGGTAAGCAATCCCAATTGCCATCGATGTTGTACTTGCCGATGTTGTATTTCGCCGAATATCCCTCTTCCGACTTATCCAACTCTAACCACCAACCCCAAAACTCACGTTCTTCTGGTGATTTTTTATCGTTCACACACACAGATAAACAATCAAAAATATAATGACCTTCTTCTGATTGTGGTTCTCTTAAGTAAGGCCCAATCGCCTTTAAAACATTCAACAAACGATAATGCGTAGGTTGTTGTGTCACTTCTGACATATTGAATCTCCATTTTCAATGTTAAGAATGACGTTACTCAGACTGCAATACGTAGAAAGTACGCAATTGGATTTTATAAATTACCTCTGAGTATCAGGTACTTAGTTTGTACACTTTTCATGCTTAACTAATTTAGGAGAAATGTCATCTAAATAATTCATCCTCAAGCCATTTTATCGCCAATTCGAGGGATTGCTCATAACCCTGTGTAATTGATTTAGCTTTGATTTTCTTCGCTTTGCCGTAATCACTGTAAATAGCAACCAGTTGATTATCCATTGGTGGTGAAACAGGGTCTCCTTCTAAGGCTAGTGCCAAGATAGGAACGCTGGTTTTACTGTTCGACAGCAAGCCTTGTACCTTGAGTGACCAAGCCATCAGTTGCCCAGAAAGACTATTGATATCTACCGCACCTTTACCGAGACGCGAAGCTAACACATCTAAATGCATTTTAGGCATCTGTTTCAATTTGTCTGCATGAACAAAGATATCGTGAATTGGCGCGCCTAAAGAGATACACGCTTTGAGCTTATGTTGCTCTAGGAAAGATAATCTCACCATCGCATTGCCACCAAAACGGAAGCCAAACAAGCCGACCTTGTGGTGATCGACCCATGGGATGTTAGGCAGTTCATTGAGCACAGCTTGGTGAAGGCAAGACGAGTCTTCAGTTAAAGGCCAATGCGCACTGTGCCCTATCGACGGCATATCGACCGTCAACATAGCAATGTTTTTAGGGGCTAGGTAATCTCTAAACAAGCGCCACATATCGGTTTGCAAACTGTCTAGTCCAGCGCTCACAATCACAACAGGCTGAGGTTTATCTGTTTTGGTGAGATGCAAGTTCGCCTTAATTTTCTTATTCTGATACGGCACTTCAAGTTGCTTAACGATCAGCTTGGTATGCTTGATGGCTTCAGAATAAGCCGCGTTCGCTAGCACTTGAGCCTGAGCTGCCAAATTGTCGTTCTTGAGATGTGGGTAACCCGCTATGCTAAAACATAACGATGCTGAAAACAGCTCTTCAGCCATCTCTTCACCGTTCTTTTCATTAGAGCGATTTTGATGCTGCATACCAAGCTTAGTCCACTCGTATGCCCAGTTACCGCTGCGATAACCCATGACGGTATCTAACCACTCGTCCGTCGTGCGAGAATTATCTGACGACGCAATTCGAGCTAACACCGCTTCTTGCTCTATTGGGTTAACGCCTTGCCATACCCACTGAAGACGCCTTAAATTTCGATACCATGATGAATTTTGCTGTTTACGCTTCTCATCCAATAGCTCTTCTGAGCTTGGCATGTAGCGCGTCAGCATTGAGGTTTCTTTAGCCTGCTTATGCTTTACAAACAAGGTTTCCGAAAGGTTCGAGCTCGTTTCTTCTGATTCAGACATAGGGACACTTAATAAGAAATGGTTGTCACTAATAATATAAAAAAAAATGACCCTATAAAGGGTCATTTCTCAAAAAACTAAGTTTACGCTTATTTTGACTTGCGATTTACTGGCTCAACGAAGCTTAAGCTAGTATCCCAAGGCTGCTCAATCCAAGTGTCTTGAGCGATATCAACGATGTACTCATCTAGTAAATGTGCGCCAGATGGTTTTGCACAAACTGCGATTAGTTTCGCTTTCGGGTACATTTCGCGAAGTTTACGTGCAGTGTCACCACTATCAACAAGGTCTTCAACGATAAGGAAGCCTTCGCCGTCACCCTCAGGTGCTTTAACTACCGTCATATCACGTTGGTGATCGTGGTCGTAGCTAGAAATACAAATCGTATCTACGTGACGAATACCTAGCTCACGGGCCAAGATTGCACCAGGAACTAAGCCACCACGGCTTACTGCCCAGATGCCTTTCCACTGTTCTGCTGGCATTTGCTTTTCTGCTAGTTGGCGGCAGTAAGTCTGCATGTTGTCCCAAGTGATAACGAATTTGTTGCTCATAGTATAAAACCTAATAATTTTGTCATGTTATTAGAGGCTATGCGAAACATAGCCTCTTCAACGATTAAGCAGAAATCTAGACGATTAAGCGAAAATATATTTAAGAATAAAGATAGCCGACATTACCCACACTGCAGGTGAAACGTCACGACCTTTACCACTTAGCAGCTTAATTGCAGCGTAAGCGATGAAACCTAGTGAGATACCCTCAGCAATAGAGTACGTCAGCGGCATTAGCAAACATGTTACCACGACTGGTGCAGCTTCCGTAAGATCACGCCAATCAATGCCAACTAGACCAGACATCATTAGAATTGCTACATAAAACAGCGCACCAGATGTTGCGTAAGCCGGGATCATGCCTGCAAGCGGCGAGAAGAAAAGAGCCAGTAAGAATAAGATACCAACAACAACTGCTGTTAGGCCGGTACGACCACCCTCAGCAACACCAGCAACACTTTCTACGTAAGAGGTTGTGTTTGATGTACCTAATAATGCACCGATAGACGTTGCTGTAGAGTCAGCGAGTAGTGCTTTATTCAAGCGTGGTAGTTTGCCGTCTTCTTTAATTAGGTTTGCTTTTGTTGCAACACCAACCAAAGTACCGGCAGTATCGAATAAATCGACAAACAAGAATGCAAATACCACTGAAATCATACCGATTTCGAATACAGCAGAGAAATCAAGCTGCATGAATGTAGGTGCTAGGCTTGGCGGTGTAGACATGATACCGCCATATTGAACGTCGCCAATTGCGATACCAATCGCTGTGATTGCTAAAATAGCAATCATTACTGCGCCTTTAACACCACGATGAACGAGAGCAATAGTAAGGAAAAAACCCAGTGCGCCTAGAATAGGAGCAACCGCGGTAATATCGCCCAGTGAAACCTTAGTTGCTGGGTTAGAAACCACGATGCCAGCATTGCTAAGTGCAATGAACGCTAAGAAAAGGCCTATACCTGCAGAGATACCAACACGCAGAGACATAGGGATCGAGTTAATAATCCATTCACGAATCTTAAAGATACTTAAGAAAATGAAGATTACGCCTGATACGAAAACTGCTGCCAGAGCAACTTGCCACGTATAACCCATACCCATTACAACAGCGTAGGTAAAGAATGCGTTCAACCCCATGCCTGGAGCTTGAGCAATTGGGTAGTTAGCAACAAAGCCCATAATGAAACAGCCAATAGCAGCCGCTAAACAGGTTGCTACAAATACAGCGCCATGGTCCATCCCAGCGTCAGCTAGAATCATTGGGTTTACAAAAATGATGTAAGCCATTGTTAGGAAGGTTGTTAGACCTGCGATGATTTCAGTGCGCACATTGGTGCCATTTTCACTGAGTTTGAATAGCTTTTCGAACATTATCGAATCCTATAAGGGTAAAAAGTAAACGGTTGCGTAATCGATTGGCTGTGGATTATAAAGTTATCAAATAACAAATTCCAGATAGAATTAAGGCTCTAATTAATATTTATCCGAATGGCGTATGAAACAAAGCGATTAAAAACATAAACTGAATAATTAAATAATCATTAAAAACAAAGATTTAAAACAAAACAAAACAAAAAAAACAACAATTATACTTGATTACTTTTTCGACCATCGATTATTTTCATTGAGAATCTAGCCATCAAATTCTCAAATGAAACCCACAAGAGTTGTGTATTTTTCAACAGGATTCGTAATAAGGCGTGAATTGATCGTTTGGCGTTTAAAAAATAACCGCAACGAATGACAGAGAAATAATGAATGAATGAAAGTGGTTGGGAACAAGATAGGCGATAAAGTAGCAGGCAAAAAAAACGCCACTCAAAAATGAGTGGCGGTAGAATCAGTCAACCAAAGGGTTGTAAAAGAATTCCAATATATAGGGGTGAACAAACTGTTCAAGTTACAAGCAGCTGGTATTAGTAACCAAAGCTTGTTGGGTATGCAAAGTTGCTAGTGTAAACAGAGCTGTTAAGCCAGAACATTGCAGATGGTAAACCTTTCATAACTATCACCTTAATAAATCAATAAAAACGAATTTGATTTCTCGGTTCCCTGGAGGCGATAAAACGGACTCATCCTTTGAGCATTTACTCTTCACTTAAGAAGTTGGTTATTAATATACCTCAAAGAAAAAAGATTACAAGTTTTTCCTGCTCCACATCACACTTTTAGCTGCTTATGGTTATTTTACAAACTAAATCTCGTAATTAAATTACACAACAGAACTAAATAAACGTTTGCCTGAATTAATTATAAGCATCAAGACACTTACTTATGATCAAATGAACAATCTAGCTTTCAAAATTTGAGGAGTCTGGGGCTTAGAAGCGCTACTCGTCAAAACGCGCAAGTGGTATGCTGTTGCCATCAAAACAGACCCATATTTTAGATTTTTGTTCTAACTTTCCATCCATCCAAATCCTAAATATATGGTTATCAAATAAAAAAGGAGTCATCCGTGTCTGAATTCCATTCTGAGATCAGTAAATTGTCCCCTGCCCCTATTTGGCAGTTTTTCGATAAGATTTGTTCAATCCCACACCCTTCAAAGCACGAAGAAGAGCTTGCTCAATACATTATTGCTTGGGCAACAGAGCAAGGCCTAGATGTGCGTCGCGATCCAACGGGCAACGTATTCATCAAGAAGCCAGCGACACAGGGCATGGAAAACAAGAAAGGTGTCGTGCTACAAGCTCACATCGATATGGTTCCACAAAAGAACGAAGACACAGTTCATGACTTCGCTAAAGACCCAATCCAACCGTACATTGATGGTGAATGGGTTACTGCAAAAGGCACAACACTTGGTGCCGACAATGGTATGGGCATGGCTTCTTGTTTGGCCGTTCTTGCTTCAAACGAAATCCAACACGGCCCTATCGAAGTTCTACTAACCGTAGATGAAGAAGCGGGTATGACTGGTGCTTTCGGTCTTGAAGCGGGTTGGTTAGAAGGCGATATCCTTCTTAATACCGATTCAGAGCAAGAAGGCGAAGTGTACATGGGTTGTGCTGGCGGTATCGACGGTGCAATGACTTTCGACATCACTCGTGATGCAGTCCCTGATAATTTCGTTACACGTAAGCTAACGCTAAAAGGCCTTAAAGGCGGTCACTCTGGTTGTGATATTCACACGGGTCGTGCAAACGCAAACAAATTACTTGCTCGTTTCCTAGCGGGTCACGCAAAAGATCTAGACCTTCGTATCATAGAGTTCAAAGGTGGTAGCCTTCGTAACGCTATCCCTCGTGAAGGCTTCGTAACGGTTGCAGTACCGGCTGAAAACCAAGAGAAACTGGCTTCGCTATACAACTACTACACTGAGCTTCTATCTACAGAGCTGGGTAAAATCGAAGACAGCATCGTAACATTCAACGAAGAAGTAACCGTTGAAATGGGTACTCTTACTCAAGCAGAACAAGCTCGCTTTATCGCGACACTTAACGCATGTCCAAACGGCGTGATTCGTATGAGTGACGAGATTGAAGGTGTTGTTGAAACGTCTCTAAACGTAGGTGTTATCACAACAGAAGAGAACTCAATCACAGTGCTTTGCCTGATCCGTTCTTTGATCGATTCAGGTCGTAGCCAAGTAGAAAGCATGCTGCACTCTGTTGCTGAGTTAGCAGGCGCTAACATCTCGTTCTCTGGTGCTTACCCAGGTTGGAAACCAGACGCAGATTCAGAAATTATGCATATCTTCCGCGACATGTACGAAGGTATCTACGGTCACAAGCCAAACATCATGGTTATCCATGCAGGTCTTGAGTGTGGTCTATTCAAAGAACCTTACCCGAATATGGATATGGTTTCTTTCGGCCCAACAATCAAGTTCCCACACTCTCCTGATGAGAAAGTGAAGATCGACACAGTTGAGCTATTCTGGAACCAAATGGTTGCACTGCTTGAAGCAATCCCAGAAAAAGCATAATTCGATAATATATATACTCAATAGATGCTGCTTACAGTAAGCACCGTTTATTCAAAACAAAATAAAACAGGTACTCAATGAGTACCTGTTTCTGTATCTAATCTTTGTAATCGACTATTTGTGACTAAACAAGCAATTAAGCGCGTGTAGCCGCGTAGCTCTCTAGCTCATCAATTGAAGTTTGTGCCACAACTTCACCATCGATGAAGTACGTCACCATCTCGCCATCGCGAACACCGATTAATGTAGCACGCTCACCAGATTGGTATGTAATATCCATTTGGATAGTGTTTTCATCGATCTGCTGCATTTGACCTTTTTCGATCATATCAGCACTTGTGATAGGACCTACCGGCGCTTCCGTTAGAGACGGATCCAGTTGATGGTTAATATCAAGGTAAGTATCCATCTTAGTATCAAAGATATGCGGGGTACCAGTTAGAGGGTTACTACCCGTCCAGAACTCTAGCGAGTTGAACACTAAGTAATCGGCAGCAATAGTTAGACCGTAAGCTGGTGCTAACAATAAGTTTAAACCACCACGAGCATAACGGTTATCAACAGCTTTAAGGTTGAATTTCATTAAGTACCCCGTCACTGCGTTGCTACCAACGCAGCCAGATAAAGCAACTGATACCACCGCCAGAGCTACGACTTTTGAAATTGTTTTCTTCATTTTTATCTCGATATTTGAATTTGGCCACCAAAAATGGCGATGGATAATAGCAGCCATCACATTCTGAATTATCAGATTAAAATCAATAAATTGTCAAAAAAATCACAAATTGAAACACCCAAAATTATCGCAAATTAAAAATTGAAACCAATAACCACCCCCCTCCATAAAAAAGTTTTGTCGTCACAGTAAAGCGATTGATTCGTACTAAAAATCAACGATTGCTACATTCCGTGTTAACGAATTATCACTATGTTGAGAACAACCTAAATGGCAAGACTAAAACCTAATCAACCATTCGAATTACTTGGTTATACTGTTCAGCCAGGACAACGAAAAGAGATTGAACTACAGGCAGCTCAGCTTTACACGCACTCTCCACTTTCGATCCCGATTGAGATCATCCACGGTCGCCAAGCAGGCCCAACACTAATGGTAAACGCTGCTATTCACGGTGATGAGCTAAACGGTGTTGAGATTGCACGACAGTTAACTAACGCAATAGAACCTAATAAACTGAAAGGTACATTAATTGTTGTGCCGATCGTAAACGTATTTGGCTTCATTCATAAATCTCGTTACTTACCAGACCGTCGCGACCTAAACCGTTGCTTCCCAGGTAGTGAGAAAGGCTCATTGACATCACGCATCGCTTACACCTTCTTCGAAAACGTAGCGAAGCACTGTGATTACATTTTGGATCTACATACAGGTGCTATTCACCGTACTAACCTGCCACAGATTCGTGCAAACCTATCAAATCCAGAAACATTACGAATTGCGAAAGCGTTCGCAACGCCAGTAATCATTGATTCACCTTTGCGTGATGGTTCACTGCGTAGCGAAGCTGAAAAACTGGGCATCCCGGTACTGACTTATGAAGGTGGTGAAGCGCTGCGTTTTGATCCTTTAGCGATTCGTGCAGGCTATCTAGGCGTTCATCAAGTGATGAAAGAAATAGGCATGTTGCGCCCTAACCGTAAGAAGTTGCCAGAGCCAGTATTGAGCAAATCCACCAGCTGGATCCGCGCTGAATCAGACGGCATCTTGCGTAATATGGTAAGACTTGGTGAGCAAGTTGAGGCTGGGCAAACTCTAGCTTACATCAGCTCTCCTTTGGGCCACGAAGAAGGCCAAGTGATCACAACCAAAGGTGGTATTGTGATTGGCCAGCAAACGCTGCCTCTTGTCAACGAAGGTGATGCAGTATTCCACATTGCTTACTTCAAACAAGACGATGAAGAAGTAGGCCAATCAGTAGAAAGCTACATTGAAGAAGTAGCAGAAGACGATTGGCTAACCACACTGAACAACTGATTAAAGCTTGATAGAGCGACGTTAAAAGCGATAAATAAAAACCGTCGCTCTTAGGCAAAATAGAAACGAACTCCACAAACGAAAAAGCCCCAATATAGTCACCTATATTGGGGCTTTTTTTATAAGTCCCTTATCTTAAAATTAAGGGACCTATAAGTTAATCGTGCACCGAATTACTCAGCGTCTTCCTCTTCTGCACGAGCTTTAGCGCGTGCTTCACGAGCTTGCTCAGCTTTAAGCTCTTTAGTGTGACGTAGTTCGTCACGCTCTTTACGCTGCTCTGATTTACGCTCGTTACGTTCTGCTTGGTTTGCGATGAAAGATGCTAGTTCTTTCTCTGCCCACTCTTGTGCTAGAGCTTCAGTTTCGAAACCAGACTCACGCTTAGATACTGTAGTACTGCGAGATGTTACTTGACGAGTAATCTCTGCACACCAACCGTTGCGTTTTTCTGTAAGGCGGATATCAAATTTTTTGTTCTTAGACATGTTCTATTTTTTCCTAAGGGAGATCATTACGGGATCGGTCAACTTTGATAACTCCATCTAAGTGGGTATCTTTTAACACCATCCCTTGGTAAGCGCGGTATTAGAGCACAAATCAACACATATTGCTGCAAATATTTGCAGCGGATCACACTCTAGTGCGGTAAATCGTTTGCGAGTCATTTCAATTCGTTCATAACTCCAAAATAGCTTCCAATTTACGGGGCACTTTCTCGATAACGAGCAAATGAACTATGCTCAAATAGAGATAAATGAAAGAGATAGCCTATAGACTCGGATCTCACCATCGAAACATCTCACCTACTCCGCCCATAATTACAATAGCGAAGGGGTTGCTATGGATAGCTTTATAAAAAATTTACCTAAAGTTGAACTGCACTTACATATTGAAGGTTCGTTAGAACCAGAACTGATGTTCAAACTCGCCAAGCGTAATAACATTTCAATTCCCTTTGAAAACCCAGACCAAGTAAGGGACGCGTACCAATTTCACAATCTTCAGTCCTTTCTCGATATCTATTACCAAGGCGCTAACGTACTCATTCATGAACAAGACTTCTACGACCTGACATGGGCTTATCTACTGAAGTGCCAGCAAGATAATGTGGTTCATACCGAAATATTCTTCGACCCTCAGACTCACACTGAACGCGGCATTGCCTTTGAAGTCATAGTCGGTGGGATCACTCGAGCTTTGAATCAAGCAGAGCAAGAACTTGGCATCAGCAGCCAACTGATCATGTGCTTTCTGCGTCACCTTGATGAAGACAGCGCTTTTGAAACGCTCAAACAAGCACTTCCCTATAAAGATAAGATCATTGCCGTTGGGCTAGATTCATCAGAACAGGGCAACCCGCCAGAGAAATTTAAACATGTATTCCAAGAAGCTATCAACCAAGGCTTCCTGACCGTCGCACACGCCGGAGAAGAAGGCCCAGCACAAAATATTATCGACGCACTGAGCTTGTTAAGCATTACCCGAATTGATCATGGCGTTCGCTGTGTTGAAGATGAAAAATTGATGGAACAGCTAATCGCTAAACGCACACCGCTGACGGTCTGCCCACTATCGAATACCAAGCTCAAAGTCTTCGACACCATGCAAGAGCACAACATCGTCGAGTTGCTGAGAAGAGAGCTATGCGTCACCATCAATTCCGATGATCCCGCTTACTTCGGCGGGTATATGAATGATAACTTCCTCGCCGTCGCCAATGCTCACATGGTGACGAAAAACGAATTAGCACAGTTCAGTATTAACGCCATCGAAGCCAGTTTCATCTCACCTCACGCCAAAGAAGCTCTCATTGCACAAGTGCGCCAATATCTTGCTGAAAATATTCACTAAAAAATGGACCTATGCTGCGATCAAAAAAAGGGAAGCTCAATGTTTCCCTTTCAAAATGAGTTCGAAAATCAATACGCTTAGCCTGGGTGACCATCCACTCTTGGGGTTAACAGCATCATGCCAAACTTCCAGATAAATAGACCAAACGCTAACGTCCACAAACCTGCGCTGATGTTCACAATTTCAAACAAGTAGGCAGGGAAGAAAGTCACGCCTAAACTGCGAACGAGTGCTGCGATAAAAATAGCAGAGAACGCCAAAGCCATACTCTGCCCTTTATAGATAGCACGACCAGTATGCCCCATCGTCACACGCGTAATCATCGCTAGAATTAATCCACTCAGACCGCCAATAGCAAACAGGTGCAGCATGTTATGGCTTGCGAACGGGTTGTCTAACAAACCTCTCAGCAACAAACTCAAGGGAATACATAAGTAAGCCGCATGCAGTGACCACACCAAAGGTTCAGATAATGTCGTCCACGGTTTCCAGCGAATGAAGCGTACCAATTGAGCTGCTCCCGCAAATACCATCAATTGATTGCCAATTTGAGCAAAAGTTAATGGGAAGAAGCTCAACACAAATAAACCAACCAAAGGTAGATTCGCTAGCCATTCCAACCAAACCAGTGGCTGAGCTTTTTCAAACTTAAATCGACGCGCCGTAAAGAATGGAATCACTCGTCCACCCATTACAGACAGCAACAACGTAAACCACCACAACATCGCGTGCCATACTGCAGACGATGGGAATGGAGGCATGCCCTTTATCGTTGCGTAACTGGTAAAGTTCGCCACAATAGCCAATATAAACAACGGAACAAAGAACAAGTTCTTCCAGCCTTTTGACTTCACAACTCGGAAACCAATTTCGTAAGCGGCAAAGATCAAAAACAGCGCCTCAACCGATGAGATCAGCCACAAAGGTGCAGGAGTCCAAAATAGAAGGCGAGGTGCAAGCCATAATCCCACTAAGGCAGCCAATCGATAATGCTTAGTGCCATTGACTCCCGTCCACGTTTGCACCGCCGTTAAAACAAAGCCGACAACAATCGCCATAGCAAAGCCAAACAACATTTCATGTACGTGCCACCAAAGCGCAGGGACTTTTAAAATCTCCGGCTGACCATTTTGGAACATGACAACCCAAGCCACGATAGCGATAACGGCATAGAGACTGCCCAAAAAGAAGAAAGGTCGGAAGCCTAAACGCAGATAGGCTGGAATTGCGTCTTCTACACTTTTATCTGTGATATTTAACAAACTCGTTCCTCATTTCAGATAACGGCCAAGAATGGCTTATATGGAATTAGTATAAATAGCCAAATTCATGATGCAGTCATCATTACTGTTATTTTTATTTAAGTAATGCACGAAACGCGCCAAAGGTATAAACCCAATAAAAACAATCATAAACGCGTAAAAAACACAAAAAAAAGAGTCAATTAAACACACCAATACATGTTAATTAGACACGAAAGTGTTAAAAATAATAACTACTGACATTTAGTTACTTGGAACATATAGTAAGACTAGTCTCAAATTCAAAAGAACAGACAGGGAACGCGATGTATATTTTCGGTTACGGTAGCTTAATCAACTCCTCTTCACGTCAACTAACAGGTCAAACTGGACAGGCCATTCCTGCAATTGTGCATGGCTTAGTGCGCCATTGGAGTAAAATTGATGACAGTTACGTGTTGTCCCCCCTCATAGTCAATCCAGGAGATGGTCAAGTGAATGGAGTATTGCTTGAGGTTGATGATATTACACTGGCTGATTTTGATCGCCGTGAACGCGGTTATCACCGAATCGAACTCAAAGCCGATCAGATAGAGAGCAACACTGAGTTCAAGCAGGATCAATCGATTTGGGTATACATCAAAAACGAAATTGAAGCGCCTTGCGAGAACAGTCCTATCGTTCAAACCTATGTCGATACGGTATTAGCAGGATGTTTAGAGGTGTCTGAAAGCTTTGCGGCGCACTTTGTTAAACACACACAAGGTTGGCATCACCCATTAGAAAATGATCGCCACCAGCCTAAATACGGCAACCTTGCAGGAGTTTCCGATCATCACCATAGTGTAATTGATGGCTTGATACTGACCGTACGCGGCTAGTTAATATACATAGCTAATTGCTCGACAAAGCTAGCTAATTTAGGTTGGTGAACACATTGACTCACCAACCTAAAGCGAGCTTAAACGACACGAATACCCGCTGGCATCACACGTTCTGGTGTCAGCAGTACACTTTCAGATTCACCTTCCGTTTCTGCACATAACAACATGCACTCAGAGGTGTGGCCTCTCATCTTCGCTTTCGCTAAGTTACACAATACAACCACTGGTTTGCACATTAACTCTTCTTCGGTGTAGTAAGGGACAAGGCTGGTTACCGTTTGTAGCGTCTTCTACTTGCACAATGTAAAGCTTGTCTGCGTTTTCATGACGCACAACCTCAATGATCTTACCCACACGCATTTCTAACTTAGCAAAGTCACCATAAGAGACAGTATCCATTTCTCACTTCCTATATTGATTGGTTTCCACTCATTAAAAATATTTACTAAAATTAAGTAAAATGTAAATGTTTACACTAGCATTAATCCTAATAGTTACAAGCGGTAAAGATCGCATTAATGGAAGTAAAATGAGAGTTTCATTGCCTTACCTTCATTGTCGGTGTTAAATAGATACAGCAATGAATAGAGGTAAAAGATGGCAACAATTAAAGATGTAGCAAAGGAAGCTGGTGTTTCAGTTGCAACCGTATCTCGAGTCGTAAACAAGTCTCCGAAGGCAAGTGCAAATTCAATTGAGTCTGTAACTAAAGCCATGACAAAACTCGGCTATCGTCCGAATGCCAATGCTCGTGCGCTTGTAAGCCAAAGCACGAACACGGTTGGTGTGTTAGTGGGTGATATCTCCGATCCCTTTTTTGGCACCTTAGTTAAGGCTGTTGATAATGTCGCACGCGAAAACGGTAAACATATCCTTGTCGGCAATGGTTCTCACGATCGTGAAGAAGAGAGACAAGCCATTGAGTTGCTGATCAATAGTCGCTGTGATGCCTTGGTGATCCATTCCAAGGGATTAACGGATGAAGAACTCATCGCCTACGCAAAAGAAGTAAAAGGCTTAGTGTTGATCAACCGTTATATTGCCGAAATCGCCGAGCGTTGTATTTTCTTAGACAATAAGAAAGGCGCTTACCTTGCTACAGAATATTTGATTCGTCATGGTCACAAGAACATCGCATGTATCGCTTCATCACACAGCATTGAAGATGCCGATGAACGAGTGCAAGGCTATCTAGCTGCACTCTCTGATTACAAAATCGCGCTGTCTGAAAGCTACATTGAATACGCCGCTCCAACCAGTGACGGTGGCGAGTACGCAATGACCAACCTATTGACCAAATCTCTCCCGATTACAGGCCTTGTGGCTTACAACGATTACATGGCGGCTGGTGCGTTATCTGTACTTGATGAAAACGGTATTCAAGCACCAGATAAAGTATCGATTGTTGGTTTTGATGACGGCTTAATTGCGCGTTATGTACACCCTAAGCTAACTACGATTCGCTACCCTATTCAGATGATGGCAGAGAAAGCCACTCGCCTAGCGCTTGTGCTAGCTAAAGGTCGAGGTACCTCTTCCGAGCCTATGATGTTCTCTCCTACTTTAGTGCGCCGAAATTCGGTAGAAAAAATCTAAATTTTAGTCAACTCATCAAACAAAAAAAAGCCCTAACAGAAGCAGTTCTGTTAGGGCTTTCTCACCATACTCTTCCCAACAATAATCCCTTTGTTGGAGCCAATTAGCATAAACCGTTTTGAGCTAGAATGGACTAGTTTGAATAATCCCCCGAAAATTCAAACTGGTAACAAGTTCGATAGTGGTATTCCTGTTCAGGCCTAAGAATACAACTTTCTTGCTTCCACTCTGGGTGGTTAGGTGAGTCTGGTAAGAACTGGGTTTCCAATGCAATACCTGCATAGTCTTCATAAGTGCCACCGTTTCGATTGGGTGTTCCACCCAACCAATTTCCGGTATACAGCTGTATAGCTGGCTTAGTAGAAAAGACTTTCAAGGTGACAAGTGCATCAGGCGACGTCACTGTAGCTGCGCATTTATCGCGCTTACAGCCATCCGCTAAAAGAAAAGAGTGATCATAACCTTTGGCCGCTTTTTGTTGTTCATCCCCAAGCAAACGTTCAGAGATCATCATAGGCTGACTGAAGTCAAAGCTAGTCGATTTCACCGCCTTTAAATTGCCTAATGGGATACCAACAGCGTTAGTTGGTAAATATTGTGAAGCATTGATACTAACAATATGAGACAGACAATCGTGACCGTTATTCGCCCCTAGTAGATTAAAGTATGCGTGATTCGTTAGGTTAACCACGGTTGGCTTATCAGCGGTTGCAGAGTAGTTAATGGAAACTCGATTATCTTCGGTTATGTCATAACGCACCGATACATTCAAATTCCCCGGAAACCCTTGGTCTCCATCAGTAGACTCTAGAGTAAACACCACTGACGTTTCTGTTTGCTCGGTAATATTCCAACGACGTTTATCAAAACCATCAGGACCACCATGCAAGGTATTGCCCGCTTGGTTGGTTTCCAACTTGTAGTTCTGGCCGTCAATTTTGAAACGACCATTGGCAATGCGGTTAGCATAACGACCAACCGTTGTGCCCATATAACTGGCTTGTTTCTCGAAGTTCTCCATTGAGTTTACACCTAACAAAACTTCACGTTTGTTTCCTTTGACTGGCAGGATACAACTCAACCACGTTGCACCAATATCCATGAAGGTGACTTGCATGCCATGCTTGTTGGACAAAGTAACTAACTGAGCAGGTTGACCATCATAGGCTGCCGTTTGTGTCATGGATTGATGCAAATTCTGCTCTGAGGTCATTCTAAATTCCTTTCTAGTGCCAGCAAAAAACCTCTACATTAGGTAAAGGATTTACTATTTGGCCTACCATGATCTTTTTACTCGGTAGACCTTCGCTTTTGAGCATTAAGTCTCTAAACAGCTAGATTACTTCAACAAGACCCGCTCCGTCTTTAGCTTGGCACACATAAATAGATTCTTTTAGCCCCGTCGCCACTTGATATTTCTGTTCAACGGCTGTTTTAATTTCACCAACCAATGCAGGTGGAACCAATGCCACGATACAACCGCCAAAACCGCCGCCAGTCATACGTACACCACCTTGCTCACCGATCACTTCTTTAACCATATCAACCAACGTGTCGATCTCTTTCACTGTGATTTCAAAATCGTCTCGCATTGAAGCATGAGATTCTGCCATCAACTCGCCCATACGCTTCATATCATGAGTACGTAAAGCTTGAGCCGCTTCAACGGTACGGTCATTTTCAGTAATCACGTGACGAGCACGTTTCGCGACCATTTCATCTAACTCAGACTCTTTCGCTTTGAATTGTTCAATGGTCACATCACGCAGTGCCGGAACACCAAAGATGCGCGCCGCTTCTTCACATTGCTCACGACGCGTGTTGTATTCGCTGTCGACTAAGCCGCGTTTTTTGTTTGAGTTAATGATAACCACAGCCATATCTTCTGGCATAGAGACAGCCGTTGTTTCTAGGCTACGACAGTCCAACAGCATCGCGTGGTTTGCACGACCTTCTGCAGAGATCATTTGGTCCATGATGCCGCAGTTACAACCAACGAATTCGTTTTCGGCTTGCTGACCATTCAGAGCGACTTCCGCTTGACTAATCTCTAGGTTGTAAAGCACCTTGAATGTCTGACCGATGACCACTTCCAGAGCCGCAGAAGAACTTAAACCCGCACCTTGGGGCACGTTGCCGGTTACAGAGATGTCGGCACCTGTAAATTCAAAGCCACGCCCCATTAGGCACTTCACCACACCACGAATGTAGTTAGCCCACATTTTGTCTTGTTGGAATGTAATCTCTTGAGTTAAATCGAACTCATCTACTGCATTACCGTAGTCTACTGATACTACACGCACGATGTTGTCGTCACGCTTAGCCGCTGCGACTACCGTTTGGTAGTTAATGGCACACGGTAGAACAAAACCATCGTTGTAGTCGGTATGCTCACCAATCAGGTTCACACGACCTGGAGCTTGAATTATGTGAGTCGCTTGGTAACCAAGGACTTGCTCAAAAGATGCTTTCACGTTTTGGATCAGATCAGACATAAGTAAACTCTCTGCTTAACTCTTTAATCAATTGGTTATGGCCCCTTTACGACACCACTTTAATTCTTTTAGATTCCCGACTTCTTCGTTCCTCACTCTCGGGATTGACGCTAAACGTTTCAATGAAACTGTCATTCCAGGATCGACGGACGAGATATCAGAAATCTCGCTCGTTATCTACGAAGTAGGCTATTCCTGCTCTTTGTAGTGAACGTCACTCAAATCACGAAGACGTTGCGCGGCTTGTTCTGCGGTTAAATCACGCTGAGATTCCGCCAACATTTCGTAGCCCACCATGAACTTACGAACCGAAGCACTACGTAACAGTGGCGGGTAGAACAACGCATGCAGTTGCCAGTGATCGATGTCCGTACCTTCTTCGAAGAACGGTGCATAGTGCCAGCCCATTGAGTAAGGGAATGAACATTGGAACAAGTTATCGTAACGACTGGTCAGCTTCTTAATCGCAAGCGCTAAATCATTACGTTGTTCGTCAGTCAGTTCACTCATACGGCGAATGTGTGTTTTTGGTAGCAACATAGTTTCAAATGGCCACGCTGCCCAGTAAGGCACTACGGCAATCCAATGTTCAGTTTCAACCACAGTACGTGAGCCGTCTTTCATTTCAGCTTCAACGTAATCGACTAACAGGTTCGAACCTTGTTGCTCGAAGTACTCTTTCAGTAGCTTTTCTTTACGTTCAATCTCGTTTGGCAGAAAGCTGTTCGCCCAAATTTGACCGTGTGGGTGAGGCTGAGAACAACCCATGGTCTCGCCTTTGTTTTCGAAAGCTTGAACCCATAGGTAATCTTTACCTAGCTCTTCAATCTGCTCGTTCCAGGTATCAATCACACCACGGATTTTATTAACTGGTAACTCTGGCAGCGTTTTGCTGTGGTCCGGAGAGAAACAGATAACGCGGCTCAACCCGCGAACACCTTGAGTCTTGAATAGAGGGTTTTCAGACTCTGGAGCGTCAGGTGAATCAGGCATCAACGCCGCGAAATCGTTACTGAATACGTAAGTACCATCATAATCTGGGTTTTCGTCACCCGAGATACGCGTATTGGTCGGGCACAAGAAACACTCTTTCTCATACGCTGGAAGTTGCGCAGTCGATGGCTTTTCATCTTGGCCGCTCCACGGACGCTTTGCTCGGTGCGGTGATACTAAGATCCACTGACCCGTTAATGGGTTATAACGACGATGTGGGTGGTCTACTGGGTTAAATTCAACTTTTGACATGTTTAGGTTGCTCTCAAATTTTGTGTCTTGGTCAATTCACCAAGATGAATAATTCTTCTACAAGGAGATTCCCTATCACGCTCGTTCCTCGCTGTAGGGAATGACGTTCAGAAATCGTAGTTTTAAAATTCGTCATTCCAGAATAGAGGGACGAGTTATCTGGAATCTCTCTTTTCTCATCTATTACCTTTGCATTCCCCAATGAAATTGGAGTTGCAGCTAGGCAGCTTCAATCACACAGGCTAAGGCTAGTAGCCATTCGGGTTATTCGACTGCCAATTCCACGTATCCGCCGTCATTTCCATCACGCTGCGCGTCGCCTTCCAGCCAAGCTCTCGCTCTGCTTTTTTAGTACTTGCCCAACATTCGGCAATATCACCTGCGCGGCGTGGGCATAGTTCATAAGGAACTAGCTTGCCCGATGCTTGTGCGAAGGCTTCAACCATCTCGAGTACACTTGAGCCTTTGCCCGTACCTAGGTTGTAAATGTGTAAGCCCGCTTTCTCGCCCACCACTTTTAGCGCTGCGACATGGCCATCCGCTAAATCCATTACATGAATATAGTCACGAACGCCTGTGCCATCGACTGTTGGGTAATCGTTTCCAAAAACAGCCAATTTTTCACGGCGACCAACGGCTACTTGAGCAATAAACGGCATCAGATTATTTGGGATACCTTGTGGGTCTTCACCCATGGTGCCTGATGTATGTGCACCAACAGGGTTAAAGTAGCGCAGTAACGTCACGCTCCAGTCGTTTTCAGCGTTGAATAGATCGCTCAAGCACTCTTCCACCATGTATTTACTGCGACCATAAGGGTTAGTTGTCGCGCCAGTTGGTGAAGTTTCAGTAATCGGCACCACTTCTGGATCACCGTAAACAGTAGCCGAAGAACTAAACACGATGCTTTTCACGCCTGCTTTTTTCATGCTTCGAGCTAACACCAGTGAACCATTTACGTTGTTATCGTAGTACTCCAAAGGCTTAGCCACCGACTCCCCTACCGCTTTCAGACCAGCAAAATGAATCACGGCTTGGATATCATTCTCTGAAAACACGCTATCTAGAAAAGATTGGTCACGAATGTCGCCAAGATAAAACGTTGGTCGCTTGCCAGTTAACGATTCGATTCGTTCCAGCACTAGCTCTTTGCTATTGCAAAGGTTATCAACAATGATCGGCTCCATACCTGCCTGTATCATTTGAATGCATGTATGACTTCCGATGTAACCCATGCCGCCCGTAACCAGTACTTTCACAATCAACCTCTCTTTGTCGTCATTCGTGGGCTAACTCGAACTGATATTCAGCTCAGTAGCACCGTATGTCAGAAATAGTAGCAGCCATTTTAACTATAATTCTGTGATCAAAACCACGAAGTGTAAACGTTTACACTAAGTTTAATCATTGGTACAGAATAAGACATAGAGATAACGCATAGATATTAACCTCTAAACCATTGAATCTTAATAATATAATTATAGATAGTTAGGTTTTAGACATCACAAATGAGTTGAGCATTTATTTTACTAAAAGTTAATGCAATGACGTCTAGTTTGATTACAATAGGTTTGTAGAATAAAGAGGTGCATTGCTTTTTTACTAAATACCAATTTCAAAGCAGCGCAATATTCCAATAACAGGAAGTGAGTATGGCAACGTTAAAAGATATCGCGACTGAAGCGAATGTATCATTGGCTACAGTTTCAAGGGTTCTCAATGAAGATCCAACATTAAGCGTCAAGGAAGAGACCAAAAGGCGTATCTTTGAAATTGCAGAGAAGTTGGAATACAAAACCAGCAGTTCACGAAAAACCGTTAGCAGTAAAAAACAAAACCATCACTTTCTAGCACTGTATAACTACAAGCAAGAAGTTGAAGTTAACGACCCTTACTACCTATCGATCCGCCATGGGATTGAAACCCAATGTAAAAAGGTGGAAGTTAAGCTAACCAACTGTTATGAGAGCAAAATACAGATTAACTCAACGCCAATCACAGGTGTTTTGTTAGTAGGAAGAATGACACCGGAGGTTATCGAACAAGCCAAAAAGCTAAGCGATAATATCTGTTATGTCGATTTCACTGATCACTCTGAACCTTATGACTCTGTCGATATCGACCTGGCTTTGATCAGCAAAGAGATCACCAACTTCTTTATCAACCAAGGCTATCAACGCATTGGTTTTATTGGCGGACAAGATAACGTCAACACTCCTGATATTCGCGAAGTAGCCTTTGCTGAATACGGTAGCCTTAAGAACGTTGTCAGTGAGCAAGACATCTACCGTGGTGACTTCTCTAGCTCATCAGGTTACAAGCTTGCAAAACAGATGCTCGCGACTGACGACTACCCTAAAGCCATGTTTATTGCATCAGATTCCATCGCTATTGGCGTTTTACGAGCGATACATGAACACGGATTGCGCATTCCTGAAGATATTGCGCTGATCAGTGTAAATGACATCCCAACCGCTAAGTTTACTTTCCCATCTTTATCAACGGTTCGTATCCATTCTGAACTGATGGGAATTCAAGCTGTTAACCTTCTGATAGAGAAAGCGCGCGACGGCCGAACCATCCCATTACGCGTCTATGTACCAAGCAAAATTAAGCTGCGTGACACAACAAAATAGTTATAAATATCAAATAAATAAACCAAAGCCACCTTTATTTAAGGTGGCCTTTTTTTGCTCATCACATATATCAATCGACACATATCCTCCTCTTTAACCTGCTGCATAAATCAACCAATAGCATTCTTTTAAGTGGATCACACAGCACCGCAAAAAGACCATAAAAACGTGATTAAGTTAAAATAAAACCTTCCAATAATTCAGTAAATACTTTACTAATAATTATATCAAACCAAAAGTACTCGTATTCACTAAGAACCTATTATGCATAAGAAAAAAATGCAAAAACGTTTTAGAGAGAACGGTTCAGCTACTTTCAACTATTGCATGGCCAATGGAAGGCCACAGCGATCTTAAATACGCAGATGAAGGTTTCCTATTACCAATTGATGTGCCTTTCGTACCATAAGACAACCCAACTGGCACAGACATCATGAGACATCATGAACGTAACCTTCTACAACGCGGGCGGTATCTTGATCTTCCTTGGCTACGCATGGTAGAGGTACGGTCAATACGAGAAAAGCTTATCTCCAGAAGAGAACAAACTAGAAGCAAAACCTGAACCGGTGAACGCTTAGTTTTACCCTACATTCTGATTGAATACTTAAGGTACTCCCATTTGGTGAGTACCTTTTTTATGACTAAATAACAAGCTCTTAGACTATTTGGCCTACCATGATCCTTTTACTCTATTCACTGTACGTTAGCCTATGTCACCACAATGGAAGCGCACCTGATAATGGTAATGCTCTTTCAATAATTTGAACTCATCATGGACACTGGGCGTCCATGAGTCATCGCCACCGACGCCCATATGGAAGCCATCCACATAAACAAACAGCTGTTCTTGTTCTGTTAAGTCACAAGTATGCTTTGCCTTCTGTAACTGCTGTAACCCAAAACGACTGACTGAGAAATGGAAGTCTCCTTGCAATTCAAATGCTCCCATTTTTGCGTCACGAACATCACAACGCAAGCCACAATCAGAAGGAAAAATATACGGGGTATGCATTCGTTCAATGCTCTGCTGATATCGCCCCATATGGGCTGACATTTTTCGGTCTGGGTAGTTTTCGTGTGGCCCACGACCAAACCATTCCACACCATCAGGCACATGGTTCAAAGCAAACTCAAAACCGACTCGTGGCAGAGAAGGCAAACCTTTCGCCGCTTGAACATGCACTTCAATGTTCACTTCACCATCAGCAAACAGTTGATATTGCCACGTAGAGAGCAAACGTACTTGCCCCTCAACTAAGTGGGCAATTCTTGCAGTCACTGACACCGAGTTTTGCTGAGTAGAACATGAAAATTCGATGCATTCTGGAGTGAGCTTGTCTAACTTCATCGCCTGCCAGCGGGCTATCCATGAATTAGGATCGACTCGATTTGCTTCACTGACACCGATATCGTTGTCTAATGGTGCACGATAAAAGTTATCTCGAAGGCCACTAGCAAGTTGTTCCACCCCTTTGACTTTCCAGCTCTCTAATGTCCCAGATAATCTGTCGAACTCTACTTGATAAGCATCTCCAATCACCGTCAGCAGCGCATCGGTTTCAGTCACTTTTGGTGGAAATTGAGAGAGGTTGGCATCCAACATCAATTGCGGCTGAGTGGGTAAGGTAAGCTGTTCAATCGCCGTCACATGACCTTTATTCGCCCATGCAGTATTGGTGTTTAATACCACTTCTAGATTGAGGTAATTTAGCGCGTTGGCCGTATGAGGAATAGTCACACCATTAAGTTCTATCTGGACACTCTCGTCCGCATCAACCATCAATTCGATACAACCATCGCACGTGACCACACCATTCTGGGTAACCGTCCAATTCAACGTTTCAACCCTGCTGGTCACAAATAGGTGTTCGCTGTGTACTTCAATCACCAGTGGTGATGCAGACACCAGCTTGAACTGATAAAACTGTTGCGCCTTTTTCACTTCATGCAGCGTTGGATGTACCGTTCTGTCTGGGAATACCAAACCATTAATGCAGAACTGGCGATCATTAATCTCGTCGCCGAAATCACCACCATAGCCCCAATATTGTGTGCCGCTCGAATCGGTTTTGGTGATCCCTTGATCGACCCAATCCCAGATAAATCCGCCCTGTAATCTTGGGTTGTCTCTAAACGCCTGCCAGTATTTATCAAAGCTACCCAGACTGTTCCCCATTGCATGGGCGTACTCACAGAGAATAAGAGGACGGTGCTCGTTTGGTAGAGCGATCGCTTTGCGAATACCCACGCGAGGTGTCACTTCAGGTTGACTCTCAACCACAGGTAAATCCCAATCAACCCGCGCATACATAGGACATAAAATATCGGTCGCTGCTGTATCAGCACCGCCACCTTCATACTGAACGGGACGTGTTGGATCAGCTTGCTTCACCCATTGATACATCGCATGGTGATTACGACCAATCCCCGACTCATTACCCAACGACCAAATGATCACGCTGGCGTGGTTTTTATCGCGTTCCACTAGCCTTGTCATTCGTCTCATGTACGCATTCAACCACGACGAATCATTAGACAGTCGACACATCGGAAACTGACCATGGGTTTCCACATTCGCTTCATCTACCAGATACAGGCCATACTCATCACACAGTTCATACCATAATGGGTGATTAGGATAATGAGCGGTTCTAACGGCATTGAAGTTATTTTGTTTGAGCAGTTTGATGTCTTGAATCATCCCTTCACGCGTCATGGTGTGCCCCAATTCAGGGTGATGTTCATGGCGATTCACACCACGAATCAGCAACGACTTACCGTTAACTTTGAGCAAACTATCGGTAATTTCAACACATCGAAATCCGACATCGTAAGCCTCACAATCGACAAGCTCATCATGTTTATTGAGCAATGACACCACACAACGATACAGATAAGGTGACTCGGCACTCCACTTGTTCGGATTCACGACCGAAAAGCAGTGCTCTGCGACTTCAGACCAAGGCCCTTTCTCATCCACAACTCGCTCACCAAAGCCCACGATTTGAGGTTCACAAACCAACTGTCCTTGAGCATCATAAAGTTCAGCTTTCAGCTTATCGAAGCCTTCTACATCATTGCTGTGCTTGGTTATTTGCGTAGAAATATTTAAAACCGCATCGCGATAGCAAGCATCTAGCTGAGTCTCAATACCAACATCCTCGATTGCGACCTTGGGCTTTCTCAATAAAGTCACATCACGGAAGATGCCGCTGAGCCACCACATATCTTGGTCTTCAAGATAGGAACCATCAGACCAACGCAGCACCATGACAGCTAGCGTGTTCTCGCCTGCTTGTAAGTATTCAGACACGTCAAATTCAGCCGGTAATCGACTGTCTTGCGAATAGCCAACCCACTTGCCGTTGCACCACAAATGAAATGCAGAATTCACGCCATCAAAGGTCAGCCTATGGGTATCTAATAGCTCCGGTTCCGTGCAGTTAAAATGCGTGCGGTAGAGTCCTGTCGGATTATCGCTAGGGACGAAGGGAGGGTTATCAGCGAAAGGATATTTCACATTGGTATAGATCGGTTTATCAAAGCCTTGCATCTGCCAGTTGCTTGGCACCGCGATCGACTTCCATGAGGAATCATCAAAATGTTCAGAGACAAACTCTTCGCAGACCAACTCCGGCGAATCGAACAGCTGAAACTTCCAAACCCCATTGAGAGACAAGGTGCGTGACGAGTTCTTCCCCACAGCCTCTGCCAACGAGGTGTAACCATTCAAAGGAGCATGAGCCTCAACAACGTTATGATGAGTGATGTGTTGGTTTTCCCATTCGCGGGCAGAGATGATCTGAGAGAAAGTTCTCATTAAGTGTTCCTTACGATAAACCGAATATAGTGAATCATTGCAAGTAGTACTAGGCAGGTTGTAATGGGTGCCTCTAGTGCTCAAAACGAGGAACACTAATCAAATAACACTAACAATGACAAACTGAAAAGGAAAAGAGCCGCAGCAAGAGTCGCTGCGGCAGATAACGTATTACTTAAAGGTACGCTTGCTCACCTTATCGAGTTTCTTCAAGATTTTTTCGATTCGGTCTGGGTGAACCATAAACTCTTGGAAGCCTTTCATGCCCTCTTTGGCCATCGCGGGATCGGTATCACGGTCATAAAACTGAGCCGTACCTTCGGTAGAAGAGAGCATCGCAACGCCTTTGTCCAAGAACGGATCAGATTTCGCTTTGGCTTTGTTGTTAGTTGGGATTTGCAACAGCATCTCATTGATTAGCTGCTGATTTTCTGCACGTGCAACAAACTCTAAGAACTTACGCGCGTCTTCTTTGTTCTTCGCTTTTGAAGGAATATGTAGCGTATCCATTGGTGCATCTTCAGACATAGGTACGCTTGAGTCGATCACAGGGAATTGGAAGAAATCCATTTTCCCATCCAACTCTTCAGGGAAGTTTGGCGTGATAAAGTTACCCATTAGGTACATCGCCGCCTTGCCGTTATACAAGAACGGTTGAGCTTCCTGCCAAGAATAAGAGGCGTGGTTTTCTAGGTAGTAACCCGGTTCAACAAGTTCAGCCCAATTAGCAAAGGTTTTCTTAACACGTTCATCAGAATAAGACACCTTGCCTTCCATCAACTGAATATGAAAATCCAAGCCGTTAGTACGCATGTTGATGTAATCAAACCAACCTGCCGCGGTCCAAAGATACTTAGTACCGATCGCAAACGGCGCCACACCATTTTCTTTAAGTGTTGCAGACGCAGATTTCAAATCTTCCCACGTTTTCGGTTCTGCAATTCCATATTGCTCAAAGATGTCTTTACGGTAGTAGATGCCCCATTGGTAATACGTGTATGGCACACCAAACTGCTTACCTTGCACTGTCATCGCAGGAGCGGCAGCCGCAAAGTCTTGCTTCATGTTGTTGTCTGTCCAAATATCGCTCACATCTTCGAACAGACCACGGTCAACAAAGGCTTTCATTCGGTTACCCGCATACCAGAAAACCACATCAGGCGGCGAAGTGACCAACCAATTACGAATCGTTGTTTTGTACGACTCGTGATCGTACAAATTGTACTTCACCGTAATGTCGGGGTTTTCTTTTTCAAAGCGATTGATGATCTCACCCCACGCTTCTTTCGGCGCTGGATCGGAAGCATCAGAGTTGATGACTAAGGTTCCTGCAAACGCGGTTGTAGAAACGGAGGCGGCAAGCACTGCTGTGGCAGCGATATGTTTCACGTATTTCATATTGAGGTCCTTGTTATGGAGCTAAGCTCTCTAAGTCCAATTCTTATAGTTTTGTCTTGTAGGGTTTTCGTGCCTTTTTTACTCTTATAGTGAATCCAAGTTGGATCTATTCAGTTAAGGCGGCTAACGTCGAGCCACCTTACTTGATTCTGTTTAAGTCTCCTTTCACCATTCTAGAAGAACGTTTTATCCTTTCGTTGCTCCCAATGTTAGGCCTGCAATAAAGTGTTTCTGCATAGTAAAAAACAGAACCACTGGTGGAATGGCTGCCACTACCGCACCAGCAGACATAAATTGCCAAGATGCTAACCATTGGCCTTGCAGTGAACTAAGACCAGCAGTCACAGGGCGGACTTCGTCGCTCTGAACCAATACCAACGCCCAGAAAAAGTCATTCCAAATAAAGGTAAACACCAAGACTGCTAACGCCGCTAATGCAGGGCGAACCAGAGGCAGTACCACGTGCCAAAATATTTTCCACTCACTGACTCCTTCAACTCGTGCTGCTTCAATCAAAGCATCGGGAATACCAACAATAAAGTTACGCATGAACAAAGTGCAAAAACCGGCTTGGAAAGCGATATGGAAGAAAATCAGCGCCCAATGAGTATCGTATAAACCCAATCCAATGGTTAAATCACGCACTGGAATCATCAAAATTTGGAACGGAACAAAGTTGCCCGCGATAAACATCGCAAAGATCCAAACATTGGCTTTGAAGTTGTATTTCGCCAAGGCGTACCCAGCCAAAGTCGAAAGAGCGACAGCACCTGCGACCGCTGGCAATGTAATAATCAAACTATTGATTAAGTACTGCCCCATCGAGGTCGAGGTAAAAACTTGGGTGTAGTTCTCAATGAACTGAATCTCGTTCGGCCACCCCCAGTAGTTACCCTTATTGATATCATC
The DNA here is from genome assembly GCF_054960695.1 of Vibrio sp. PSi01. Taxonomy (NCBI): domain Bacteria; kingdom Pseudomonadati; phylum Pseudomonadota; class Gammaproteobacteria; order Vibrionales; family Vibrionaceae; genus Vibrio; species Vibrio sp. PSi01. The sequence continues at coordinate 140,718 of NZ_JBHNYN010000005.1, forward strand.
CATCGAGCGAATCGATGTCATCATCACAGCAATAAGTGGCAGTAACCACATCACTATCGAGATAGGTAGCGCGACTCGGTAACTGATATTAGTAAAGCGACCGGCTTTTTGAATTGGTTGCGGGAACATTATTTTTCACTCCTTAACATGCGCCACAAGAAGTAAGCGATATAGACATCCATGATCAGAAACAGCACCACGGAAACCGCGGCTCCGTAACCCATTCGATAGTTAAAGATCGACTCTTCATACATTTGATACGCCAGTACCGTCGAGCTTCCCCAAGGTCCACCCGCCGTCATGGTTGCCACTAAATCGAAAGAACGCAGGGCACCAATCACCGTCACCACAACAGCAATAAATGTCGCCGGTCTTAATTGCGGCAATACCACATACCACAACATCCGCCACTTCTTCGCCCCATCAAGGCGAGCGGCTTCTAGCTGTTCTGGATCTAGGTTATTCAAACCCGTTAAATACAAGATCATGCAGTAGGAGATTTGTGGCCATAAACCAGCGGCAATAATTCCATAAGTCACATAATCTTCATCGGCGAGAATCGAAATAGGTTCAATACCAAACGCACCTAATGCAATGTTAAAAAGACCAAATGACGGGTCATAGAACCAAGCAAATACAAGGCCGACCACCACTTGAGAAATAACAAACGGGAAGAAAAATAGGGATTTGACGACACGAATACCTCTCACTTGTTGGTTTAGAAAAAGGGCAATCGCCAAGCCACAAGGTGGCGCAAGCATAAAGAAGATCAACCAAAGGAAGTTATTCGTTAGAGAAGTGTAGAAAGCCTCGGAATCAAACAGTTCACGATAGTTTTCCAGCCCTACCCACTCTTTTTCACCTAGCCCATCCCATTCAAAGAAGCTAAGCCAAATACTGTCCAAGATTGGATAGATAACGTAGAGAGAGAAGATAGCGATAGCCGGGGCTAAGAACAGCCAAGGCGACACCTTAGAGCTTATGCGTCTTTTCTTCTTCGCTGACGGGGTGCGATTTTGTGGGTATATCGTTTTCACAGATTGCTCCATTTCCCGAAATTCCTTGTCTTCAAAGCTTCATTTACTATTTGGTCAATTTCCACCTAGATTTCTAAATTTCATCTAGCAACTCAGCATTTATAATGATTACGTTCAAATATTAGGCTTATTGATAACATTACGCACAGTTATGTTTTATTTTTGTAAACGTTTCCACAAAAAACACTACAGATCGTTAAATTTATATGACTCGGATCAATAAATCATGCGAGGCATCTAACAAATTTCTGATGAAAGCGTATGTTTTAAAGGCAAAGTGATGTAGTCCAACGAAGCAAGGAGAGAGCATGGCTGATATCAGCTTAAAACAGGTCATCAAACGATATGGTGATGTTCAAACGATCCATGGTGTTGATCTAGAAATAAATAATGGCGAGTTCGTCGTATTCGTTGGTCCGTCTGGTTGTGGTAAATCAACCCTCTTACGCTTAGTTGCTGGCTTGGAAGAGATTACTGAAGGTGAGATCCATATCGGTGATGATCTTGTAAACGATGTCGATCCTGCCGAACGTGGTGTCGCAATGGTATTTCAGTCTTATGCCCTTTATCCGCACATGACTGTTGAAGAAAACATGGGCTTTGGCCTGAAAATGAACGGGGTCGCCAAGGAAGTCGTCGAGAAACAGGTCACGGGCGCAGCAAAAACGCTTCAGTTGGAACCTTTATTGAAACGTAAACCTAAAGAATTGTCAGGTGGACAACGTCAACGTGTTGCTATTGGTCGAGCAATTGTTCGTAACCCGAGAGTGTTCTTATTCGACGAACCTTTGTCTAACCTAGATGCAGAACTCCGTGTCGATATGCGCTTACAAATCGCCAAATTACATCAAGATCTGCAAAATACCATGATCTATGTAACGCACGATCAAGTGGAAGCCATGACGCTTGCCGACAAAATAGTCGTACTTAGAGATGGCCGAGTTGAACAAGTTGGTTCGCCACTCGAACTGTATCACTCTCCTCAAAATGAGTTTGTGGCCGGCTTTATTGGCTCCCCGAAAATGAACTTCTTACCTTGTTTGGTCAATAACATCTCTGAGACTCATGCTCAACTGACCGTAAATGGCTCGAGTAAAATTACTCTACCACTGCCAAGTGATGGCCTTGCAGAAGGGCAAAAACTCACTCTCGGTATTCGACCTGAACATTTAGAGATTAATGGCGAGTCGGATATCACCATTGAGTTCCAGAGTGAGGTCGTAGAAAGGCTAGGCAACAGCACTTATATGTTTGGTCAGTCTTGTGGTGTAGACAGCTTTAAAGTTCATCTGCCCGGAGATCAAGAGGTCACTCGCTATCAGTCTCTCAATCTAAATTTCTCATCAAAAGATTGTCATCTGTTTGATGCTGAAGGGCAGAGAATTAATTAAGCGTTTAAAAACGGTAAAGCTAGCTGATGTTGCTCGCTTTACCGCTTCATTTCAAACTCACTTCTTGTGCCACTTTTTAGTCGTTAAACGCTTCCACTTTATTCCTCTTTACCTTATGAAACATCTCTCAAAAGTTTCATAACTCACACTTAAATGTTGGCCTCTGAAGGCTTATTCGAACTTTATTTACCCTTAATAGCTATCCGGACATTAATTTGATAGTCGTTTACTAAATAATCGCTAAACTATAGTGTCGCCTACCCCCTTTTGAGAAAACCTAAATGCCTACTGCTGATTCCACCCTAAATAAACGCATGGGAATCGTTGCGCTCACCTGGCCAATTTTTATCGAAGTTCTTTTAAGAACAGCCCTCAACACCAGTGATGTCTTCATGCTATCTGGATACTCAGACAAAGCCGTGTCTGCCGTTGGTGTTATCTCTCAGATATCTTTTTTCCTGATCATCGTCTCGACCATGGTCAGTAGTGGAACTGGCATATTAATCGCGCAATACAACGGTGCTTCTCGCGACGAAGAGAGCGCTCATGTGGGTGTGGCGAGTATTGTATTAGCCATCATTACAGGCCTGTTACTGAGCATTATCGCCATTCTTGGCGCTGAGTATTTTATCCCTCTTTATCAACTTGAAGCTCAAGTGGAACAATACGCTCAAGAGTACCTATTTATCAGCGGTGCTCTCACCTTTAACGTGACGATTGGCGTTGTGCTAACGACGATTCTGCGCAGTCATGGCTACTCTAAGTCACCGATGATCATCAACTTAATAGCAGGTGTTATTAACGTACTGGGTAACTATTGCGTGTTGTACCAACCTTTTGGCCTACCAGTGTACGGTGTACAAGGCGTTGCTGCATCAACGGTCATTAGCCAAATGATTGGCCTATTGATCTTAATCGGTGTTGTAAGAAATAAAGGAATAGACTTACCTCTTAAGCAGTTCAAATTCGTACCTAAAGCTATCTATCAAAAAATCATTAAGATCGGCTCAATGAATGCGGGTGAGGTACTGTCTTACAACATGGCGCAAATCACAATTACCTTCTTCATAGTGCAGATGGGAACCTCGTCATTGGCGGCGTTCACCTATGCACAAAACATCGCACGTCTCTCTTTTGCGTTTGCTTTAGCTATCGGCCAAGGGAGCCAAATTCAAACAGGCTACTACATTGGAAAGGGCTGGATAGATGAAATTACGAGCCGGGTACAACGCTACTTTGTGGTTGGCTTCATCGCCTCAACTAGCATAACTTGTATGGTCTATATTTTCCGTTTTGAGATCCTAGATCTATTCACTCAAGATCCTGAAATCATCGCCCTTGCTGCATTACTTATTGCCGGGTCAATCTTGTTAGAAGCTGGCCGTGTTTTTAACCTGATCTTCATCTCATGTCTAAAAGCGACAGGCGACATTAAGTTCCCTGTAAAGATGGGAGTATTGAGCATGTGGGGCATTGGGGTTGCAATGAGCTATTTGCTTGGTGTGCACTGGGGCTACGGTGTATTTGGTGCCTGGATGGCTATCGCGATGGACGAATGGTTCCGAGGAATCATCATGGCGTATCGTTGGCGAGCAAAGAAATGGATTCGATTCTCATTCTAGAACATGAGTTTAGCGTTACATTTATCTTCATCAGATAGACAAACGCCGCTCCTATTTTCAAGGAGCGGCGTTTTCGTTTTTAATGAATCGAACTCACCTACGCGGTCGCAAGTGCTTTCTTACGCTTTGCTAAGCGTGCTGCAATACCAAACAGCATCACAATGCCGCACACACCGTAGACTTGCATGATGGTTGGATCATCCGAGACAAAACCAACATCAGAGAACATCACGTACGCACCTAATACCATGTAGAGAATGATAGCCGAAGCTTCGAAACGGAACGCCCAAGGCGTAACATCAATGTTTTCATTTACAGGCATCACATAATCATCTTCACGTGGCATAAAGTAACCAATAATGAACATCAGCGCCGTACATACAACAAACAGAATCGCCAATTGGTGTAAGAAGTGAATAGGTGTTTTGAACACTAACTGCATCGCAGCGTATGAACTTACAAATACCACCAATGCCACTTTAGCCGCTAGAGCTGGCACACGTTTAGAGATGTAACCCACAAACACGATAGTGAAAATTGGCACACTGAAGAAGCCCGCTACCATTTGTAGGTATTGGAACAAACCTTCTGGTGCGTACATGATGAATGGTGCGATACATACCGAGATAATCGCGATCACAACGCCGAAGATACGGCCTTTACCCACCAACTCTTCATCCGTTTTGCCTTGGCCAAACAAAGGCTTGTAGACATTCAATGCAAAGAGAGTGGTCGAACTGTTAAGCACACCATTAAACGTACTTAGGATGGCGCCAAACATCACCGCAACGAAGAAACCGACTAATGGTTTAGGCAATACTTCGTTTACCAAGCGCGTGTACATGGTGTCTGGATTACCAGCATCTGCGCCAAACATGTGGAATGCAATAATGCCAGGAATTATTAGGAACAGCGGAGAGATAACCTTAATTGCACCAGCAAGGATTACTCCTTTCTGACCTTCTTTTAAGTTCTTAGCACCCAATGCACGCTGGATGATTGATTGATCCGTCCCCCAGTAGTAAAGGTTCACAAGTAGAAGACCGGTAAACAAGGTTGAGAACGGCAGTGGATCGGTCTCAGTACCGACCGATTGCAGTTTCTCTGGCGCAGCGTACAACAGCGTATCTAAGCCAGCCCCAAAACTGCCATCACCTAGAGCCATCAAGCCAAAAACAGGGATCATCAAGCCGCCAATAATAAGACCAACACCATTAATAGTATCGGCAATCACAACCGCTTTGAGTCCACCATAAATCGCGTAAAAGAAACCAAGTAGACCGATCGTCGCTGAAATTAAGGCTATCGAGCTGAATTCTGAAATATTAAGCAGAGCTTGAACATCAAAGATCTCACCGAGAACAACGGCACCGGCATAAAGTGTGGTTGGCAAGATATTGATGACGTACTGGCACAAGAAAAGTAACGTCACAAACTTCTTCACCGACATGTCGTAACGACTCTCTAAGAAGTCTGGAATCGTCGTGATCCCTTGCTTGAGGTAACGCGGTACTAACATCAGAGCGATGATCACTAAGGTGACACCAGACGCTACTTCCCAACCCATGACACTCATGTTGTGGGTATAGGCTTGTGCGCTCATGCCAACAAAGCTAGTCGCGCTCAAGTTGGTTAAAATTAGGGAGCTGGCAATCAAACCACCGGTTAAGCTTCTTCCACCGAGAAAGAAACCGTCTTGTGAGGTGTTCTTGTCATTTTTAACTTTGTTGTAGGTAAACGCGACAACAAAACCAGTAAATAACAAGAATGACAGCAGAACTGTAATAGACATTTTGTTTTCCTTAAGTTTAGTTATTGCGGCAGCAATTCCTCGCTGCCGATTATATTTTTATATTTAGAATTTTATTTGTAGGGGACTCAGAGTTAGCGCTTCATATCTTTTTCAGATGAACAATCAAGGCTGACTCTGGGTCTAGAATCGGTAAGGTCAATCCAATCTCCTTGAGGTTATCGCCACTCAGGGTTAACGTTTTGTCGAGCCATTGAGGGCGTTGTTTCATCAACTGGAAACTGGTTTTTGGCATGTCCACTAACTTCACTTGATACATCGCGTTATCTTCCACACAGCTAATACGAAGTGGAGAAGGCAGAGCATATTCAGGCATCGCTAATTGGCACACGGTAATCAGCATTTCATCGTCATTTTCAACGCCATAAATGTTCTGATTTTTGTCCGAAGGATCCATTCGGAAACTGCGGCCTGAATGCAAAACATGACGAAATTGCTTATGCAGTGAAATGTAATGTGAGAATGCTTGTTTCTCTTCCGGTGATTCTTTAACAGGGTCAAGCTCAACACCCATGTGCCCCATGAGTGCAGTTACACCACGCATATTGATGCTGTGACGACGGTTGGTTGAGTGGCATTCTGCTGGGCCAATGTGCGCCCCCATCACTTCTGGTGGGAAGAAGTAACTCATGCCTTTCTGAATGGCTTGGCGCTCTAAGGCATCATTACAATCCGATGCCCAGAAACGATGGGTTCGTTTTAGAATTTCAAAATCGATACGGCCGCCGCCCGAAGAACAAGATTCAATCTCGACTTCTGGGTGCGCTAGATTCAACTCATCAACAAGGCGATATAGCGCTTTAGTTTGACCATGCACCGCAGCCTTACCTTGATGCCCAGGTTGAACCAACTCTCGGTTCATATCCCACTTTAAATAAGTGATGTTGTACCGAGTCAGCAGCGCATTGAGGCGTTCATACAAATAGTTAAAACACGCTTCATTTTGTAGGTCTAACACATACTGCCAACGGCCAGATGGTTGATGATACCCTTGTAAACCAAGCACCCAATCAGGATGATTTAGGTAAAGATTAGAATCTTGGCTTACCATCTCAGGTTCAACCCAAAGGCCAAACTCCATACCCTGTTGGTTTACATGTTCAATCACAGGCTCTAAGCCATTTGGATATTTCACCTCATCCAAATACCAGTCGCCAAGTGCGGTACGTTCACCATCACGCCCCACAAACCAACCATCATCAATAATGAAACGTTCAACGCCCATCACGCCCGCTTCCGTTGCCATCTTCATGATGTATTCAGGTTTATGGTCGAAGTAGATCCCCTCCCAAGTATTTAAATGTACAGGGCGAGGCTTATCGGTAGGGAATTGAATAATATTGTCACGAACAAACTGCTGGAAACGCTGAGCAATACCGTTCAAACCAGAATTGCTGTAACAGCCATAGAGCCAAGGTGTTTGGTAAGTACTCTCAGGTTCTAGAATCGATTCACCCGCAAGCAATAACTCTCCTGCTTGTACAAAACGTCGACCATCACTGCGGACATCAGCACGCATTTGATGGTTTCCACTCCAACCTAAATGGAAGCCCCAAACCAAACCATTTTGCTCTGAGAAACCTTGCGTACCTGCAAACATTCCTGGGAAGTTTTCATGTGAAGTACGTCCGCGACGGTTTTCTTGCATGAAGCCACCGTGTTCAAAGCGCTGGCGTTGCGTTTGAAACTCATGACACCAGCGGCCATGGAACGTCATAAGCTCATTAGCATGATTCGGCAATGGCAGCGTTGAAGAAAGTTTATTCAGGCAGTATTTATTACTGCCTTTATTGGTGACGGTTACACGCTTTTGGACGACGTCAGATTCGAAATCCAGTTTGATCTCAACCTGGAGCTCCAATAGAGCAATCTTGTCTTCAAGGAAAAAACTCACTTCTTGCTCTTGAACATCGTAACGAACGGTCTTAAACACGGGTGCCCAATCAAGCCCTTCTCTATGACCTTCAATGCCCGGAGCGTTAAAGTGTCCACTGCCCAACTCAGGGCAAAGAGAAAGTGGCACATCCACATCCAGTCGCGCTTGGGAAATCGGTCTCTCTGTCGAAAGCAGAAGATCTTCATCAATATTTGCGATCTTTGCTCCCCAATGCAAAACCTCTGGAACACGCCCTGATTTAATGATCAAACTATGATTTTTACTCTTTAAGTGAATAAATTCGTTCATTACTAATCTCTATTGTTTTCGTAAACATAATATAAAAATAATAGTGAACTCATAACGCCAAATTAGTATCTAAAATCGACAAAAACGTGATTTAAATTGGCTTTAACATTCGAAAAATTTGCACAAGATCGACTGTTTACGGAAACATTTTTAATGTTTTAAAAGACATTTATTTGAGAGTGCGCAGAGTTTAGTTTGGTAAATTTCGGTAGGCTTATTTCACCCTAAAATATTCGATGAGTAGAGCGATGAGTATCACCTTTAAAGACGTAGCAAAACTGGCAGGGGTATCCACCCAAACAGTATCTCGAGTAACCAATGGCTCACAAGACGTCGCGGAATCCACCCGCAATAAGGTTAACGCCGCCATAAAGCAACTTGGCTATGTGCCCAATAAAGGAGCTCAAATGCTCAGTCGAGCCAAGTCCACCAGCGTTGGCTTAGTCACTCTCGATATGGCCTTACACGGTGCCGCAATGATCGCAAATGGTGTGCGAATGCAGGCTCACGATATGAGTTATGGCGTTGCTTTCTCTGTTGTTTCCGAGCCCAATCTCGCGAATACCCGAGAGGCAATTCGTGAACTGATAGCCCAACAAGTCGACAGCATCATTCTCAATGTGCCTTTAAAGAGTGCCGATGCAGAATTGTTAGTGGATCAATATCAACACCTCAACCTCATTTTCATTGATGTTCCTTCTAACAGCCAAGTGAACTATGTTTGTGGTGACCATGCGGAGGGAGCAAAACTGGCGGCTCAACATCTACTTGAGAGCGGACGAACGGACTTTTTGTTGATCACAGGTCCGAACGAATCCAGCGCCTCAAAGATTCGTCATCAAAGTTGGTTAGCCGCGTTATCAGATGCAGATAGTAAGGTGAAGTATCAATATCAAGGAAACTGGCAAGCAGAAAGTGGTTATCTTGGCGTTCGAGAAGCTGTCGCTAAACAAACCCGATTTGATGCCGTGCTAGTCGCAAGTGACCAAATGGCGTTAGGAGTATTACGCGCGCTACAAGAACTGCAAATCAAAGTGCCCGAAAAAGTCGCGGTCGTCGGCTTTGATGGCATCGAAGACAGCGCTTTTTTTAACCCGCCACTCACCACAATCAAACAAGACTTTACCACGATAGGTCGACAAGCTGTGGTTATTGCAGAGAAGCTCAGCGCGAACTCACAAGATGCCCTATTACAGCAACATATTGAAACTCAACTGATTCACAGAGAGAGTAGCCAATCTAAAGTCACTGCTCACTATGAAAAACAACAGATAGAACAACTATTGAGTAAAATTCACAGCTTACTGCCTGAATAGATGTCAGGGAAAAGAAAAAGCGCTAGGGGGAGCTAGCGCTTCAAGACCAACTAAGTCCGTTTAGCCTGGTAGTTTTTTAAGCTATATCATAAGGATATAACCATTTTTTTACTTAGGTAAATCAAAAAGCCTATTCTTTACGACTGCTTTGAGTCGTAAATTAAGTATAGTCGGATTCTTATAATAAATCGGATTTTTCTAAAATTAATTTATATAAAATTGAAGACTACCCTGCACTATAGACTATTCGGAAATCACAGAAGAGATCGCATTCACAATCAATTTTCTAAGTCGCTTATTTTTATCATCTAAATGTTTAGCCTTTCTATAAACAAGCTGTATATCAAAATCCGGAACATCAATAGGTGGTTTCACCGCCAGCAAAGTTTCTTCGCTGCGCGCGACTAGCTTGGGGACAATACACAACAATTCTCTCCCACGAATCAATCGCTTTACTGTTAAAAAATTACTTGAGGCTATAGCGACCTGTCGACTAAAACCCACTTCTGCCAGTCGACTATCAACGCCCGTTTTTAAATCACCAGAAGGCGACACAAGAGCATGCTCCACAGAAACAAATTGCTCTAAAGACATAGGTAAATCAATAGACAAGACCGATTTATCAAACAAGCAAACATGTTCCTCAGTGTATAAATGCTTTGTTCGATAATGCTTTGGTACCTGACCAAAACTACCGATCGCAATGTCGAGTTTGGCATCTTCAAAAAGTTGTTGATAGTTGCTCCGGTTTACATTGAACAACGCGACTTGGGAGTAAGGAGAAGATTGCTTAATAAGGTCAAACACTATTGGAGCGAACATCTGCTCAGCATAATCAGTGAGACCAATCTTCCAAGTCCCTTTATAAGTCGCGGCATCAAATGATTTAGACAGCAGTACCTCTGACTGAATGGTATTGAGTAAAGTCTCTACCGTACTGGATAATTCGATGGCTCGATCGGTCGCCTCCATCCTGCTACCAACACGCTCAAACAAAGGGTCATCAAACAACTTTCGAAGCCGTTGTAAACTATGACTCATTGCTGACTGGCTGACATAACAACGTTCAGCTGCCTTGCTAACGCTATTGGTTTTATACAGCGCCTGTAATGCAATCAACAAGTTAAGGTCGATCCCTTTCCAGTTAAAATCAGCCATAAAACAAAACCTATATTATTCATAGTTATAATTAAAACAATTAATTTGAATCATAGTTTAACTCCACCTAAATTACGCTAAACATTTATCTGGAATCGATCATGCTTTCAATTTTTAAAACCTTTTTCTGGCTTGGCTGGATTAGCTTCGGTGGACCAGCGGCGCATATTGGCTACTTCCGTAAAACATTTGTTGAGAAACTGAATTGGTTGTCCGACGAAGAGTACGGGCAAATAGTCGCACTCAGTCAGTTTCTACCGGGCCCAGGTTCAAGCCAAGTTGGCTTTGCGGTTGGCTACAAAAAAGGGGGCTTGACTGGTGCGATAGCTGCTTTTATCGGCTTCACATCCCCATCGGTCATTCTGATGCTGATATTGGCTTTAGTGAGCAACCAACTATTGGAAGCGCCGTTGTTCAACTCAATCATCCACGGACTAAAGCTGCTCGCAGTTGTGGTTGTAGCTGACGCCACTTTCGGCATGTATAAAAACTTTTGCCAATCAAAGATAGCAACAGCATTGTGTGTGATTACAGCGATTGTCCTGCTGTTAATTCCAGGGATCTGGCCGCAAATTTTCGTACTTCTGTTTGCAGCTATCATTGGCAGCACGTTTTTGACTTCACAAGAGTTAAAGACAGTCCCATCGACACATAAGATATCCATAACGCCGCTTGTTATTTTTGTAGCGCTATTGGTTGGTTTACCTCTGTTCAGTGCATATTCTCAAGGCATCGAAGTGTTTGGGTTATTTTACCAAGCAGGCAGCTTAGTCTTCGGTGGCGGTCACGTGGTTCTTCCGTTGCTACAGAATGGTATTGGCGACCAACTGTCTCAAGATACCTTCCTAACAGGCTATGCTGCTGCGCAAGCGGTTCCCGGCCCGATGTTTACGTTAGCTACTTACCTCGGTTATGTGTTAATGCCATCAGCACCGATTACAGGTGCACTGCTCGCAACAATTGCCGTGTTCTTACCGGGCTTCTTATTGCTACTCGGTGTACTGAAGAACTGGCAGGCAATTGCGAGTAAACCTTTGGTGGCTGGTGCTCTTACCGGTGTGAATGCAGCAGTTGTTGGTCTATTACTTGCAGCCCTGTATCAACCTATCTTCACCAGCGCAGTAAGTAGTGGCTTAGATTTCGCATTGATCATTGTTGGTGTTTGGCTATTGAAAACCGTGAAGATGCCGATTGTAGGTTTAGTTGGGATATTCATGTTATTTGGTGCCGCTACTGGCCTGTAATATTAAACAGGAAGTAGGAAGCTAACTGCTAGCTTCCTACTCTAATGCTTAGAAACAATTTTAATTCCATGAAAATTGAAGAATAAATTACAATCGATAAGGGGGGCAAAACTCAACGGCCAAAACGAGTTTTGATTGTCAGGAAGGTAATAGTTTAAAAAGGCAATTAAGTTATTACATGGATTAACATGTTCTCTCGCCATTATGTAATCGTAATTCCAGCCCTTTTTTAAACCGTGTTTTCTTGTCGTCATATAACGCCCGATCTTCCAAGCGATTCCTGGATCGGTAGGAATCAAAATAGACAGAGTTCCCCCTGGTTTTAACACTCTTAACCACTCTTTGATCACCAAATGAGGCTCGTATAGGTGCTCCAATATATGAGTTGCGATCACGCGATCAAAACTGTTACTTTCAAAATCTAACTCACAAGCATTAGTTACGTTAAAAGTGAGTTTGTCATAAGAATTGATATGGCTGAGTTGCTTATCTGCTACTTCTAGTGCTGATGCATCACCATCACTAACAATGTATTCATCGAAGGTGTGTTTAACATGCAATAAGTGTTCACCAGTTCCAGAACCTACCTCTAATACTTTGGGGAAATGCTTATCTTCTCCGAATGGTCTTTCACACGCGATATGACCTGCCCTCATCACATACCCCGTGGTATTACGCTCATAAACTCGTTCATCGTATTCATCACTGAAACGAGATAAATAATCGAGCCAATCGTTATCTTCATCCTTGCTTATTCTCATACCAGAATCCTATTCCAATGGTTTGTTATTACTGCATCTTAATATAGAAAGAATTCGCATCTCTCGCCGACCTCGTGACACATTGTCGAGTATCAATCCACAGAAAAAAGACATCACCGAAATTAATGCAATCGAGCTAGACAAAATCGCAGTTGGCACCCTTTCTACTAGTCCGGTATCAACAAAATCTAAAATAACGGGAATTCCCAAGCTCAATGAGATGACACAAAGCAACATAGACAATACGCCAAAGAAAAACATCGGCTTAACATCTCTCAATAAGAACAAGATAAAGTTGAGGATCTTCAGACCATCACTCAATGTATTCAATTTGCTAGCGGTTCCTTCCGGCCTAGATTGGTACTGAGTTGAGACTTCTTTAATGGACATATTATGATGTAATGCATGCACGGTGAGTTCGGTTTCAATTTGAAAACCATCACTAAAAATCGGGACTGATTTCACAAACCGGCGACTCATAATCCGATACCCCGAAAAAACATCACTTAATTGGGCGTTAAATCCCTGATTGATAAGTGAAGAGAACATTTTATTGCCGAATATATGTCCTTTAGGATACGCACCTGAAGAGCGCTCTCGGCTTCCAATAATCATATCGAGCTTTTCATTATTTAATTGCTCGATCAAAGCCGGACATATAGACGCATCGTAAGTGTCATCACCATCAGCCATCACGTAAATATCAGCCTCAACATCAGAGAACATGCGCCTAACGACTTCTCCCTTCCCTTGACGAGACTCATGTCGAACAACAGCACCGGCTTGCATCGCCTCCTCTATCGTGTTGTCAGTTGAATTGTTGTCATACACATAAATAGTAGAATTAGGTAAAGCTTGTTGAAAAGAAATGACCGTTTTTCCGACCGCGCCAGCTTCGTTATAGCACGGGAGTAACACAGCAATGGTTTGGTTTTTCATGAACTCCCCCTAACTCTAAAGACTCGATAACCGCTTTCAATGTTGTCGTGTACAACCTCCAACCAAGTTGGAGTATCTGAGCTGTATAATTTATTGATAAACGCCTCCTCTCCCGCCGCCCCCTTTAGAATCAACAAATGAGGATCATTGCCAACAACAATAATATCTACGCTTTTATCTATAATTTTCCTTTCAACTAACCCGAGATCTTCCTCTAGCATTACCTCAATAAGAAACCTATTCCCGACAATATTTCGATGATAAGGAGCGGCAATAATACTGTTATTTGTCTTTGCTAATACAGGAGCTCCAGTTTCTATTCCAGAGAGGATTGTTTGTGAGTTTATATCGTTATCTTTTAGTACTTTATAGATATTCAGCGATTCTTTCTCTTCATCAAGAGTAGTTGTAATTTCCTCTGATGGCGACAAAGCGAGAATGACAAATGCTACAGCTAACGGTGCGCCAGAAAAAATAACTGTAGCTTTTAAGATTGAAGAGCGAATGTAACCTGACAACTGCAGAACAACATATGCTTGAAGAGGTGCAGCTAACACAAAGCACAGTCTCATAACCCTAATCTGCCAAAAAATAGCAAGGGCTAGATTAAACATAAAAATGAGATACAAAATTGTGCAATGGTCGTTTTTATTCTTAAAAAGTGGGTACAACGTGGCTGGAACAACGAGTAAAGCATAATTCTCTATGGAGAAAAAACCGTGACTCATGATGTATCTAGCGATCGATTTTGCTTCTGTAACTTGGTCAAGCCAATACAATTTTAGTAGTGGGGAGTAATCAATAAATAAAGCACTACTGAGTGAAGGGTAAAGCACTGCAACTAGAATTAAAAATAAAACAGCAAGAAAAAAGAATAACAAAGCCCTTTGAAATAGGCTCTTACCTTCATTCATTATTCGATGGTAAACATTTACAAATAGCCAGCCACAAAAGAAAAGAATGATGAGAACAAATGATATTTCGTCGTACTTAAAAACAAAAAACTCATCGTAAGGCCGATTTAATAAAATTGCAAAAATTCCAAACAAAGCGGAACTCGCATACAACTTAGAAACATAACTAAGCCACTCGTGGCGTACAAGACCGCAATACACGGTGTAAATAGCGAAGAAAATCATAAATAACAATATATTATCTAAACCTGTCCACAACGATAAAGACAGGATAATTGATTGAGCATAAACACGCCATGAATGATTCACCTGGCTATGATTCACAGGTGTTAAAGCTAAAAATAGGGCTGCAAAGATAAGCTGAATATTATGATGATCAATAGAACCCGGTAAGAAGTGAATAATTGAAGGGGAGGAGATAGCAAACATCATGCTAATAAAACGATATTTGTCGCCAAATAAATGTTCACTTAAATAAAAGCATGACAATGCAAAAATCAGTAAATAAAGTAATGGAACAATCGATATTGAAATCGTATACGCAACACTATCATCGGCGACTAGTAATAGTGGAAAAGCGACTAGCGATAACATTAGGTCAGGAAAACGAGACCAATGGATTATATTACCATCAGCGGGATTAAAGTTACTCATCGGTTCAAGATACCAATGACCGTTCTTCATCCACTCTTGAAACTGAACAAAACGCATATAATCGTCATTATCATTCAGGTTTAATATTGAAACGCTTTCCCACTTGTAAATAAATATCGCGATGGCGCAAACTAGCCAAATTGCAGAAATAACAACGATATCTTTGTTAAAATTCTCATTTCTAGGCAACATGAATATCCTTTTCATTGAGCCAAAGTCAAATCATTACTGTTCCATCTCTCTCACTTCTGCTAACGCTCTGTTTAAATTTTCATTTGCTACTTTGTAATAAGATGATTTTTTATCGATAGCTTGTTGTAAATATGGAATCGCCAGATCAGGCTTTCCTTGTAATATCAGGAAATATCCAACATTATTCAACGCTTCCGGTGCATCCATATGCCTCATGAACACGTTGGTTGCCTTCTTAATATCCCCAGAAGCTAAATAAATAAGCGCCAGATTATTCTGAGCTTTTTCATTATTTGGCTCTAACTCTAAAGCTGAACGCGTGTACTGATACGCTTCCTTATAATTACCGTACATGTAATGAGAGTAGCCCATATTCAACAAAGCTTTGACTGAGCTTTTATCTATCGTCAGTGATTTTTTAAAGTACTCTTGTGCAATCTGATGCTTCCCGTCAACATCTTCCAGTACACCAACCCCCATATAAGCCAATGCAGGAGACATACTATCGACCTTCAAACTAGTTACTTCACTTTGACTCAACGCTTGGTAGTTTTTAATCGTTTCACTGCTTTTTAATCGCACTTGATCTGAGTTGATCGCTTTAAAGAAATAGCTTCGCCCTTCATCTGTGCGGCGCTGTTTCGTATATAAAACTCCCAACTGCTCCAATACTTCTGTATGGGCAGGATTAAAATCTAATGCAGCTAGGTAGGCTTTCTCGGCCAGTGCATAGTTACCTCGAGACGAATGTATTCGGCCAATAGTGAACAAAGTTTTATCATGAAATTCTTTTTCTGGAAAAGATAACGAACGTATATATTCATATAATGCCAAATCTATGTTGTTATCTCGAAGAGCAATATCACCACGCATTATTGCTTCTTTCTCATTAAGAGGTGGATCATCACTCGTTAAAGTATCTATTGGCTTCCCGGAATACAGCTCAGCATCAAACTGGTTTGTAGGCTCATCAGAAGAGGCGCACCCAAGCAGTAATATGGGTAACAGAAAAATAAGAAATTTATTATTAAAAATCATAAGCTTGCTCCCGGCGCACTTAGCGCATCCATTACGATCAATAGTCCTGGGCCAAGTGCAACAATGAAAAAGCAAGGCCAAATAAATATCAGCATGGGGAATAACATTTTAGTCGGTATTTTTGCCGCGATTTCCTCAGCGGCTTGCTGACGCTTATCTCTAAAATCTTCCGTATAATCACGGAGTGTTTGCGCTAAACTCCCACCCATTCTCGATGCGTGAGAAAGCAAAGAAACCAAACCTTCTAATTCTACTAAACCGGTTCGTTCGATAAACTGTCTAAGCGCATCAGGCATAGTGACACCCGCTTGGATTTTGGCAAACACAGTCTCTAACTCATCCGCTAAATCAGGCTGAGAAACATAAAGCTCTGACGCCACACGTCCCAGAGCAGCATTAAAACCAAGTCCAGATTCAGTACACACTACGAGAAGGTCAAGTGCATCAGGTACGCCATTTCTAATTTTTTTCTGACGTTCTTTTTGTAGTTTACTTAGAATAATATTGGGTGTGAAAGTCCCAAGAAAAACACAAGTCATTATGAGTAAATTATTGTAACTACCACCTAGTGATATGTAATAAACCATAAAAGCAGCGACAATCCCTATCAAACTAGATAAGACTTTCAACGCGTAAAAAACAGATAACGCCCTTTTTTCGTGGAACCCAGCGTGCATCAACTTTTCTGAGTAGGTTTCATTATCCTTTTTATTCCCTTTACCAATAAAAGGACTCAGTGACTCTAACGTATTTGAAAAATCATATGGTTTTCTTGAATGAGTACCACTCTCTTCTGATATCTGTTTTAGCTTCTTATCCAAAGGGGAGCTAGCGCCTAAAAGCAAGAATCCAATCGTTAATGTGAGCAAAACAGTTGTGAGTAGAATCATCAAGTAGATGACCATCTGAGAACTTACTCCAAAACTTGCGAGCATCTGCTTCCATACTTCAATATTTAATAGTTCCATGAGCTAAATCTCTATACTGATGATCTTTTTAATCCATAACGCTCCTATCGCTAAAAGCACAATACCGACACTTACCATCGAAACACCTCGCGGATCTTTATAAAGAGGTTCGATATATTCAGGGCTAGCTATCTTTAAGGCAAAAAATAGACCGAATGGGGATAGCGTTAGGATCCAAGCTGACAAACGACTTTCAGCAGACAGTGTTTTTATTTTCCTTTCTAACTTGAAGCGAGCTCTTAGTACTTCGGATACCTTTTGTAGATTCTCTGACAGATTCCCCCCGGTCTCTTTTTGCAGCATCACCGCACTAGAAAAAGCTAACATTGAAACCGTCGGCACGCGCTCTGCCATCTGCAAAATCGCTAACCGTAAATCATAACCATAGTTAAGCAGGTTATAGGTGTTTTTGAACTCTACGCCAATGGGATCAGGCAGTTCCTCACCTACTTCATTAAAAGACTGAACAAGTGGTTGTCCGGCTTGCAATGCCCGTCGGATAATATCTAACGCTTCCGGAAGTTGTTCTTCAAATCGAGCCATTCTGTAGGTCACTCGATTTTGCACAAATAGATAGGCGATAACCCAAACAAAAATGAAGGCTGCAACGCTAATAAACCATACTTGGTTTGTCATCATCGATATCAGTGAGAGTAATACACCACACAGGAAAACGGTAAACAAGAATCGACTTAGCGTTATCTTCATACCCGCTAACTCCAACATTCTTTTTAATCCAGCAAAGAAAGGGATAATTGTCAGCTTGCGGTCTATCGGAGATAAGTCTTTGTTATAATGTTCTTTAAGTAATGACAAACTCTCTTCATCAATATTACGTTGCGTCTCTTTCAAGCGACGAGATAACTCTTTATGCTTCGCTTTTTTCCCCGCAGCCGGTAATAACAAAGCCTGCGAAATAAAAAGTACTGCGATAAATAACAGGGCTAATGAAACACTTACATTATCCATAATCCCTCCTTAATTATGAGTCTCAGTAAAGAGCTCAAAGGGCAGTTCGAGACCACGTTTTACCAACTGATCGTGGTATTGAGGAACGACACCCGTAGCAGTGAAATAGCCGATAATGTTTCCGTCTTCGTCAATACCTTTACGTTGAAAACGGAAAATTTCCGACATCGTAATCACTTCACCTTCCATACCGTTGATTTCTTGGATACTAACCATACGGCGCTTACCATCTTCTTGTCGCTCCATTTGAACGACAAGATGAATAGCAGAAGCAATTTGAGCTCTTAAGTTTTTGGTCGATATATTCCACCCCGCCATTGAAAACATGTTCTCAACACGGCTTAAGGCGTCACGAGGAGTATTCGCATGAATAGTAGCAAGTGAGCCATCATGACCAGTGTTCATAGCAGCTAACATATCCACCGCTTCACTACCACGTACTTCCCCAACCACGATTCGATCAGGACGCATACGTAAGGTGTTTTTGACCAATTCACGTTGACTGATTTCTCCCTTCCCTTCTAAGTTAGCAGGGCGGGTCTCTAAACGAATAACATGTGGCTGTTGAAGTTGTAATTCCGCAGAGTCTTCAATGGTAATAATGCGCTGATCACGTGGAATGAACCCAGAAAAGATATTGAGTGTTGTGGTTTTTCCTGAGCCGGTCCCACCCGAAATAAGTATATTCAACTCTCCCTTGACCGCCGCCTCGACGAACTTGGCCATTTGGGGAGAAACTGAGTCATAGCCAATTAAATTATCCATCGTCAAACGATCAACAGCAAAACGACGGATTGACACAGAAGGGCCATCAAGTGCTAAAGGGGGGATAATCGCATTTACCCTAGAACCATCGATAAGTCGAGCATCTACCATAGGTGATGCTTCATCTATGCGGCGTCCAACTTGGCTTACGATTCTGTCGATGATATTTCTTAAATGGCGATCATCAAGAAACGTATAAGGCGTTTTTTCTAGCTTACCTCGACGTTCCACATAAACACTTTTAGGTCCGTTTACCAATATATCAGATACAGTTTGGTCGGCTAGCAGTGGCTCTAATGGACCAAGACCAAAGACCTCATCCTCAATCTGCTTAATGACTCTTTTTCGTCCTTCAGCACTTAGAGCATGGCTACCGTCCTCAGCCATTAATTGCACAATAGCCTCATGCAGATCTACCTTCGCTCGCTCTTTCTCCAAACTCGATAACAAGCCAAGATCTAAGGTTTCAAGAAGTTGTTTGTGAAAGAAGTGCTTTATAGAAAGCTCGTGCTCCAATACTTTCCGAGCTTCATCAATGGCTTTTTCTTTCTCTACATTCGCATTTGATTTTTGAGTTTGGTTAGACACATCAACACTAGATAAATGCTCAACAGAATTGACACCTTCGGAATCATGCGAAACCTGTTCTACTTTTTTTTCAAACTCTGGGTTTACATTTTTTCGTTTAAAAAACATCACAATCCCTCGTGTTTACTTTTTATCAACGTGTTATGAAAACAACTTTTTCAACCACCCTTTTTCTTCTTGCTCTGGTGGTGAAAGAATGTGAGACAAGTCGATGATAGAGCGAGTAATAGAGCTTTTCTTTCTCGATTGAACTAACGGTTGGCCTAGATTGGCACTCTCTAACGCCACTTTAAAATCATTAGGCATAAGGTGTATGTCATGTTTGCCTACCGCTTGTTCAATGTCTTTTAACTTGATTGAATGTCGCTTTTCATACCGGTTGATAATGACTTCGATTGAATCGCCTTGTAGGCCATATTCAAATTTCAGAGACTTAATTAACCTGCTGGTATTTTTTACTGATACTAAGCTTTGCTGCAAAACCAACAGTACTTTGGTTGCTGGTGATATTGCTGATGCAAACACATGATCTAAACCTCGAGAAAGATCGATGATCACATAAGGGTAAAAACGACGTAGTATCGGAAGCAATCGACCTATTTTCTGTGCTTGTTCAAAGTCATCCGCGTTGTTTTCATGTTTAAAGCTTAGAATATGTAGACCAGATTCGTGTTTATTTACTAACGCTCCCAAAGACATTTCATCCAAGTCATTCGAACTATTAATTGCATCAGAAACACTATAAGTAGGCACAATATTTAAATAATCGGGTATCACGCCAAATTGAAGGTCGATGTCGAGCAAAAGAACTTCACCTGGATGCTGACTGGCCATTTCAATAGCAGTATTCAACGCTAGGGTCGTTGCCCCCATCCCTCCCTTAGTATTCAGAAATAGGATGAATTCACCGTAGCTCGAATTTTCGAGTTTTTCAGAAGCCGTTTTTTTCAATAAAGGGAGCAAATCCGAGAGAGTCACGTTATGAGATAAAAAGTCTGAAGCCCCTAAACGCAAAGCGATTTTCAAAGAACCATTATCGCTTTCATCACCAAGCACCACTAATGACAAATCCTTGTCTTCTAGTGATAAATCATACCCCTGAAGCTCCACCATCTTTTGAGCCCAATTCCCATGAGCTTCGACAAAAATAAGCTCAGGAACGTCTGCACTTTTCAAGTACTCCTCTCCCATTGCTGCTAGAGAAAATGACGTCACGTGCACATTTCGACATTTATGCAGCTCTTGGCTCATATGTGAATGAAAACCATCAGTACTGTAAATTAACCAAACCTTAAGGTTTGTTCTTAAACGCGTAATATCGTTCTCATTAGGCGTTATTTTAACCGCTTCCCCCATACCGCTACTCCCGTAATAAATAACTATGGACACCGATTCCTTTTTTCAGAGTCAGCCCTAACCACACCCAAACTTTCAGCGGGTAATATTGTTTCAAATGAGGGAGCGGCCAAATAGCCACCTGCACCTAAAAAACTTAAATTATCAATAAGTTGAATTCCATACCCCGTAGCCCGAGCACGAACAAATTTAATGTTGCTAAACCCTGGATTAGTATCGTAACCGGACGAAATTTCACTGCCATTAATATCTAAATAAGCAACTTCTAGATTTGCATTAGTAAATCCAATAAGCGGCAGTTCAGCCACAACCATTCCTGCAATATTATCTCTATCTTCAACATAGCAAACAGTTGCTAGCCTTGCGGCTTTCCTCGTCGCTTCACTGACCATTTGCAACGAAAATACATAGGCCCCTAGCGCTAAAATGAGAAACACCAATAAAAAAACAAACCATGAGACGATTGTAAATTCAATAATGGCAATCCCTTTTATTCCTGTTTTAAATTTTTTCATCACAGCACCCTCATCACCGAAGTGACGCTCAGCGGAATAGAAAAACTTGCTGAAGAAAAAGGGATAGATAAAAACTGCGGTATGTAGTCATACGTAACACTCACCCGCACGTAACTATCACCTGAAGGTGGACTAATAGTTACGTCAGCTGTTGTTAAAGTAGATAACAGTGCTGTGCCTATGCTGTTCTGACCGTAAACCACCACATTTTGTATTTCTGACGTTGGCGCGATCGTTCCACCTATAGTTCCGTAAACTTCACTAACGGCGTAACGAGCACCATTTTGCACAGACTTTGAGATAACATTGTAATGAATCAGAATATTGCCGAACTCAAGCACTAAGATCAGAAAAAACAACAGTACAGGTGTCGCAATGACCATCTCAATGGCAGCAAAACCGCGATTAGATTTATTAAAAAATTTCATAATCAGGACTCTCCACTGTTAGGGTCTTTGTACAAAACAATTTTGTAAGCCCCTTCTGTAGTTGACTCTGTACTACCTGATCCGCTCGTAACACTGCAAGAATGTATAAACTCACCAAAAACGGCTGGTGTTCCCGAGTTATTGGTTGGTGCTTTTTGCAATAAAAAGAAACAGCCAATTTTGCTCACTGTAAAGTCGGTCGTACCACCACTTTTTCCAGAGCAATCAACCATTGGTATCGGTAGAATACGGCGCCAAGCCACACCATTGGAAGCACATCCCGAACCGTTATTCGCAATGCATGTATTTGTATCTGATTCATATTGAGCAAAGGTATAACTGCCATCAGAATCGATCTCACCAGTATTGGCATCAATCGTTATTTCATCAGTTGGTTCTGTGGTCACATAATCAGAAGGGTAATCGGATGCTGACAAACCACCACCATAATCACCAAAACGAGTATTCAAACCATCGCCAGTAGGGCCAACCGTGCCACCGGGCTTCGTCGTGATATCTTCACCGATTTCGACTGGGTAACTATAGTTTCCGCCCAACCCTTCTTTTACCGCTTTACCACCTGAACCAAAATCTAATAAGTGATAGTTACCATTTCCCATTTCAGATAGATTTTTATCTCCCACTTTTAATGCATGAACGGTCCCAACTTCATAACCAAATACACTCGTTATAGCTGCACCAGTTTCATCATGAAATCCATCTTCTGGATCAATATCGTTATCAGACGTACCATCACCAATACAAACACCAATCGGCACAACATTATTTACAACACGAAATCCTGAACTTGGTCCAGCAACGGCACTCGCCGAGACAGATTTCTCTAAACCAAACATCTGTATAAAGAACTCATCCATATCCAATGAATCCACTCGAACCCGAACATAGACATCATCATCAGCACCAAAAGTGGCAGTCCCAGTAAAGTCTTGAGGATCATTTGAATAATCAATACTTATAGATGCCGTACTAAAATCAAATTCATGATTTCCCGTTGATGTCGCCATGGCATTCAGTGCCGTACCTATTTCCGCGTCGACAGCATCTTTATCTTTGCTGTTGTCTAATATGGTTGCGGCAGCCAACGCTGCAGAATCAACTGCATTTTGTAAGCGTGTTTTATTCACAACCATATGGTTTATATCGACAGCTAACGCTGACACCGCTAAGAAAACTAACAAGGCAGCAGTAATCATTATCACGACTAAACCTTTCTGTTTTTTAGGGCTTTGTGATACTCGATACAACATGTGAGTACCTCCAGATTTAATTAAACTCTTCTAAGATCTGGCTACTACTTCCTGACAGATCGCTTTCACCTCTGCCTACATATCTGTCGTAACCAGTCTGCATCCGCTCCCCTGTACCGTCAGGTACTACGAGTAAGTTCTCTTGGGTCGCATTAGGGTTATACGTTTGTTCTGTTTTCACCAGCGCTACCGAATGCCCCAATCGAACATCATTCGCACAGCCAACTAATACCATTACGAGAAAGACCATCATTGTTCTAATCATATCTATCTCCTTATAAATCATGCCCAAATGAGCCTTCGCTACCACCATCTGTCGAAGGGATATCTTGTGATGCTTGAGATTCGCCTGAGTCAGAACCAGATGGCTCTGCAATGTAAGCACTCCTACCTAACAAGTAATATTCCAAGTCATTCGGATTAACAAAAGCATCAGTTGGTAAGGTCACTTTGCTTCGATCGATTGGCTTGGCGAGTCTTGGGGTCACCAAAATAACTAACTCAGTTTCTCCAGACACATACTCTTGACTATTAAAGAGCTGACCTAATATAGGGACATCACCAATACCCGGCATTTTATTACTGATATCTCTGACATTTTCACTGAGCAAACCAGCAATACCGATAGTCTGACCGTCGGCTAACTCAAGCGTCGACGACGCACTTCTTCGAGTTATCGGAGGAATAAAATAAGTAGCATTTGTCGTGCCTGGGTCAATGGTTAACGAACTACTATTCGCAATTTCACTTACATCGACAGCTAGGTTAAGGTTTATTTTCTTGTCGCTGAGCACTGTCGGTATAAATTTCAACCCTACACCATATTCTTTGTATTCAATCGTAATACCATCGTCATCTGGGACGGGAATCGGAAACTCCCCCCCAGCTAAAAACTCGGCCTTTGATCCACTTAATGCGGTTAGATTCGGTTCAGCCAAGACCTTGGCAACACCATTTTGTTTGGCTACATCCAATGCAAAGGTAAACAAAGTATTACTATCAATAAACGACCCCAAAATGCCGTAATCGGTTGAAATAGGAATATCAAAAATAGGCGTTGCTCCTATCACTCCTGCTGGAACTGAAGAGGCACCCCAAGAAAAATTCGACCCACTCGTTTGAAAGAAATGAAAGTTCGCATCGAATTTTCTCACTAAGCTTCTTTGAACCTCTGCCACCGTAACTTCCAACATAACTTGTTGCGCGCCACCTATCGACATCAAATTAATAACACCCGTTGTAGCAACTTGCTCGCTACCACTTTCCTTTGATTCATCAGCACTTTGACCTGAGGAATACGTTTCGGCAATTCTCATCGCAACATTCATTTGCTGTTGATTACTAACCTGACCACTCAACAACAAACGATTCTGTGCGCTGTGCACCTCAATAGTTTCATCAGGAAGAAACTCATATAATTTCGCTTTTAGGCTGTTGAGATCGTGAGTGACCTCGATATCAATAGATTCGATCAACTGACCTCTTGAATCCCATGCCATTAAGTTGGTAGCACCCAACTTCTTCCCGATTAAAAACAGCTCATTGGATTTCAACATCACAATGTCCAGAACATCAGGATCACCAAGCGATACTTTGCTGGCTTTCCCTGATAGAACCACGTGTGCCGATTTATGATGAGGAACCGTTACGGTTTTTCCAGTTTGAAGAGCAGCAAAGCTCAGTGTAGAAAAACAAACTAGGCTCAAAATACACGTTATTATTATTTTCATATATCACCTCAATCCTTGACGCGAACGCTAGATGCTTGTGTACCTTTAATGATAGTTACGCTAGGTCTAGGTACGTATCGACGAACAACCTTCTTCTCAATTTCGTGAGGATTTCTCAATGTAAGCTGAATGCTGCCTTTACTCTTTGCAGTTAGTAATTTCTCGGCGTCTTTTGGGGAGACCTCTAACGTTACGGCTCGCACAATAATAGGGCTGTTTTCTTTTGTTTTTGCCGTTTGGTCTACCGCAAGTACTTTGATATCCTTGAGTACAGTTTGGGTAGATGCTGAATTTTTGCTATAAGAAACGGTATTTAGGATATCAACCTTGTTCCCTGGCAATAGGAAACCCGCAACACCAATAACATCATCAACTCGAATGGTCACAGCTCGCTTATTTTCAGGGATTAACGCAGCTAACGTAGAGCCCTCACCAGGGACAGTAAAACGCATTCTATGAAGTATTTCTCCAGCATAAATCGTATTGGCGACGACCTTACCTACCAGCTCAGTAGCATCGGAATAGTTGTTTTCATTAATCCAATCGACTTCCATGAGCTTAGTGTTTAAAAATTGCTCTTCAATAACCGTTCCGGCTTCGATTTCTTGGGACGCAACCACAATCGGATGACGCTCCACAGTTTCAACTTCAACGGTTGGCTTAACTTGGTTGTCCATCCACTGTTTAGCAAAAAATACAGCAGCTAAACCAAATACTACGGACAATAAAAACAGTAGGAAAACTTGACTCTTATTCATTATTTTCGTCCTCGGGTCCATCAGAGGTAAAATAGACTTTCCATGCCATAGAAAGAATATCGAAGGTAATCACAGGCGGGAGTTGTTCGAACGAAAGAATGTCTTTGCTGATACCAACGAGATCTTTCGGTAAACAAGGAAAAAGTGGGATTTTGTAAAGCGTGTGCATTTGGGACAAACGCTCAAAGAATCCATCTTGAAGCGCAACCTCTTTTTCAGAAACGATGCTCATCCATAAAGCTTCATAATCTCTCTGATTCAGAGGCTTGAATTGAATTTTGTAACCTAAACGACGTAAGAATGCAGGGTCGCTTATTTTTTCGGGATTTAAGTTGGTAGAAAAGGCTAGCGTTAGCACAAACGGCATCGTTATTTGCTGACCGTTAGGTAGAGATAAATAATCGAAAGAGTATTCCATAGGTACAATCCAACGATTAAGCAAAGTATCAACGGGCATAGGCTGACGACCAAGGTCATCAATCACAAAAATCCCATTGTTTGCCATCATCTGTACAGGTGCTAACCAAACGCGACTATTCTCCGAGTGATTGACCTCAAGCATATCCATGGTGAGCTCTCCCCCAACCTGAATATTTGGCCTTTCACAATTAAGCCAACGTTTATCATATTGATCTTTAAGAGAGATAACTTTATCACTACCATTACTATCCAGCGGCTTATGATGCTGTGCAGAGAACACTTTAATAATGTTACCTAGAGCATAGACCGCGTAAGGTATAAAAACAGATGTACGTAAAGCGTTCACAATCCGGCTCGCGACAAATGTTTTTCCGGTTCCGGCATGCCCATATAACAACAAAGCACGCCCAGAATTTATTGCAGGCCCTAGCACTGAAATCATCTTATCTACACCATAAACATCGCTTAATGCCACTTCAACATGCGGTCTAGTTACCAACTCAGCTCTCAGATCTTGTTGTTTTACTACCTCTGTATATTGGGTAAGCGAAACCGGTGCGGGACCTAAATAGGCATCCCGTTTGAAAGATAAATCTGCTTCCTCAAGCCCTTTGTCAGAAAGAGAATAGCGAACATGGCTATGTGAGACTGACGCAAAAGAAATGTCCGAAGTCGGTTGAAACACCTCTATTAATGACTTTTTCCGCAAAACAGCTAAAGCACTTTCCACAATATGAGTAACAACACACAAATAATTAGATAGATCTAAAACATCCGATTTAGGATAAGCAGATAAATGTTTAAGTACGAGATTTTCAATTACGACTTCAGGAACACCCAACATATCAATAGATGTAGGAACGATTGGGGCTGAAATTTGAGGCTTCAAAGTTGTTGGATCAGTATGCCCTATAATATCCATATATTATTCCTCTCCATGAAGCGAACCAACAACAGATTCAAGTAAAGTAGCTATACATCGCTAACCCTATGACAACAGATGGTGCAAAAGGCATCGTCACTTTATTTGAGTATCGAATATGCAAGCCAGCAGTTTTGTCTACGACAGGTGCAGCACCACCAAGCACTATTAGCTTATTTTCAAAATAACCTTTGATACTAAGACTGCTCGAATTAGAAAAGTTATATAGCAGATAGAAAGCGCCTATAACTCCAGAAGAAACCAAAATAAAGTATGAAGCATCCAGTAACTGTCCCCACCCAAGATACATCCCTACAATACCTAATAACTTCACATCCCCTGCAGACATCGCTCTAAAAAAATAAAGAAGCAAACCGGCACCGAAAAACACAACGGCTCCAGATAGTGACATTAGAAAAACATCTAAAGTGTAATTGCTGTTAAACATTGATAGTAAATATACAAATATAAACATAATCAATATTTTGTTTGGTATACGATGCTTATCAACATCGTATACCGAAACTGCAATTAACAACGCCCAAAAAACAGAAGGCTCATTAATCATATAGTATATTTACACACTCGATATTATACTTTGGAATTTACTCAACAAAGCTGACGACATTCCAAAAAAAACTAACGCGATAAAGATAACAAGTGAGGCCGCACCGATCACATACTCGACCGTCGTTAATCCTCTCTGTTGTCTCACTATTTTTCTATTCATGAGGTATTAACCACCAGTAGTCGTACCAACATTGGCTACAATAGCATTCAGTTTGGTCGACAATGTGTTTCCTAAACCTGAAAATACCGTTGTTAAGCCTAATACCAATAATGCTGCTCCGATTACGTACTCGATAACAGTCAACCCTTCTTCATCTTTCATGAATTCTTTACAATTATTCAAAAACTTATCCATGAGAACCTCTCCTTGATTTACATATCAGGCTTTGTTTACCTGTAAACTAAATCTAGAGGTGAGTTATATATTAGGTTAGGATTTTTTTGCCATTTACTTGCACTTTTTTGTGGTACTTCTAATCTATTTTATATGCATAGAAATTTATCGTTTTATAAAATTAAAATTTAAATATGAAATAGAGTTGATATTTATATGAAATCAATAACACCTTTATTATCGGATAGAGATAGTGAGTTCAATTCCATTATTATAAAAAAAATCAGTCATTACTTCTCTATTGACAATTTTGGACAAGATATATCTATAATCAGTAACTTAGAGGTCAGGTTAGTATTCTTTATACTAAACAGAACGGATAAACTTCAATTACTTACAATGGCCCTATCTATTTGTGAAAACCTAAACAAACGAATCGTTATTATTTGCTCAGACGCTTTACCTAATATCGTTCGAAATCATAAGAATATATTTTTCATTATTGAAACAAACAGTAATCATCTGACCAGTACCTTTGAGCAACTTAAGCACAAAACGCAACATATCTTCGAGACCCATTTCGATCTCGACAGGGACATGAACAACAACAATCAACTGCCAGCCAAACTGTTTACTTCAGAAGTCGTCAACTTTGTTATGGACAACATAAACAAAGAGATCAGAGAAAAAGAAATTGCAGAAAAATGTCACTGTTCAACGACCTACTTTTCTAAAAAGTTTCATCTACACTTTGGAGTAAGCTTTAGGGACTTCGTGTGCGATAAACGAATCCTACTAGCAAAAAAATTGATTGAGGCAGATACCGAATCAAAAATAGCCGTTATCGCTTATCAATGTGGATACAAAGATGTCTCGTATTTCTCAAGAATCTTTAAGAAAAGAACAGGTGTGACACCTGCGAGCTATAGGCGTGCCTGCATGGATAACATAAAACGCTAATTTTACTCCCTAAAAGAAAAAATCATGGTACATTTAACATGATTTTAACAAAAAAATAATAACTTAGCGAAAAACATGGAGTTAGACAATGATTCAGCCTAACGAGTTTAGCCAAGAAAAAGCAACAGCTCTCCCTACACCCAATGACATGATTTTAAGATGGGCAGAAGAACGTCCAGATGAAGTCTACTTAAAACAAATAATTAACCGCCAATTTGTTGAGTTCACTTATAAAGAAGTGGCCGACAAAGCACTAAAACTGGCATCAGCATTAGAGGGACTCGGAGCTCAACCCGGTGACCGAGTCGCTCTCGTGTCTAAAAACTGTGCAGAGTGGTTTATCTGTGACCTTGCCATGATGTTAGGAGATTTTGTCAGCGTCCCAATCTTTCCTACTGCTGGCACAGACACCATTCAGTATTGTATTGAGCACAGTGAAAGTAAGATTGTGATTACAGGCAAACTTGATGATCCTGCGGCAACTCAAAAAGTACTCGATGACAATCCGAACTTAGTGAGCATTTCGCTACCATACGATAGCGCTGCGAAGTGCCAACACACTTTTGAACAGCTCATCGATACACACGAGCCATCAACCAAACGTCCTCAACATCACGATGATAAGCTAATGTCACTTGTCTATACGTCTGGTACATCAGGACTACCAAAAGGTGCTATGCTCACCTACGGCGCCTTTACGTGGTCTGTACAAAGGTTGATCGATCATATTGGTATTCAACCTGGCGATCGTTTGTTTTCTTATCTGCCGCTCGCCCATATCACAGAACGCGTTTATATCTTTGGCTCTTCAGTAGCCGGTGGTGTGGTCACCGCTTTCCCAGAGTCGTTAGACACATTTATTGATGATGTGAAAATGCACCGACCAACCTTGTTTATTTCAGTGCCTCGTTTATGGACTCTGTTCCAACAACGAATTCAAGATAAGTTACCGCAGAAAAAACTGAACTTTTTACTTAAAATCCCGTTTGTTAATAACATCATTAAGAAGAAACTGGCTGATGGTCTGGGGTTAGACCAAGCTCGCGTTCTTGGCTGTGGTTCAGCTCCGGTATCACCAGCTCTACTTGCATGGTATGAGAGTGTTGGCCTACACATTACCGAAGCTTGGGGAATGACTGAGTCTTTCGCCTACAGCACGATTAACTACCCGTTTAGAGCAGACAAAATTGGCACTGTAGGTAATGCTGGTCCGGGCATTGAACTCAAAATTGCAGAAGACGAAGAGATTTTAGTTCGAAGCAAAGGCATGTTCTCTGGTTATTACAAAAATGACATTGCAACTCAAGAATCTTTTAACTCAGAAGGTTGGCTTCATACGGGTGATATTGGTGATATTGACAGCGAAGGCTATTTAACGATTCGTGGGCGTAAGAAAGATACCTTTAAAACCGCGAAAGGCAAGTTTGTCGCTCCTGTACCAATCGAAAATAAACTCTTTGAGTACAGCCGCGTGGAGATGATGTGTTTGATAGGCTTAGGCTTACCTGGCCCTATCCTGCTCGTAGTGCCGCATGACTTCCCTAATTTTGATCGGGCTCGTTACGAAAGAACAAGCAAACGCGTCATTGAAAAAATGAACGAACAGTTAGCTTCGCATGAGAAGATCAAAGGCGTACTGATGATTAAAGAACCGTGGAGTATTGAGAATGGCGTGTTAACACCAACGCTTAAAATCAAACGACATATCCTTGAGCAGAAATATCATGAGATCGGTCATAACTGGCCGAAAGATAAATTAGTGGTTTGGGAAGAATAGTCAAAATCGAGAAGGAGCCATTTTGGCTCCTTTTTTGTAAGCTTACATTATAAGTACTTAGTACAATCAACAGAATCACTACTCTTGCAATCTAAACCGACGTCATTTCTCATTAGATGACTTAACGATTACGAGCAAACAAGTTGGATGGAAATAGATATCTTTGATATAAGCATGACACCTGGCGTACAAGTTAACTTATGTTTTGATCCTAGCTCACCGAGGAAAGAGCGTATTGCGGCGTTTACTGAATGGCTACATGAAGAAGTTTCTGATATCTCAAAGATCTAGCGTTGGTTTTGGTGTAACTCTTCCTAAGAAGAAAGAGTTCGTCTGATCATCTGAATCACTCCCAAAATGACTTTCTCACCTCTTCATTAGCCTGACCTCGGGTAATACCAACATCTTCAAGTAAATGATCTGACAGTTCAGCTAGGTGCTTTCTCGTTCTACGGTTCTGAAAATAAAGTCTAAATTTAGAATAGAATTCCTTAACTGATAATGATGAAAACAATGCTTGATGACGATTTGTTCTCGCAGTTATCGTGTTCATAACCTTTCTCCTATTGATTCACCGCTTTGTTATGGTCAATAATCGACCAACAACACACTCGCGACAAACGATAGATACTGGCATTCAGTTAAGGAAAACTAATGTGAGAGAGCGAACCCCACCTTTCCAAGGGATCTACTATTTTTATACTGCAGCTGAAACAGGCAGTTTTAAACTCGCGGCTGAAAAGCTGTTTGTCACGGCAGCTGCCGTCAGCCAACAAATTCGTCAACTTGAAGAGTGGTTAGGTGCAGACTTGTTTATTCGTCAGCACCGAAAAATAGTATTAACCCATGAAGGCGAAATACTGTACCTGCAAGCGAAGAAAGGCTTTGCCCATATTCAAGATGGAGTAAGACGAATTAACCAAGATCCAAACCCTACTCAGCTGTCGATTTCTACCGTACCTTCCTTTGCTCAGCATTGGCTAGTACCGAGAATTGGCGACTTTCGCGATCGCCACCCTGATCTATCCATGTTAATTGAGCCGACTAACAAGCTAGTCACGTTTGAAGATTCTAATATCGATATCTGCGTTCGATATGGTCATGGAAATTACCCAAATATCGAATCACGCTGGTTGATGGACGAAGTAATTTATCCTGTCTGCCATCCTATTTACCAAGAAACGCATGGAATTCATTGTATAGATGACCTTCACAAAGCCGAACTGATTGAAGATCGCTGGCCAGATATGGATTGGAGTCTCTGGTTACAAGTAGCCGGGGTAAAAGCTGGCCGCACATCATTACAATTTGATGGTTCGCATTTCGTTTTAGAGGGTGCGCTATCTGTTCAAGGAGTCGCCCTTGTTAAGCACAGTTTGGTGTATCGCTATCTACAAGAAAGGAAATTAGTTCGGATAGGTAACATCGCACTTCGGCCTAAATACAATTACTATTTATGTGCACCCGCTGGTTACTTTAACCGTGAAAAGATAAAACGTTTTGAAGCATGGATGCAAAGCCAGGTTCAGCTATTTAGTTATAAAGGGCGGGAGGAGCTTTCTATTATCGATACCGACTACCAGTTGAAATGGTCGGATAATTCACCTGATTAACCTGATATACTTAGCCCAAATAAATGGCGAGAACATCTCATGACACAAGAAAACAACCCACTTCACGGGATCACCTTACAAAAACTACTGACTGAATTAGTTGAACATTACGGTTGGGAAGAACTGAGTTATATGGTGAACATCAACTGTTTTAAAAAAGATCCGAGTATCAAATCTAGCTTAAAGTTTTTGCGTAAAACGGACTGGGCACGTACCAAGGTAGAGCAAATTTACGTACAGTTGAAAACCAATTAATTACCTTTAACACAGCGCACTAATTATGGTACGAAAGTATGAGTAATTAGTGTTCGCTCCAAGCTAAAACTTAATTTTCTATTAAAAATCAAACGCTAAGCAAATATCACGTTAGAGTTATTGAATAATATTCAATAAATACTACTATTATTTAACCTAAGATAGCGATATCAAACACCCTAGCTTACGGATAATTATAGACTTTATGTTTGAATAAATAGAGAGGTCATCATGGAAGCTGGTTCTGAACTCGGTTTGGACATTCATGTACTTACCCGTAATAACTCATACTTACGGGTGATAAAAGACCTACTTGGTTTATCTCTTCCTAATGCTCAAATAACCCATGCTCAGTGCTTCATGCAAATACCCAAACTAGCACCTGAAACTGTAGTTTTATTTGATATTCAGACTATGCCTTGCCCCAAAAGATACGGGTTTATTCTCCATGAACGACACGAGTTCTGGTTAGCGGTAAATGTCAATGACAATACATCGACAATATGGCTAGAAAAAGGTTTTTCGGGACAAGTAGGTCAAAATTTCGAATTCATATCGAAGGCAATACTCTCTGTTTATCAAGAAGATATATGGTTTCCTAGAGCTATTCTAAATAAGCTTGTCTCTTTTTATCAAAATAATGAACCAAGCTTTGAATCTGCTTGCGAAAATTTAGTTAATTATAAAGAGTTAACAAAAAAAGAAAGGGATACTTGCTCATTGATCCTAAAAGGGCTGTCAAACTCTCAGATAGCATCTCAGCAACACGTCAGTATCAACACAGTGAAGACTCACTCATCAAACTTACTTCGTAAATTACACTTACGCTCCAGGTATGAACTTCTTGCTCAGGTAAAAAGCTTTAATTAGATTCCATATAGCAAGGTCACAAGAAATTAGTAAGATCACAAGAAAAGTGGAATATAACAAAACTCATTCTAAACTCACCCTATGTAAGCGATATTTTTCACTCTATGTGATGAGGTTTGGCACTTTGTTCCCTCGTAACCTTTAAAGGTGATGCACGGGTATGCATCTTAAATCAACGAGGGATTGAGTTATGAAAAAGTTACTTCTTGCTACTGCTGTAGCAGCCGCTTCACTTTCTTTTGGCGCTTCTGCGGTTCAATTTAACAATGCGGTGGACTTTACGACACTGAGTAAAACGGACCAAAAAACGATTCGAATCGAAGGGCGAGTTCCGAAACGCTGTCTATTACGAATAGGCAAAAAAGACGTGAAGAATAACGTTCTACGCAAAGCGAACAAAGTACACGAGGATTCATGGTCAAATGGATTCAACAATAAAGAAGTATTAGTGGGTAACTTACGTGCATGGTGTAATTACGGTACTGATTTGGAATTTTCAGTAACGGCTTACCAGCTAAACGGTGTAACCAAGCACAATATGAGTGAGAAAATTGACTACCAAGTGAAAATTGGTTCAGAATCGGTCGCGGATACCGCAAGCGACCACGGCTTGGAAATGACGGCGTCGCCAATACCATCATTGGGCGAACACTTGGTGAACAGCATCAACAAACATCCAATTTATGTTCAACCTGAAGATTCAGGCTTTGCACGAGCAGGTAAATACAAAGGTAAAATTAAAGTGAGTCTTGCTGCGGCAGGTCCAGCAAGCTAAAAGCCGATGACACTTTAAGGATGATGTCTTTTAGACAAATAAAACTTGGCTCGGTTATCGAGCCAAGTTTATTTTATGGAGAAATATCAATGACTAGGATTATAACTCTTCTATTTTCTTTATTTTTCAGCTCAGCCCTTTTCGCGTACGAAGTCAGTCCAATCTATCTAGAACTCGATGATGTTGGTCGAAATGCACAAGGCTTGTACAAAGTGACTAATGTGGAAGAAGAACCAATCCTTCTAGAAGTAAATGTCTACCAAACTGATTTTTCTACTGGCGAAGAAATTTTAACACCAACGGAAGATGAGTTTCTCGTCCTCCCACCTCAAGCTAAAATTGACGGGCTAAAGTCTCAGACTTTCCGCGTACGTTACATGCCAACAGGGCCAATAAAACAAACTGTCACTTACCGTATCGTCTTTTCACAAATTGAACTAGAAAATCAAATAGAGGAAGATGAGGACAGTTCTATTTCCATGTTGCTAGAGTTTGCAACTTTGGTTTTTGTCTCTCCCACATCCAGTAAATCGATTCCAACCACGACAGTTCAAAACAGCCAGGTCGCTATCCGCAACGATGGGAAACGAGTACTGAATATGAATGGTATGGAGTTTAGCTTCTCTGGTGGCAAAGCAAACAAAACAGTTGATTGGGAAGTATTAAGTAAAAAGACAAGCGCTTATTTAATGCCAGGAACGACCGTCAAGTACACTTTACCAAGTGAATTAGGGCAACCAAAGAAAGTTTCTGTTAAAACAATCGATTAACGAGACTTTCGTGAAGAATCTCATTTTATGCCTCACATTAGTCACAGCCATACAAACCGCGTTTGCGCAAAGTTGGTTATTCCCATTTCCCCTGACTTGGGGTGAGAACACTATAGGTGAAGTGAATGCGTATTCTGATGGTATGACTGTTGGCTCTATTAACGTGGAACAGCTTGCTCAGTCAACTCAAAAGCTGATCAACCCTGAGACACTGACAGCGTTACGAAATTTATCCGAAGAATACATTACGATCAAACAACTGAACCATATGGGCATCAGTGCAACCTTCAACTCTTCCGATCAAAATATTAATTTAGTCATTGATGAAAAGGCTGCAGCTGAGTTCTTGCTGTCGTTTGGTAGCAAGTATGAACCGGCTAAATATTCAGAAAGCACTTTTTGGACAATACAGAATACACTGAATGCGAGTACGGACTACTCCTTATTCAGCGACTCTAATACAGAGGACACGCAAACGTGGCTTGGTGAGTGGTTATTAAAAGCCAATATTGGTGGCGTTCGAGGCGCCAATCTTGACATTTCCGGTTTTGTTAGCGGTGGTAACGATATCAACTCTGATGTGTATCGTGGCGAAGCTCGTCTTTTCTTTGATGAACCTAATACCCCTTTTCGACTAACCTTTGGTGATGTAACCCAAGCAAGTGCTGGACACCTTCCTAGTACACCTCTCGGAGGCATTGCTTTTGAACGTTTGTATCAAGACTTACAACCTACCCGAAATATCCAAAATGGAGGAACTCAACCACTGGTATTGAATGAGAGCGCTGATGTCGAAGTCTATATTAACGACGTTTTTCTCACTGAAATTCGCTTACCCCCGGGGCGATATACACTTGACGACTTGCCTCTCGTTTCTGGTACCAATGACGTTCGATTGGATATAAGTTATCAATCAGGTAGGACCGATACCATCGTTTATAGCCAGTTCTTTAACTCACGTTTGTTACGTGAAGGCATTTCTGATTTTGGCTTCTACTCTGGTTTAACGTCGACGATTGAAGATAACAACTTTAAGTATGACGACGAGCAATGGGTAACTTCTGGCTATTACGACTATGGTGTCAGCGATACCTTAACAATTGGCGGAAACGCTCTGTATCACCCCGAAGGGCAACAAGTCGGCATAATTGCAACAATTGGTTCTGATTGGGGGAACTTGGGGGGTCGAGCCTCTGCACAAAACAACAAGCCCAGTAATGATACAGGTAGTATCTACAGCTTAGATTACTCCCACCAATTATGGGGAACAGACAGTTACGGCTCCCCAAACTTTCGTCTTGGAAGTGAGTATCAAGATAATTATTTTGCATTGCCTTGGCAGATTACGGATGCAAATACTGGGCTCCGCGTCTTTTCAAACTACGTTTTCAGTATTACGGATAACCTTAGTTTAATCCTGAGTGGTGACTACCGTGACTTTGAAGAGTCAGAGGTGCAATGGCAGGCTTCTACGGAAATTGCTTGGCAATTTTACAATCTAGCACTTTCTGCAGGTGTAGAAAAAGAAGAGAACCCAAATGAAAACATTGACGAAACTCGGTTTACTTTTTCTGCAGATTGGGATTGGAACTCTGACAATGGAGAATACAATGCAAATATATCCTACTCCAATGAACCAGATACCTATCGAGCTCAATTTCAACGCCCTTCAGAGGACTATACAGGCAGTTACGGCTATGCGGTGACAGCAGAAGGCGATACTGATTCTCAAGCTTACTCAGTCGAAGGTAATTATGTGGCAAACCGTTTTATCACAGATGCTAAGGTTTCTCACCTAGCATTTGATAGCTCAGCAAGTTACCAAACCGCTTCTTTACGAGCAAGTACAGCGCTTACGTTGGCTGACGGTAACTTAGCTTGGTCACGACCTCTCAATGGACCAGTGGCAATTATTGCCGTCCATGACTCGTTAGATGCTGATGTAGAAATAAATGCGGTTGCAGACGATCCTGCAGAATCGATATCTACCTATACTATCAGTAATGCCGTTCAGTTGTCTGGAGGCCACCAACTGTCCACTGTCTACATTGATGCGCCAGATGCACCTATAGGGTATGACTTTGGCGACCACGAGTACAACATTACGCCAGGAACACAAACGGGCCATCTAATAAAAATCGGTTCTGCAGCATCGAAAACCATCATAGGTAAGATTGAGATCGGGCAAAACAAACCATTAAAACTCATCCAAGGTCAGTTGGTTGGACAACAGAAAACGTATGAATTTTTTACTAATCGATCAGGCAGGTTCGTTGTGGAAGGCGTTGCGCCGGGCAACTACACCATCGTCATAGATGGTTTTATCCCAACAAAATTAAACGTCCCAGAAATCAATGACAACCTGATTTACTTACCAACTTTACTCATTAAAGAGGGATAAACCATGAAACACTTACTTAAGCTCTCAGTGTTCGGTTTAGCCATGTTATCTCAACCACTTTGGGCCGAATGCAATGGCAAATGGACACTAAACGTCGACAGAAGCAATATTGAATTTAAGCGAGATTTGGGCGCTTATATTCCTGCTTATCTAGAGTTGTCGCGTGATATTCAGAGCTGTCGATTCCCGATGGCCCTAGTATCGATCAACAATAAACAATCTAGCTACTTAAGTTCAATCGGAGCGAATTTGCCCCTGACAATTCTAGACAAAAACTTTCGTCAATTGAGTCACTTTCCTAGCAAGGGCTTTCAACTACCTCTGGATAATAGCCAAAGGACGAAGTTTTGGATAAAAGTTCCAGAGGCTAAAGTAGCTGCGTCAGGTAACTACACCGGACTTCTTGAAGCCTCTATTTCCCTAAATAGAAAACGAGAGACAAAAAATGCCAAAGTGAAACTCAACGTCCCTGCGTTTGTAGCTTTCAACTCCGTTCCTAACGCACCAAACCTTCAACGCTCAGGTAGCTCAGGTTATCGCTTCCAGCTTGGTGATCTTGAATCTAACCGCACCTATCGCTCCGATTTTGATCTTCTTTCAAACTCGAATGTAAGGTTAGTCGTAAAGCAGAAATATGGTGAATTAAAGCAGAAGTCGGAACCCAATATCTCGATCCCATATACGTTGCGATTTAATAACGCCTTGGTAAACCAGAAGTCAATTTTTACCTTCTCAAACAATGATGAAACCAAACGTTGGGGGGTTCCCCTTGAAGTAATGCTAGGTAACATCGACTTTGCGAGAGCTGGTAAATATCAAGATACGATAACGGTTGAAGTAAAGGCTATGCCATAGAGGCACGTGATAAGCAAACTTACGGTTTAATCAGTGGACAAAGGAAAATACCTCCAAACTGTAACGAACACCGTATATGACTTTATTACTATCCAACGAAAAGGAACTGATGCATTCCCAGTAATTTTAAGTGTTTGGATATAGACACTTAAGATAGGAGAACAACATTGGTTTAGTTGATAACAAAAAGCCCCGCAAGCTTTCACTTGCGGGGCTTTTTAGCTAATTTAGAAAAGGGCTAATTACTTACCAGCTTCTTTTTCTGCTTTAACTTTTGCAATCACTTCGTCAGCAACGTTAGTTGGACATGGTGCGTATTGTGCGAATTCCATAGAGAATTGGCCACGACCAGAAGTGATAGTACGTAGGTGACCGATGTAGCCGAACATCTCAGAAAGAGGTACGTCAGCTTTAATACGAACACCAGTAACGCCAGCTTGTTGATCTTTGATCATGCCACGACGACGGTTAAGGTCACCGATAACATCACCAACGTGATCGTCTGGAGTAAACACGTCAACGTTCATGATAGGCTCAAGAAGTTGCGCGCCAGCTTTAGGCATAGATTGACGGAATGCACCTTTCGCTGCGATTTCAAATGCGATTGCAGATGAATCGACTGCGTGGAAACCACCATCGAAAAGTTCAACTTCAACGTCTAGCGTAGGGAAGCCAGCTAGTACGCCGTTATCCATCATGCCAGCAAAGCCTTTCTCAACTGCAGGCCAGAACTCTTTAGGAACGTTACCGCCCACAACTACAGAGTTGAACTTGAAGCCTGAACCAGGTTCACCTGGTTTGATACGGTAATCGATCTTACCGAATTGACCAGAACCACCAGATTGCTTCTTGTGCGTGTAGCTATCTTCAATTGCTTGAGTGATAGTTTCACGGTAAGCAACTTGAGGAGCACCTACAGTTAGGTCAACGCCGTATGTACGCTTAAGGATATCTACCTTGATGTCTAGGTGAAGCTCACCCATACCTTTCAGGATAGTTTCGCCAGTCTCTTCGTCAGTTTCAACTTGGAAAGATGGATCTTCTGCAACCATTTTACCGATCGCGATACCCATTTTCTCAGAACCGCCTTTATCTTTTGGAGATACAGCGATAGAGATTACTGGAGTTGGGAAGACCATTGGCTCAAGCGTAACTTGATCTTTAGGATCACATAGAGTGTGACCAGTTTGAACGTTCTTCATACCAACGATCGCAATGATGTCACCAGCTTGTGCGCTAGTTAGTTCGTTACGGTCATCTGCTTGCATCTCAACCATACGGCCAACACGCTCAGTCTTACCAGTAAATGAGTTAAGGATCGTGTCACCTTTGTTCAATTTACCAGAGTAAATACGAACGAAAGTTAGAGCACCGAAACGGTCATCCATGATTTTGAATGCAAGAGCTTTGAATGTTTCGTCAGTAGAAACGATAGCGTGTTCGCCAGTTTCTTCGCCGTTTTCATCCATTAGAGGTTGAGGATCAACTTCAGTTGGTGCTGGTAGGTAATCTACTACAGCATCAAGGATAAGTTGCATACCTTTGTTCTTGAACGCAGAACCACAGAACGTTGGGAAGAATGCGATATCACGAGTACCTTTACGGATACAACGCTTGATATCTTCAACAGAAGGCTCTTCACCTTCCATGTAAGCTTCCATTAGGTCGTCGTCTTGCTCTACAGCAGTTTCGATTAGCTCTTCACGGTATTGCTCAACGTCATCAACCATGTCCGCAGGAACATCAGTGATTTCGTAGTTTTCAGGAAGACCAGTGTCATCCCAAACGTATGCTTTACGGCTTAGTAGGTCTACAACACCAACGAACTCGTCTTCACGGCCGATTGGTAGAACCATAATTAGAGGAGTAGCACCTAGAACGTTTTTAACTTGGTCAACAACGTTGTAGAAATCTGCACCCATACGGTCTAGTTTGTTAACGAAGATCAGACGAGATACTTCTGATTCGTTAGCGTAGCGCCAGTTAGTTTCTGATTGAGGTTCAACACCACCAGAACCACAGAATACACCGATACCGCCATCAAGAACTTTAAGAGAACGGTATACTTCAACTGTGAAGTCAACGTGTCCAGGAGTATCGATAACGTTTAGACGGTGATCGTTCCAAAAACAGCTTACAGCTGCTGATTGGATAGTAATACCGCGCTCAGCTTCCTGTTCCATGAAGTCAGTCGTTGATTCGCCATCATGTACTTCACCAGTCTTGTGGATTTGACCAGTTAGCTTAAGGATACGCTCAGTGGTAGTTGTTTTACCCGCATCAACGTGCGCGAAAATACCAATGTTTCTGTATTTCGATAAATCTGCCATTGTCTTACTCTGTTAATAGGATATAAAATGCGCGCAGAGTATATCACAATCTGTGAAGACTGATAGCTTTGCATGCATTTGGGACTAAAAAACTTTGCCTTTTTCTAACATGTAGAAAAAGGCAATCTGTAGAAACAATCTAAGTGATTGTTAAGTTTAGTGCTAACTTAAAGCGCAATTAGCGCTCAAGTTAAACTGATTTTCTGCTGTATAGAGTAGCTGAAGTGGGCTCAATTACAACTCATCAAAAGCATTAATTGCTTCTGATAATTTTTTCACACCGTGGATCTGCATTCCTGGAATGCCACCTTTCGGCATGTTCGCTGCCGGTACAATCGCTTTCTTGAAACCGTGTTTAAAGGCTTCATTAAGACGTTCTTGCCCACTTGGTACCGGTCGAATCTCACCCGCTAAGCCTACCTCGCCAAATACCACCACATCTTTTGGCAATGCGCGGTCTCTGAAACTCGAAAGTAATGCCATCACTAAAGCAAGATCAGCACTGGTTTCGGTTACTTTAACACCACCGACGACATTCACAAACACATCTTGGTCAGCCATTTGTAAGCCCCCGTGTTTATGCAGCACCGCTAATAACAACGAAAGTCTGTTTTGTTCTAAACCAACTGCAACACGGCGCGGATTTGCCAGCTGGGAATAATCCACCAGTGCCTGGATTTCAACAAGAAGTGGACGTGTCCCTTCCCATACCACCATAACAGAACTACCTGACGTTTCTTCTTCGCCTCGAGATAGGAAAATAGCCGATGGATTACTGACTTCTTTAAGGCCTTGGCCTGTCATTGCAAACACACCCAACTCATTGACCGCACCAAAACGGTTTTTGTGACTACGCAGAGTTCTGAATCGACTATCTGTTCCGCCATCGAGCAGTACAGAACAATCGATAATGTGTTCAAGCACTTTTGGTCCCGCCAACGTACCATCTTTAGTGACGTGCCCAACTAAGAACACAGCAACGTTATTCTGCTTCGCGTATCGCGTTAACGCCGTTGCCGACTCACGAACCTGGGCAACACTGCCCGGTGAAGATTGAACATCAGCTACATGCATAACTTGGATTGAGTCGATGACCATGATCTTTGGCTGTTCTTTTTCAGCAACCTGGCAGATCTTATCAACGTTGGTCTCAGAGAGCATCTTTAGGTGCTCTTTTGGCAACCCAAGTCTAGAAGCGCGCATTGCAACCTGCTGTAGGGATTCTTCGCCGGTTACATAAAGTGTCGGTAATTGAGAAGAGAGCTGACACATGGTCTGCAATAACAGCGTTGATTTACCTGCCCCAGGGTTACCACCAATCAGGATCGCAGCGCCAGGAACAACACCACCACCGAGTACGCGATCGAGTTCTTTGAAACCACTGCTAAAACGTGGCACTTCTTGTAGATTAATTTCAGATAATGTCTGAACGCTCGATTCTGTTACAGAACCAGCATAACCAGATAATCTTTCATTGCGCGCTACCTGAGGTGAAGCGGCTAACCTAACTTCTGTAATCGTGTTCCAAGCACCACATGCGTTGCACTGCCCTTGCCAACGTGGAAAGTCAGCGCCACAGTCATTACACACATAAGCTCGTTTTGCCTTAGCCATAAAACCTCAATAATTTGCTTGGTAACTGGTAAATGTTACTATTTTGTGACCTTGTTGACCGTACGCATTAAAATAAACGTTGCAGTCATACCACTTATACTTAAAGATCGATTGAAACTAGCCGATAACATCAATGCACCGTCCATTCTAACAAGAAAAATATGCAGCAATCTGAAATTCTATCTGTAGCAGAACGACTTATCCCGGCTTACCACGCCGAAGATTTCGAATTCCTTCTTTCACAAATGACAGAAGGCGAATCGCCGTCTCTAAAGCTACTCGTTAAAATGGAACTGAATCGTATCATGGCTCCGTGTACAAAGAGCATTGATTTACGCGGGCGTATTGATAATGAATGTCGCCAGTTCACGCTAGACGGCCGTAAACACTGGCTTGATGACATCGCTTTGAATGCTTACCAACGCGGCACTAAAAAGTTTAAAGGTTACACAGAGGGCACGTGGGAGTTGGTAATGACACCACGAACTCAGCCACTTCGCAGTGTTGTTAATATCTCCTCTCAAAATAAACATGACATCACCAATGCGAATAGTCCATATGAAGCAGAAGCGATTAACTTGGGCTACGATTTAAAACGTCAAGAAAACAGACTCAAGATCAGTTCACAGGTTGAAGTGACAACATCTAAAGGTCAAAGCCTACATGGTGTGACAGTTGATATATCTCCGTCAGGCGCAAAATTCAAAGTACCAAGCACCTTTCGATACAATCTTGGTGAAATCATTAGTGTTAAATTCACAGAGTTGGTTGAGAAATCTCTAGAGATCGATGTTAACAAAGCCATTGAATTCCGTGTTTTGGGCATTGATGAATCTTATGAAAACAATGCTGTCAAATTTTTAAGAACCATCAAAGTAAGCGACAACAATATTTTAGCTCGCTTACTCGATGAATCTTTAAATAGTTCAAGTAAAAAAACCAGCCATGAGAACCAAGATAGGGTTATTCGAACTCGTACCCGAGGTATCGAACACACCTACTTAAAACACACCTGTAACCTTCCCCTATTTTTCAGTGGTAGCGAACTAAAACTGGCTCTGCTCACGGATAACAACCATCCATTGTGGCAATACTGGCACGACGAACGAAACCAGCAAGCTTTGGGTACCTTATTCAACGAACAAAGAATGAACTTGCTGGCCAAGCCAGGAGTAAAGGGAACCAGTAACGTTATCTACTCTTTTACTCACGAGCATCAAAATAAGACTTTATTCTACTCGATGATGCTACCGGAGGCCTCTCGCGAACAACGACAACTGTTCTGGCACATCGGTGGTAAGCGTAAAAGCTGGAAAGCGTTCAAGTTCTCTGTCTTTGAGCTATCAGAGACTGAGCGACAATCTTTAGCTAAGCACTCGGATACGCTCGCTCAAAGCTCAGAGCAACTGACGCATTGCGGTATATTGCAAGAGATCGGCGATCACGAAAGCGCTGCGGATTACCTACTGAGTGAAAAACCTCGCATTCCAAGCAGTGAACTGAACCGTTTCCGTCACC
The DNA here is from genome assembly GCF_054960695.1 of Vibrio sp. PSi01. Lineage (NCBI taxonomy): Bacteria > Pseudomonadati > Pseudomonadota > Gammaproteobacteria > Vibrionales > Vibrionaceae > Vibrio > Vibrio sp. PSi01. The sequence continues at coordinate 184,311 of NZ_JBHNYN010000005.1, forward strand.
CACGTACCGTTGTTGGAAATATTCAAAGTATCTACTTTGACTCTCAAACTCGTCGTAAAGAACCGAGATACAAATTTAAATCTCCTTTGCAACTGGCCTCACAAGATGGCACAACAGCGAATGGACACACTTTGGATATCTCGAAACGTGGACTCAGTATTACTCTTGAGCATCCAATGGTACTCAAGACTAGTGACTCTGTATTAGTGAACTTTAATGAGCTTCAACTCTATGACAAAAATTTGCCATTAAGCACAGTTCCATACCACGTTATTCGAGTAAGTCCTAACGGTCGCAACGTACAATTAGTGATCGAAGAAAACGCGAAGACTATGCGAACCATCGCATTCCTTAACGGGCTTATCGATCAAAACCAAAGCAAACTGATTAAGAAAAAAGAGATACTACCAACGCATTCGTTGCTTGAATCACTGCACAACATTTTGCTGAGCAAGATGGTGAGCAGTCCAATATTCATTGATAAACCAAGCTCAACACTGCGCTGTAAGATCATTGGTGTGAATTTCCCATTGAATAAGCATCTAGCCTTGCTCGCAAAGCTTGGACACAATCAAAAGTTCTCACTCGAACCTATTTTCAAAGGGCACTCTAACTCGCTACTGGCTGAGCCACTAAAAAGGATTGAAGGGGCAGAACCTAAACACCATGACGTCTACATTGCTGCGGTTAAGTTTGGTGACAAGATCCAATCCGTACATACGAAACTGGTCAAAGATTTCACGTCTGCAAAAGAGCGAATCTTATTCATTAAGAAGGCACAGCACTTAGGTGACGTATACGTATTGCGAGTCACGACAGCTCCCATCTTTAATCCACTCACCAGTTTATTCCAATCGGATTTAGAAGAACTTGCACGAATCAGCATGCACCAGGCGAAGAAATTAGAAAATGAGGTCACCGCTTTTATCGGTTATGGTGAGATAGAAGATATTACCGATGAAGTATTGATCCGATTAGAGTTAACACGTTAAACACTGACGTTACACTTAATTTAAAAATCAAAAAGCAGGCGGAAAGCCTGCTTTTTTTGTATCTACTCTGCTATTGCCAAAAACGACCAATAGCGCTGAGAAAACCCTAAGGTTTGGCTTGCCAGCTAATCTTTTGCTGCTTAGCTAATACACCCGACAAGATACAAAGCACACCACCTAAACCGGCGTAACGCACTGCGGTTTGAGCTTGCTGCTCTACCTTGGGTTTTGCATGGTAAGCTATCCCTAAGCCCGCAGAGCCCATCATCACCAAGTCGTTAGCACCATCACCCACAGCAACCGTGTTATGCAGTTCAAGTTCATACTCTTCCGCTAGCTCAACTAAGATATCCGCTTTAGTCTGCGCCGAAACAACATCACCTAAAACTTCACCCGTCAATTTACCATTAACGATTTCGAGGGTGTTTGACTGAGCGTGGTGAAGATCAAGTGTATCTTTTAGGTAATCTGAGAAGTAAGTAAAGCCACCGGATGCGATAGCAGTTTTCCAGCCAAGTTTATTGAGCGTATTAACAAGTTCAACAAGGTCTGGCATGAATGGCAGAGATTGACGCACTTGCTCAAGAATCGCTTCATCAGCACCTTTAAGTGCTCCAACCCTCTGGCGAAGGCTCTGTTCAAAATCGAGCTCACCTTGCATTGCGCGCTCTGTAATTTCAGAGACTAACTCCCCCACTCCAGCTAACTTAGCGATCTCATCAATACATTCAATTTGAATCGCTGTGGAGTCCATATCCATCACAATCAAACCTGGCTTAGATAAGTCTGGGACCTCGCTAAGGCAAGCATAATCAAGCTTTAGAGCCTGTAGGATTTCTTCATGTAGCGGCGTTAAATTTCCAGACATCAATGCCACTTCGTATTTACCCACTTTCCAAGTATCTAGAATAGTGTTGTAAGTGCCAGTAAAGAAATCGATGTCATCGAAAGATTGTGGTGATAAGTACTCGCCAAATACGATCCAATTGGCTTTAGCTTTAGCGAGTTGAGAAGCGAAACGAGTCTCGGGAAGTCGAGTTAATAATGTCGTATGCCTTTTAATCGGCAGATATTTCTGAGCGTCCATGTGTATGATTCCTAATTAACTATGCTAAACGTTAACCTATTGCAATTTGAAAACGCAAGTCTCAATATGTCTTAATCATAACATTTGTTATTTCAGGCTTCGTTAAACATGAATGAATCATTGTTCTCAATACGTAACGCTTTACGAATGTTAGCCCTCATTTTGTTGGCTACCATGTTCGTCGTGACGATTAAAAATACGGTCGTGATCAGTAAAGGCAACGAGAAAATCCAAGCAAAACAACTAGAGACACTAACCAAGGTTCTTATCTCTCAGGCATCACTTTCTGCTAGTAAGATGATCACGCAACAAGACCAAGAACGACTGCTTGAACTCACTAATCAGCTGTCTCAAGATCGACTGGTATTCGATACCACCATCTACGATGCAGAGGGTATTCGACTGGCATCGAGCGAAAAAGCACTCTCGGTACGCGAAGTTCTTGGCTTAGACACGCCACTTTCAACAGCAAGTATCGGCAGGCAGCAGTTAGTCGAACCTATCTACTCACCAGAAAAAACGATCATCGGTTTTATTCGTGTGACGTTTGAAACGGGGAAAATGACGGCGATTTCTGATCACCACTATCGAAAAAGCGATCGTTATATGATCGGTATGGTCTTAATGGGCTTCGTCAGTGGTGTGCTGTTCATTATGCTGATTCGCAGAAGACAAACGAAATCTGGCGAGAACTTACTGCTTAAGAATGTAAGCTCTTAACGGCTTAAAGGGATCCAATAAAAAGCCCCGACGCTCAGGCAGCGACGGGGCTTTTTGTTATCTAGTGTCTAAACAAATCATTGAGAATAACGACTAACGCTACATTGGCCCTTAAGCCACCAAAGATTTACTCTTGGTCACCAAGAAGCACAGAATCCAGTGCAATTATCATCATGTCGTTGAAAGTTGTTTGACGTTCGTCTGATGTCGTTTGCTCACCCGTTTTGATGTGATCAGAAACAGTACAAATAGTCAGAGCTTTTGCGCCGTATTCAGCACATACGCCATAGATACCCGCCGCTTCCATCTCTACGCCGACGATGCCGTACTTGTCCATAACTTCGAACATTTCAGGGTCTGGCGTATAGAACAGCTCAGCCGAGAATAGGTTGCCCACTTTTACGTCGACACCGCGAGCTTTGGCTGCATCTTCTGCCGCGCGCACCATTTTGTAATCTGCGATAGCCGCGAAGTCATGACCTTTAAAGCGAATACGGTTCACTTTTGAGTCGGTACACGCGCCCATGCCAATCACCACATCACGCACTTTGATATCTTCACTCACTGCACCACAACTGCCGACACGAATGATCTTTTTCACACCAAAGTCTTTGATCAGCTCAGTCGCGTAAATAGAACAAGATGGAATGCCCATACCGTGCCCCATGACTGACACCTTACGACCTTTGTAAGTACCGGTGTAACCAAACATATTACGAACATCACACACCTGAACCACTTCTTCTAAGAAGGTTTCAGCAATGTATTTAGCGCGTAGCGGATCGCCTGGCATTAGAACTACGTCAGCGAAATCACCCATTTCAGCATTAATATGTGGAGTAGCCATTGAAAATATCCTTAATCTCAAAACAAAAAAGAAGAGAGAGGTTTCCCTCTCTCTAGCTAACTATTATAAAAAGCTTGTACCGTATCCCATTGGCGATGTGCCAAAGTATGACGCTAAGCTTTGACCGATATCAGCGAAAGTATCACGACGGCCTAGAGAGCCTGCTGGAACCTTGTTACCGTAAACGATCACTGGGATATGTTCACGAGTATGGTCTGAACCCGGCCACGTTGGGTCACAACCGTGGTCTGCCGTTAGGATAAGTACGTCATCTTCTTTCATCATATCGATGATTTCATTGATGCGACCATCGAAGTACTCAAGTGCCGCTGCGTAACCTGCAACATCACGACGGTGGCCGTATGCTGAGTCGAAATCAACGAAGTTAGTGAACACGATAGTGTTGTCGCCCGCTTCAGTGATCGCTTCTTTGGTTGCTTCAAATAGCGCTGGAATACCTGTTGCCTTAGTTTTCTGAGTGATACCACAACCTGCGTAGATATCAGAGATCTTACCGATTGAGTGAACGTTGCCGCCCTTCTCATCAACAAGTTTCTGAAGGATAGTTGCCGCTGGCGGCTCCACAGAAAGATCGCGACGGTTACCAGTACGTTCAAATTGACCTTTACCCGCACCAATAAACGGACGAGCGATAACACGACCAATGTTGTAGTCAGCTAGCTCTTCACGAGCGATCTGACAAAGGTCTAATAGGTTTTGTAGGCCGAATGTCTCTTCATGACAAGCGATCTGGAAGACAGAGTCTGCAGAAGTGTAGAAGATTGGCAAGCCAGTCTTCATGTGCTCTTCACCTAGGTTATCTAGGATTTCCGTACCCGATGAGTGGCAGTTTCCTAAGAATCCAGACAAACCAGCACGCTCAAGAATTCGGTCAGTCAGTTCCTTTGGAAAGCTGTTCTCTTTGTCGGTGAAGTAGCCCCAGTCAAACAATACCGGTACACCTGCGATTTCCCAGTGACCTGATGGCGTATCTTTACCAGAAGACAGCTCAGCAGCGTGACCGTACGCGCCAATGATATCTGCGTCTGCATCCATACCAGGAGCAAAGCGACCTGTAGACTCTTTGTGAGCCATCGCTAAACCTAGCTTAGACAGGTTTGGCAGCGTTAGTGGACCTTTACGATCCGCGTTGTCTGCAAGGCCTTGATCACAATGGTCAGCAATGTGACCCATTGTATCCGAACCTACATCGCCAAATGTATCTGCATCCGCTGTTTCACCGATACCGAATGAATCTAAAACTAAAATAAATGCTCTTTTCATTTTCTTCACCAACTTATTGCTCTTTGCACCAGAACTCTGTTTATCGGTATACGCGATGTATACCGATACCTGTTATTTACACGTCTTCAGAACGAATCTGACGGTAAACGTCTGGCGTTGCTGTATATTCTCCGCCCACAGTGATTGCATGTTGTAATGCCGTCGCAGCTTCTTGCCACTGTTGTTCATTGCGAGCATGAATCATTGCTAATGGTTTATCGTCGCTTGCTACTTCGCCAAGGCGAATGAAGCTATCAAAACCGACTGCGTAATCAATGCTGTCTGTTGCTACGCGGCGACCACCGCCCATACCAACGACAGCCATACCAATTGCACGCGTATCCATCGCTGATACTACACCGCTTTCGAGTGCGTACACTGGTTTAACAATTTCTGCTTTTTCTAGGTAGTTATCGTAGTTCGTTACGAAATCTGCAGGACCACCAAGGCCCGCTACCATCTTACCGAAGCATTCTGCTGCTTTACCGTTATCCAGTACTGCCATCAGTTTTTCACGCGCTTCATCGGAATCTTTAGCTAGATTACCCAGCACCAACATTTCCGCACACGACGCTAGTGTGATTTCCAACAAACGTGGATTACGGTATTCGCCAGTTAGGAATTGAACCGCTTCACGTACTTCGACTGCGTTACCCGCTGAAGAAGCCAGAACTTGGTTCATATCCGTTAGGATTGCTGTTGTTTTAGTGCCAGCACCGTTTGCTACTGCAACGATAGATTTCGCTAGTTCTTCAGAGGCTTCATACGTAGGCATAAATGCGCCTGAACCTACTTTTACGTCCATCACTAAAGAATCAAGGCCGGCTGCCAGTTTCTTCGAGAGGATTGAAGCTGTGATTAGCGAGATGTTATCTACTGTTGCCGTGATATCACGAGTCGCATAAACGCGCTTATCAGCCGGTGCTAGGTCGCCCGTTTGGCCGATGATCGCCACACCAGCATCTTTGGTTACTGCACCAAATACATCGTTGGTTGGCGTAATATTATAACCAGGGATAGATTCTAATTTATCTAGTGTACCGCCAGTGTGGCCTAAACCACGACCAGAGATCATAGGAACGAAACCGCCACATGCTGCCACCATAGGGCCAAGCATCAGGGAAGTTACGTCACCAACACCACCAGTAGAGTGTTTATCAACGATTGGGCCATCAAAGTTCATGTGGCTCCAATCAATCACCATGCCTGAATCACGCATTGCACATGTTAGTGCGATGCGTTCTGGCATCGTCATTTCATTAAAAAAGATAGCCATTGCGAATGCAGCAATCTGGCCTTCAGAAACCGTGTTTTTAGCGACACCTTGGATGAAGAAGTTAATTTCTTCAGTGGTTAGTACTTCGTTATCACGTTTTCTGCGAATAATTTCTTGAGGTAGATACATTAGTGCCTCCCAAACTCTAGTGAGTATGGTGTGTAGGGAAAGAGGTAATATGGAGTGACTTAACGCCACTCCATCAAACAGACTAAATCTTGTTACACCCGATTGGGATATTAGTATGCTGCTGGATCAGCAGTTTGGTCTGTCACTTCTAATGTATTAAGAAGGTTAGTTAGTAGGCTTGAAGCACCAAAACGGTAGTGCATGTTGTCTGCCCACTCAGCGCCTAGTAGCTCATCAGCCATTGCTAGGTATAGTGCTGCATCTTCAGCAGTACGAACGCCACCAGCAGGTTTGAAACCAACTGTTTTAGCAACGCCCATGTCACGAATAACTTCAAGCATCATGCGCGCGTACTCTGGAGTCGCGTTTACTGGCACTTTACCTGTTGAAGTTTTGATGAAGTCTGCACCAGCTTCGATACAGATTTGAGAAGCTTTCTTTATCAGTGCTTCTTCTTTCAGTTCACCTGTTTCGATGATCACTTTAAGCGTGATGTCACCACAAGCAGCTTTACATTGCTTAACTAGCTCAAAGCCAACTTCTTCGTTGCCAGCAATAAGAGCACGGTATGGGAATACTACGTCAACTTCATCTGCGCCGTACGCTACTGCTGCTTTTGTTTCTGCAACAGCAATTTCGATGTCGTCATTACCATGAGGGAAGTTAGTTACAGTCGCAATGCGTACTTCTGGAGTACCTTGCTCACGCAACGCTTTCTTAGCTGCTGGGATAAAGCGAGGGTAAATACAGATTGCAGCTGTGTTGCCTACTGCAGTCTTCGCGTCATGACAAAGCGCCACTACTTTCTCAGTAGTATCGTCGTCATTTAGCGTAGTTAGGTCCATAAGTTTAAGTGCACGTAGAGCTGCTGCTTTTAAATCGCTCATTTCTATCTCCGATCAATATATTCAAATAGTTAACTACTTCGCCCTCCATCCAGTATAGATGGATATTTTAGTAATGCTCAGTAGCCACAAATGAACGGACTTGGTTCCCTGAAGACTTGATAACTTTCGCTATCAATTGCAATCCTTGTCACCGCACAGTACCAGTTTGGTCTATGGCACAACAAATCAGTCATGTTGTGTCTAACATCTATAGCGTATCGCTAAGTTTGGCTTTATCCCAGAAAAATAACGTCGAGTTGATTTCGTGGTTACGTTCTTGCCAACAGAGACATCCTATCCCTTTAGCTTATACATTATAGGTATCCATCAATAAATTGTAGTGCTCCTTAGAACGCAAACGGTTTGTATCTCAAAAAAACATTCTAGACCCAATATCGAATTCAAACACATGTTCATCTTCATGCTTAAAAATGCAGGGCCTAAAAACAAAAAAGCCCCGCAGCAATTTCTTGCTACGGGGCGATATTATTATGGCGTCTATATATCGATTTCTAACGAATTAGAAAGACAGGAAGAAGCCAGCAATTGTTGCTGCCATCAGGTTAGATAGAGTACCAGCAATAACCGCTTTAACACCCATACGAGCGATGTCGTGGCGACGGCTTGGTGCAATACCACCTAGACCACCTAGAAGAATCGCAATTGAAGAAAGGTTTGCGAAACCACATAGAGCGAATGAGATAATTGCTTGAGTCTTAACAGACATCACTTGACCAGTCGCTTCAACGATTTGAGCGTTGTCACCGATGTATGGTACGAAGTTTAAGTATGCAACGAATTCGTTAACAACTGTCTTCTGACCAATGAAAGAACCAGCGATAGTCGCTTCTTCCCATGGTACACCAATGATGAATGCTAGTGGTGCGAATATCCAACCTAGAAGAAGTTCTAGAGTTAGGTTTTCCATACCAAACCAACCACCGATGCCACCTAGGATACCGTTGATTAGAGCAATTAGACCGATGAATGCTAGTAGCATTGCACCAACGTTAAGAGCTAGTTGTAGACCAACTGATGCACCACCAGCTGCTGCGTCGATAACGTTAGCTGGTTTGTCATCGCCACCGTCCATTTCGTCAGCGATGTTATCGTCTGGCGTATCTGTCTCAGGTTTGATGATTTTAGCGAATAGTAGGCCACCAGGTGCTGCCATGAATGACGCGGCAACTAGGTACTCTAGAGGAACGCCCATAGATGCGTAACCTGCTAGTACACCACCAGCTACAGAAGCCAAACCACCACACATTACTGCGAATAGTTCAGAGTTAGTCATTTTAGGAACAAATGGACGAACAACTAGAGGCGCTTCCGTTTGACCAACGAAGATGTTTGCAGCTGCAGACATAGACTCGGCGCGAGAAGTACCTAGAGCTTTCTGAAGACCACCACCTAGAACTTTGATTACAACCTGCATTACACCAATGTAGTAAAGTACAGAGATAAGTGCAGAGAAGAAAATCAGAGTTGGTAGTACTTGGAAAGCAAAGATGAAACCGATACCGTCAACTGAGAAGTTAACTAGGCTGCCGAATAGGAAACCAGTACCGTCTTTACCGTAGTCGATCACGTTTGCTACACCAGCAGAGAAACCTGCAAGTAGATCACGACCCCAAGGGATGTAAAGTACGAATGCACCAAGTGCGAATTGGATAGCGAAAGCGCCACCCACTGTTCTTAGATTAATAGCTTTGCGGTTGTCAGATAGTAGTACTGCGATTGCAATCAGTACGACCATACCGACTAGGCTCATAAACAGGCTCATAGTTTATGACTTCCTTATTAGTTATTTATTGGCGTGTTACAAAATGGGGCTATAAAGCGGAGGCAATTATACTCATGCGACCACTAATAAAGTAATGCCGTCCTCACACTTTCGTACAAGATTCATGTACCATTCATACACAAATGTGAACCAAATCACACGCCCAGTGCAATTTACGCAAACGATAAACAAAAACCTTCGATTTTATTCACATATACCGAATGCGCGATGGCTATTCTGCCAAATCTGCGTTGCAACCGATTGCTTTGTCTCTTTTCTAATCAAAAAAAGTTCATTCAATATCGTAACTAAATATTTGGAATGATTAATATTTCCCTGGTTTCCATACGTTGGCATGTCCGGAGAATCGGTTTCCAATACCAAGTATTCTAGGGGCAGTTTAGCGATGGTTGTGCGCGTTTTTTGCGCTCTTGGGTAAGTTATCGTTCCACCGACGCCAATATAGAAACCAAGCTTGATCCACTCCAAAGCCTGCTGTTCACTCCCGGAAAAGCCGTGAATAACACCACCTAAGGTGAATTTGTACTGCTTTATTAGCTCAATAAGGCGGTTGTAAGACTTCCTCTCATGAATGATCAAAGGCAACTCAAATACCTTCGCTAGTTCCATTTGTTGGATGAAAAATCGCTCTTGTTTCTCCCTCTCAACGTCCACAAAAAAGTCGAGTCCACACTCCCCAATAGCAACACATTGGCTCGGTTTTGAGGAGAGTAATTGACGAAGTTCTGAAAACTGAACCTCAACAGCTTGCTCTAAAAAGTAAGGATGAAATCCTAAAGCGTAATAAATATTGGGGTTAGATTTAGCGATTTTATCGAGTTTCGACCAGTTACTTTGGCCAATAGAAGGAATAAGAATCTTCTCAACTTGTGCCTGTTTTGCTTCTTTAAGGTAGCTATCAATGCTTTGCTCGGGTGCAGATCCCTGATCAATTCCAATATTTTGGCAAAAGACGTCAAAATCCGCATGGCAATGAGTATCAAACAGCGGAGATTCACTTAATGGAGGAGTCATCTTCCCTACTCTCTGTCTGTTTTTCTTGGGGATCACGGCGATAAGCCACACAGCTACGCTTATTTTCAGGTGTTAAGCCAAGATCTTTACACCACATGTCGTATCTTCTAATCCAAACTTTTACCCAACCAAACATATTCACCCTCAAACCTCAGCCTTTAACAAAAATAAAACGCATTAAAAAACGCCTACTGCAGAACAATAGACGTTTTTGATTAGCTCGAATAGATCGCGAAGAAATTAGTGCTCGCGCGTTGCTCGGAATTGAACGTCAGGGAAACGTTCAGAAGCTAGGTTCAAGTTCACCATAGTCGGTGCAATGTAAGACAGGTTGTCACCGCCATCTAACGCGAGGTTAGATTGGTTCTTACGTTTGAATTCTTCTAGTTTCTTAGCGTCATCACACTCAACCCAGCGAGCTGTTGCAACGTTAACGCCTTCGTAGATAGCTTCTACGTTATATTCCGCTTTCAAGCGCGCTACAACCACGTCGAACTGAAGTACACCAACCGCACCAACGATCAAATCATTGTTTTGCATAGGACGGAATACTTGTACTGCGCCCTCTTCTGAAAGCTGAACCAGGCCTTTGAGAAGTTGCTTCTGCTTCAGAGGATCACGTAGACGAATACGACGGAACAACTCAGGCGCGAAGTTTGGAATACCTGCAAACTTCAAGCTTTCGCCTTGAGTAAAGGTATCGCCAATCTGGATTGTGCCATGGTTATGCAGACCAATAATGTCACCAGCGTATGCTTTTTCAGCACGCGCACGGTCGCCCGCCATGAAGGTTACCGCATCCGAAATACTTACGTTCTTACCAGTACGAACATGGTTCATCTTCATGCCTTGGTCGTAAGTACCTGATACGATACGCATGAATGCGATACGGTCACGGTGTTTTGGATCCATGTTTGCTTGGATCTTAAACACGAAACCAGAGAATTTCTCTTCTGTCGCTTCTACATCACGCTCATTCGCTTGGCGCGTTTGAGGTGCAGGAGCCCACTTCGTTAGACCATCAAGCATGTGGTCCACACCAAAGTTACCCAATGCAGTACCGAAGTAAACAGGTGTTAGCTCACCAGCAAGGAACAGTTCATGATCAAACTCCGGACAAGCACCAATAACAAGCTCTAGTTCTTCACGTACGCTTTCCGCAAGATCAGCACCTACCGCTTCATCTAGCTCAGGGTTGTCCAAACCTTTAATGATGCGAACTTCTTGAATCTCATGACCGTGGCCAGATTCGTACAAGATCGTTTCGTCACGGTGAATATGGTAAACACCTTTAAACTCTTTACCACAACCGATTGGCCATGAGATTGGAGCACAGGCCATACCTAGCTCGCTTTCCACTTCATCAAGCACTTCCATCGGGTCACGAACATCACGGTCAAGTTTGTTCATAAACGTTACGATTGGAGTATCACGAAGACGTGTTACTTCCATCAGCTTACGAGTACGGTCTTCGACACCTTTAGCAGCATCGATAACCATCAAACAAGAATCAACCGCTGTTAGCGTACGGTACGTATCTTCCGAGAAATCTTCGTGTCCTGGAGTATCGAGTAGGTTTACTAGGCAATCATTGTATGGGAATTGCATTACAGACGTAGTTACCGAGATACCACGTTCTTTTTCCATCTCCATCCAGTCAGATTTAGCGTGCTGGTTAGAGCCACGGCCTTTTACGGTACCCGCTTTTTGAATCGCGTTTCCGAATAAAAGAACTTTTTCAGTAATCGTGGTTTTACCCGCATCCGGGTGAGAGATAATCGCAAACGTTCTACGTTTGCTCACTTCTTGTTGGAAAGACATAGTCGCCCTTTGCTGATCTAAAGCGTAAAAAGGGCAAGTAGATAATACTTGCCCTTGAATTCTGTGTGCGGATTATACAGAAAGCGTATCACTTTCTAAAGGGTCAGTTTACACCCTATTTTTTGGCTAATTTTGTGATTAGCTATCTAGTTAGCGAAAAGACGTAACATGACTAGCTAAAAGACATAAAAAGATAGCTCATAATGATGGCATCTTCGTTGCCTTGTTTAGTTGGATAGTAATTACGACGGCGATCAACTTCGTTGAAGCCTGCCTTTTCGTAAAGATTAAACGCGTTCACATTACTTTCGCGAACTTCCAGCCAAGCGCTTTCAGCATCAGCTTGTTCACATATATCAAGGAAATGTTCAGTTAGTGCCTTACCATAACCTTTGCCTTGCTTGCTTGGGTCTACCGCAATATTAAGCAGCGTCACTTCACCAACAATATTTTGAGCGAAGAAATAGCCCACCACTTGTCCATCAACTTCAAGGACATGATGACAAGCGCCTCGGCTCTCAAGATCCCGGATCATAGTTTCAGACCATGGATGGGAGTGTGCGGCCTGTTCTATCTGCCAAATTGCGTCTAGATGTTGTTGTGAAGTCGGTAAAAATTGATTAGTCATAAGCACAGATTTGTTGCCATAAGTCGCGACGATGTTGGTTATTACCATTAATGTCAGACAGTAATGGAGATTGAAGTGTTTTAGCCTTCAGCTCTTGAGTCGACTCGCAACCAGCAAACCACACCCACTCAACCGCCCCGAAATCCACAGAAGATAGGTGCTGAGGCTGAATATGTAATGCTTGAGATAAGTCGAGCTTGATACTTTTGAGTACTCGCTCAAACATCACAGCAAGATCTTCCTGAGGTTTTTCAGGCGAAACCAACAGTAACTTGCAATCGTTCGAGAGCGAAGTCAATTCAGATTCATAGCCCGCCAAACGCTCTGGGTGGCTAAGCTCCCATTGGCTAATGCCCATCTCTTGCAGGTATTGTGCGTGTGTTTGTGACATATCTAGCGGTGTAACCTTAGGTTGATAGTGGGCGACTTATTAGAGCGGAGTTAAAAACGAGCTCATCAGAGTTGGGCTGATACTAACAAAAAATAAAGGAGCATCAAGCTCCTTTATTTAGTCTAAATCAGTTTGCATCATATTACGTGAGAAATGGACTTATAAGTCGTTGAACTCAGGACTGTAAGCAATCTCACCAGCATGTCCTGCAAGCGCACCTTCAACTAACTCGATAGCTTGAAAGGCTCCCTCAGGCACATCCCAAGTGCAGCTCAAACCAAACTCACTCGCCGCCTTAAAACCAAAACGACCGTAGTAAGCAGGATCACCAAGCACAACGCAGGCTGGGTAACCAAAATCAACCAAAGTAGAGAAAGCATCTTCAACTAATGACTTGGCGATACCTTGATTGCGATATTCTTCTTTCACCGCAAGAGGCGCAAGGCCCTGCCAATTATGATCGTGACCATTTAGGGTTATAGGGCTAAACATCAGATGACCAATCACCTCACCCTCGTCTGAACAGGCCACCAACGATAGTGTTAAATGACTATTCTCACGCAGGCTCATAACTAAATTAGCTTCTGCATCTGTTTCAAAAACAGATTTCAATAAACGATCAATGACAAGTATATCTGCCGGTGCTTCAGTTCGAATAAGCATTCATTACCTCACTTTGTGTATCTGGAGATTGTACCCCCTTCTGCACAAAATCAGCTAATTGATTTAACAAAGTTTTCATAGGTGTCGGTAATAAGTCCAAATCGACGCTATCCATCAAGTTTTTGACTTCTAAACCAAGTTCAGTATCACCTTCAATAGATAACCTACGCTGGAAGAAAAGCGTATCTGGGTCTTCTTTACGGCCAGCAATGAGTACAAGATCGTTAAGATTGCCGCTAAAGCTTACATCTTCATCAACATCTTTATCAGCTACAACTAGTTGCTCATTTTTGTAGCTAATACACCAACTTAACCCCATATCTTTTATTGAGACTTTAAGCCACTTGTCTTCTAAGAACTCAAAGTCACCGTCCTCTAAAGCTTCTTTAAAGACATTTTTCAGAGCTTCCAATAAGGCTCTTTTTTGTACTGTTTTAGGCAATAACTGGACTGGAGATCGCAAAATTGATGCGGCATTTTGAACTAGTTGAGTGCGAATCTTGTTTATCACGTGACTTATCCGTAACTTTGTCAATAATATGGAATGCATCATAAATGATGTTGAGATCTCAGTTACTGTTATGTATCAAATTAACTTCTGTTTGATACTCGACCTTTAATATCCTGAAAATCACAGTTATAGTAACTCAGGTAATGAGAATTACAGCGGATCGCTGCACTCACAGGTAAATATCGATAGTCACACAAAAATTAATAAATATTTATCGATAGTGAATATTCAAGCTCTTGGAGAATTGGTAGTACTTTGATGCCTCCCCAGCAACTACAACATTGGTTTACCCAGCTAACTGCAAACAGTCCGTTCTTTTTTGCAGTACTTGATGCCCAACACAACTATTTTATGGTGAATGAGCGTTACTGCTATATTGCTGGTTTAAGTCAAACCGAGCTTGCTGGGATGAATGACCGCCAAACATTGGGTGAGCAATTCTACCAACATCTTAAGCCGTATTATGAGCGAGCATTCAATGGCGAGGCGATTGAGGCTGAAGTCACTCTCAACGAAACTGACCTCGATACCAGCTTGCACTTTAGCCTCTCCCCTCTAATTAACGGCAAAAAAACCGACTACATCGTCTTTCATGCCTTCGATACCTCAGAAAACCAGGTACTTGTTCGTTCTTTAGAAGAATCCGAAGCAAAATTTCACAAGCTATCTCAACTGCTACCTGATGGGTTACTTCTTGTCGAAAATGATTACATCCTGTCGTCAAACCCGGCCGCAGCAAGGTTACTTGGATTTAACTCGACCACTGAATTGATTGGCGAAGAATTAGGTCGCCTATTTATCGATGAACAAACCAAAACAGTCTTCAACAATAGCCTTAGTTCTATTATTTCAGAGTCTGGTTTAGTTTGCTTAACGGGTGCCCGATGTGGTTTTGAACGTAAGGTTCAATTACATATCGACTCAACTTCTGTCCTTGGTAGTAATACCCAACTTGTCCTGATCCAAGACGCACAAGAAACCACAAAACAATTTACACCCGCTAACAGTGAAGATGCTTACATTGATGCACTGACTAAACTCTATAACCGAGTAGGGTTTACCAAGCGCCTTGAGCAGTTCATTCACAATGAAACTCCAGTTGTGATGCTCTATTTGGACATAGATAATTTCAAGAATATCAATGATTCACTTGGCCATCACATCGGTGACAAAGTGATTAAAGAGGTCGCTTCACGATTAAAACGTTTATTGCCTCGCCAAGCAGTTATTGGCCACTTGGGCGGTGATGAATTTGGTGTAATTCTGCCAGAGCCCGAACACCCTCGAACACCTGAAACGCTCTCTGAGAAGATCATTTCCCTGATCAATCAACCCTTCGATCTTCACCATTTTAGTAAACGCTTAGCCTGCTCTATTGGTAGTGTGAGCTTCCCTCAAGATGGTACAGACGCACGTATCTTGCTGCAAAACGCCGACACAGCTATGTACGAAGCCAAAGATCGTGGTCGTAACCGCCTGATTAAGTTCAACGAACAAATGAACAAAGAAGCGCGTATGCGGCTGTGGCTTGAGATTGAACTGCAGAAAGCACTTCAGCAAAATGGACTTGAGGTTTGGTATCAACCAAAGGTCAATGCCCGTGACTTCACCATCAACGGCGCTGAAGCACTAGTACGTTGGAAGCATCCTGTAGAAGGTTATATTAGCCCTGCGGCATTCATCCCTGTAGCGGAACGTGCTGGTCTTATCGAGCAACTTGGTCGCGTGGTTATGCGTGAAGTATTTGCGACGGTTAAGCGCTGGAAAATGCAAGGTATCCTACCTGGCCGCGTAGCGATCAACCTTTCACCAGAGCAATTCGGCAACCCAAAACTGATTGATTACGTTGAAAAACTACTACGCTCTACAGAATTAGATCCTAGTGCCATTACCTTTGAGCTCACAGAAAGTGCCGTAATGAGTGACAGTGATCACACACTGCAAATGCTGAATGCGATTAAGAAACTAGGCTTTGCTCTGTCTATCGATGATTTTGGTACCGGTTATTCTTCTCTGTCTTACTTGGCTCGCTTCCCAATTGATGAGCTTAAGATAGACCGCGCCTTCATTTCTGATATCGATACACTACCAAAGCAAATCACAGTAATCGAAAACATCATCAACCTTGGTAAATCTCTCGATTTAACTGTGGTTGCGGAAGGTGTCGAAACCAGTGAACAAGCGACGCTACTGTCGAACCTCAACTGTAGCTCCATTCAGGGATTTCATTTCTACCGTCCTCAGCCAAAACAAGATGTTGAAGAGCTATTTGCTCAGAATCGCCGTCACAAAAACTAGTTAAGTGATTCGACTTAATTCTCCCTCATAAGCTAAAACACAAAAAACGGTCACCAGTCAGTACCTCAAACGGAGTAAAAGCAGATTTATCCATCTAAACCTGCCTTACATCAATTCCGTCATTCATAATTCTTCATAAAATGCTCGCCTCAACTTAATTCTACTGGTAGTGAGCAAATGGAACTCTTATGCCCAGCAGGTAACCTACCTGCTTTGAAAACCGCCATTGATTGCGGTGCGGATGCTGTCTATATCGGATTTAAAGACGATACCAATGCCCGACACTTTGCAGGTCTTAATTTTGCGGGTAAGAAGCTCGATCGTGCCGTGCAATACGTGCATGACCGCAACAAGAAAATTCACGTTGCCTTAAATACTTTTGCTCACCCAAATGGCTTCGAACGATGGACTAACGCCGTAGACAACGCCGCAGCACTGGGGGTTGATGCGCTGATCATTGCAGACATCGCGGTGCTCGAATACGCGGCCAATAAATACCCTGACTTAGAACTGCACCTATCAGTTCAAGCCTCTGCAACCAATGCGGCGGCTATCGACTTCTACCACAAGAACTTCAATGTAAAGCGTGTGGTATTGCCTCGCGTATTGTCGATTCATCAGGTCAAACAGCTTTCTCGTAATATCACTTCTGACGTTGACCTTGAAGTATTCGCCTTTGGTAGCTTGTGCATCATGGCAGAAGGCCGTTGTTACCTCTCTTCCTACATGACAGGCGAATCACCCAATACAGTTGGTGCTTGTTCTCCAGCTAAATACGTTCGCTGGCAAGAAACAGAAACCGGCCTAGAGTCTCGCTTGAATGAAATCCTTATCGATAAGTATGAAGCAGGTGAGAACGCAGGTTACCCAACGCTGTGTAAGGGTCGTTTTGAAGCGGATATCGATGGTGAACGTAAGCGCTATCACGCACTTGAAGAGCCGACTAGTCTAAACACGCTATCCATGTTGCCTGAGCTTTTCGCGGCCAATGTTGCCTCAGTGAAGATTGAAGGTCGCCAACGCAGCCCTGCTTATGTTGAACAAGTGACTCGTACTTGGCGCGCTGCTATCGATCGCTACTTAGCGAATCCTGAACAATACCAAGTAGAACAAGCTTGGAACGCGACACTGGCAAATGTATCTGAAGGTACACAAACCACGCTTGGCGCTTATCACCGTAAATGGCAATAGAGCCAAATGGAGAACTCAATGAAATACGCATTAGGCCCTCTACTTTATTTTTGGCCAAAACAAGATGTTGAAAGCTTCTATGAGCAAGCGAAATCAAGCTCTGCCGACATCATCTACCTAGGTGAAGCCGTGTGTTCAAAGCGTCGTGAGATGAAAGCAAAACACTGGATGGATATTGCCAAAGAGCTGTCGGCTTCAGGCAAGCAAGTCGTACTTTCCACCATGGCATTGCTAGAAGCACCAAGCGAAGTCAACATCATGAAGAAGTACATTGATAACGGTGACTTTGCGATCGAAGCCAACGACGTGTCTGCGATTCAATTAGCAAGCGAAAGCAAAGTGCCTTTTGTGGTTGGCCCGGCGGTTAATACCTACAACGCACGCACTCTGAACCTGTTCTTGAAACAAGGTATGACGCGTTGGTGTATGCCTGTTGAGCTTTCTCGCGAATGGCTAAGCAACGTAATGACACAGTGCGAAGATCTTAATATCCGTAATAAGTTCGAAGTAGAAGTATTTAGCCACGGCTACCTACCACTTGCTTACTCAGCGCGTTGCTTTACCGCTCGCGCGGAAAACAAAGCCAAAGACGATTGCGAAACTTGTTGTATCAAATACCCAACAGGGCTACAAGTCGAAAGCCAAGAAGGCCAGTCGGTATTTAACCTTAACGGCATTCAGACACAATCGGGCTACTGCTACAACCTAGTTAACGATCTACCGAACATGCATGACCTAGTCGATGTGGTTCGTTTAAGCCCACTCGGCATCGATACCTTCTCTGAAATTAATAACTTCAGAGCGAACGAGCAAGGTCAAAAACCGATGAAAATTGAAAGCCGCCAATGCAACGGTTACTGGCATCAACTCGCAGGTTTAGACGTTAAGAACATCTAGTTCCTTAAATTAGAATAATCAGTAACAGATACAAAAAAGGTCTAGCATTCGCTAGACCTTTTATCATTCAGTTTAAGAAAAACGATCTACGCCGTCGCGGTTTCCAGCGGCGCAGCATCGAGCTTCTTTACGTCTTTGTAGAGCATGATCATAACAACTACACTTAACGCGATATTGGACAATGGATACGCAATCCAGATCCCCGGCACACCGTACAACTTAGGCATAATATACAAGAAAGGTAATTGGATAAGCATGTTACCTATCGTCACAAACATCGCCTTGCTGCCCTTGTTCACAGCTTGATAGTAAGCACCCGCTACTACTAAGAAGCCATCAAGAGCCAGTGCAAACATGTGTAGTCGAATACCCAACACGGTGTACTCAACTAGCTGAGGTTCATCTGAGTTAAATACTGACACAAACTCACGTGGGAACGCGTTCAAAAGTAGCACGAACGCAACACCGATCAATACTGAACTCATCATCGCAATCTTAAGTAACTTACGAATGTTCGCTTGATTACGCGCACCATGGTTGTAACTCACTAATGGTTGCATGCCGTTTGCGATGCCTTCAGCAGTGAGGTAGTAAACCGTCACGATGTAGCCCAAAATCGCATAAGCACCAATCATCAACTGGTCGCCATACTGGGAGAACAACGCATTGTGCAGCGCCACCATCATCGAACCATAAGCGTACATAAAGAAGCTTGATGTACCAATCGAGAAGATTTGTGGAATCACATCAAGTTTCAGTCTCAATTCATTCCAGCGTAAACGAAGGTTTGCTCGATGCGAGAAAAAGTAAGCTAAGCCAAGTGCAGTCACTACAAACTGGGCAATCGCTGTTGCTAATGCTGCGCCCATCAACTCCCAACCATATAGAGCGATGAACAGGTAATCGAGTACGATATTAATTACTGCGCCAACGATCATCAGTATCGTTGCTAGATTAGGGCTGTCGTCGTTACGCAGTAAAAACGGCATCGCGATCGAACCCAAAGTGAAGACACTAGCACCAATCAGGATGTGTAAATATTGCAGGCCGAGTTCGTACACACGTCCTTCTGCACCCTGCCAAAATAAGAAATTGTCGGCGAACAAAAACAACACTGCAGAAACAATAGGCGTTATCGCTAGCAACAAGGTTAAACCTGTTGCTAAGATCTGCTTAGCGCCTTGAGTATCTTTTTCACCTTGGTGAATCGAGACAAGCGCCCCCGTACCCACGCCTACTAGCATACCAATACCGAGGATCGACCCAATAACAGGCCACGCGACGTTAATACCCGCAAGTCCATCGGCACCTACATAACGACCAATGAAAATGCCATCTACCACTTGGTAAAGGCCATTAACTAACATAGCTGCTACGGTAGGAATTGTGTATCGCCAGAATTGACGACTAATTGAGTTACTCATTTCTTACTCTACTTTCATTAGTGAGCCACCTATCAATATGACGCGACTCAAAATTAGTTAACAAGACTAACTAAATATCTAAATTGTTTACTTCAAAGCTTTGTATAACAGCTGGTTTAATTGTAAGGATTCCTGTTCAGACAAACGACTTTCTAATATTTGTGCCATTACCTGGTAGATCTTACTCTCTTCTTCCAACCCCACTTCTGCCTTATCGGTCAAAATGACCAATTTAGATCTCGCATCCTCAAGCGAAGCTTTGCGTTCGACGAGGCCTTTTCTTTCTAACCTTTGAACCATGGTAGTCGCTGAAGGTTTAGTAACCTGCATCTCAACCGCAAGATCTGTTAGCCTAATAGGTTCTGGCGACGCCTGAATGACCTTCAAATAATCGTACTCATTGAAGCTCAATTGACAGATAGGATCTTCATTAACTTGAGTTCGCCATATCTTAGAGGCGAAGCGTTCAATCTTTTCTAAATTCTGGTTCAGCATACTTACCCAATCAAAGCATTGCATTTAGTTAGCAAGGCTAACTATTTTAATGCTGTGTAATTAAAAAGCAATCGAAATGAAATAGGACATATAAAAAAACCGCTGACAGGCAGCGGCTTCTTAAATTTCTAATATGTATTTTATTTAGCTTTGGCTTCAGCTTCTGCCAGTTTAGCGGCTGCTAGTTTAGACTGCGCCAAATGTTCGGCTTTAAGCGTGCTAAAGATACGGCTTAACTCTAGGAATGAATAGCGATGTTCAACGTATTCATATACGTTAAAAGATACCGCTAGCTTATACAAAGAGATTGCATTCGCGTAATCACCATTCATGTGGTAGCGCTTAGCAAGGTAGAAGTAAGTCTCTGTTAGGCGCTGTGCAAGTAACGTGTTATCACGAGTACCCGTTAAGATCGCCTTAAAAGCCTGCTCTTCAGTAATATCGTCAAGCATGATCGCAACTAATACCCATCCCCACTGCTCATCACGGCTCTCGTAACGCTTTTGCAAATCAAGCTTGGCTTGCTCTGGAGTGAGTTCATGCTGAATGATGTAAAGCCACAGAGCGCGAAACGGATCGCTAGGATCATCGGCGTAGTGCTTCATCATCTCTTCATTGGCTAAATCATAGCGCTCGCCATAGTAGAGTGCGATAGAGCGATTTCGTTCTGCATATGAGTTTGCAGGATCAAGCTCTAACGTCGAATCAAAAGACTCATAAGCGGCATCAAACTCCCCTACTTGCGTAAAGTAAACACCCAAAAGGTTGAAGATATCAGGTTGAGCGGGGTTCAAAGAAAGAGACTGATTGAAATCAAGACGTGCTAAATCACGCAGGCCAACGCTGTCGTAGTAGTTACCACGTTCAAACAGCATTTTAGCTCGAACTTCATCGTTCAGATCTGGGCGCTGTAATAACTGACTAAGGCGTGCAATTTGAACTTCTTGTTGAACACTTGGTTGCAGTGGCACTGCCATTGGTGGATAAACCCAACGAGAGGTGTTATCTGATGTTGTCGCACAACCAGTTAGTACAAGCAGTAAACACATACTCGCGGTTTGAAACCATTTCACAAATAATTACTCCTGTTATGACCGCAATAAAAAAGGGGAGCGATATGCTCCCCTTTATAACATGCTTTTTTACCAATGGGTTAGAAATCACTAAAAAGCGATATTCCCATCAATACGCTAAGAATTACTCAGCAGCAGGTGCTTCGCCTTCAGCTGGTGTTTCAACTGCTTCTTTCATGCTTAGACGTACACGGCCTTGACGGTCAATTTCAAGAACCTTAACAGGTACTTCTTGACCTTCAGTTAGGTAGTCAGACACTTTCTCAACGCGCTTGTCAGCGATTTGAGAGATGTGTACTAGACCATCTTTACCTGGAAGGATAGTAACGAATGCACCAAAGTCAGCTAGACGAGCAACTTTACCTTGGTAAATGCGGCCAACTTCAACTTCAGCAGTGATCTCTTCGATACGACGGATAGCTTCTTTAGCAGCTGCGCCTTCAGTAGCAGCAATCTTAATTGTGCCATCGTCTTCGATTTCGATTGTAGTACCTGTTTCTTCACAAAGAGCACGGATAACTGCGCCACCTTTACCGATAACATCTTTGATCTTATCAGAGCTGATTTTCATTGTGTGGATACGTGGAGCGAATTCAGAGATATCTTCACGAGCACCAGAGATAGCTTCATCCATTACAGAAAGGATGTGCTTACGTGCACCTTGCGCTTGGTTAAGAGCAATTTGCATGATCTCTTTAGTGATACCTTCGATCTTGATGTCCATTTGAAGTGCAGTGATACCAGCATTAGTACCTGCTACTTTAAAGTCCATGTCGCCTAGGTGATCTTCGTCGCCAAGAATGTCAGAAAGAACAACGAAATCGTCGCCTTCTTTAACAAGACCCATTGCGATACCCGCAACAGAAGCTTTGATTGGAACACCAGCATCCATAAGCGCTAGAGATGTACCACATACAGAAGCCATTGAAGAAGAACCGTTAGATTCTGTGATTTCCGATACAACACGAACTGTGTATGGGAATTCATCAACAGAAGGCATTACAGCTTGGATACCACGTTTAGCAAGCTTACCGTGACCAATTTCACGACGCTTAGGAGAACCAACGAAACCAGTTTCACCTACACAGTATGGAGGGAAGTTGTAGTGTAGAAGGAAGTTGTCTTTCTTCTCACCCATTAGGCTATCGATGATTTGTGCATCACGTTGTGTACCAAGCGTTGCAGTAACAAGTGCTTGAGTTTCACCACGAGTGAATAGAGAAGAACCGTGTGTACGTGGAAGAACACCAGTACGTACGTCTAGCGCACGAACCATGTCTTTTTCACGGCCATCGATACGTGGGTTGCCAGCAATGATGCGGCTACGTACTACGTTTTTCTCTAGAGAACCAAGCATGCCGCGGATTTCGCGCTCATCTAGGTTTTCGTCTTGTGCAATTAGAGTTTCAACAACGTCGTTCTTAATTGCGCCAACTTGCTCGTAACGAGCCATTTTCTCAGTGATCTGGTACGCGTCAGATAGACGAGTTTCAGCTTGCTCAGCAACTTTAGCTTTAAGCTCAGTGTTAACTGCTGGCGCTTCCCAGTTCCAAGATGGAGTTGCAACTTCAGCAGCAAACTCGTTGATCGCTTTAATTACAACTTGTTGTTGGTCGTGACCGAAAACAACAGCTGAAAGCATCTCTTCTTCAGATAGGTTATCTGCTTCAGATTCAACCATTAGCACTGCGCCTTCTGTACCAGACACAACTAGGTCTAGTTTAGAGTTTTCAAGCTCAGTATTTGATGGGTTAAGAACAAGTTCGCCATCGATGTGGCCAACACGTGCAGCACCGATAGGACCATTGAATGGTGCACCAGAGATAGCAAGTGCAGCAGACGTTGCGATCATAGTGATCATGTCTGGGTTTACGTCAGGGTTGATAGATACAACCGTAGCGATAACTTGAACTTCGTTTTTGAACGCACTTGGGAAAAGTGGGCGAATTGGACGGTCAATCAGACGAGCTGTTAGTGTTTCGCCTTCAGAAGGACGACCTTCACGCTTAAAGAAGCCACCAGGGATTTTACCCGCAGCGTATGTACGCTCTTGGTAGTTAACTGTTAGAGGGAAGAAATCTTGACCTGCAACAGCTTCTTTCTTAGCAACAACAGAAACGAATACTGATGTATCGTCCATAGTTGCCATTACAGCAGCAGTAGCTTGACGTGCGATTACGCCCGTTTCTAGAGTAACGGTGTGATTACCGTACTGGAACGATTTTACAACTGGTTTTTCAAACATTGTATATCCTTAGCTCTAAAGTCATGACTTTAGATTAAGTGAATAATGACTCAAGATATTACCAATCGCGACTAGTGAAAAGGGACTCGAGATAGTGCTTCTTTGTATGAATTCATACGCCGAATTAGGACCAAATCCGCCTTTGAATAGTCGCGACCTATTGGCCGACATCTGTGACTGTAATCTCTTGAGAAGGTTGATTGCCAAACGTGAAAACGCTATAGGCGGGCGTAGTATAAACTATTTTTATTAGGAGATATATTTCCTATCAGAAAAAGCCAGGTGATATTCTAAGCATCCGGTCTGCCATTTTCTTACAGGCACAAAAAAAGGAGCATAAATGCTCCTTTTCTTCAAACTGTCTTTGCAGACATCGCTATTAACGACGTAGGCCTAGACGCTTGATTAGATCTTGGTAACGAGCAAGGTTTTTGCCTTTCAAGTAATCAAGAAGCTTACGACGGCTAGAAACCATACGTAGTAGACCACGACGGCTGTGGTGATCGTGCTTGTGTGCTTTGAAGTGACCTTGTAGGTGGTTGATAGAAGCAGTAAGTAGTGCTACTTGTACTTCTGGTGAACCTGTGTCGCCTTCAGATTGTGCGTATTCTGCAACGATTGCTGCTTTAGTTTCTGCATTCAGAGACATAATTCTCTCCTGATAAGAGTAAGTTTATATTTGTAGCAGCCAATCTCTGATTCAGCCGCTACGCGAGCCGAGGATTATAGGGAAGTTTATGAATTGGTGCAATAACAATCGAACGCCTTAAAACGAAAAAAGCGAACCACTGAATGAAAGGGCTCGCTTTCTTTATCAATTGTTGGCCCTTAAGGACGAACGACTAATATTCTGACTCGATTTAAACGCTACGCTTGTGGCTCTTCATCTCTGAAAACCACCAAGCGCTTAGGTGCAACTCGGCCATCTTCTGCAATCTGAGCAACGCCAACAAACAGCTTTTCTTCACCACTTGTCATACGAACCGTGCCTTCAGTTGGTGCACCAGAAACCTGAACTGGCATGCCGTGCTGAACTAGGTCAGTCAGTTCCGCGTTCAAATTCACTTCTGGTAAGTCTTCTACGGCAGTGTCCATTGGCATCAGAAGTGGATCAAGCAGCTCTTTTGGTGCAATTTCTTGCGCTTGTGCTTGCTCTAGGATCTCGTTTAACTGCTCCAAAGTCACCATACGTTCATAAGGGTACTTTGCTACACCAGTACGACGAAGCATTGTCACGTGAGCACCACAACCTAGCATTTCACCAAGGTCATCGGTAATTGTGCGAATGTAAGTGCCTTTCGAACAATGCACTTCCATTTCAACTTCATCACCTTCAAAGCGAAGCAATTCAATAGAGTACACAGTGATCTTACGAGACTCTCGAGGTACTTCAATACCTGCGCGAGCGTATTCGTACAAAGGCTTACCTTGATACTTCAATGCCGAGAACATTGATGGGATCTGGTCGGTTTCACCCTTAAAGCTTGCAATGCAACGTTCAAGTTGTTCTTGAGTCACATTCACTTCACGAGTTTCAACCACTTCACCATCAGAGTCAGAGGTGTTGGTACGCTCACCAAGCTTAGCGATTACTACGTAGCGCTTATCAGAATCTAGAAGAAACTGAGAAAACTTCGTTGCTTCACCAAGACAAATTGGCAGCATGCCAGTCGCAAGAGGATCCAGAGCACCTGTGTGCCCTGCCTTCTCTGCAAAGTAAATACGCTTTACTTTTTGCAGTGCATCATTAGATGAAATACCAGTAGGCTTATCTAACAGAATTACCCCGTTAATAGGGCGACCTTTACGACGGCGAGCCATTACTCTTCGTCCTTAGACTGAATTTCGTCAGTGCGGCCAGCTTCTTGCTGCTTACGCTTATCGTCGCTTAGAACTTCACTCACTAGGTTAGACATACGCATGCCTTCTACCAATGTGTTGTCGTAAGTAAAACGTACTTCAGGCGTTAGACGGTGGCGAATGCGCTTACCAAGAGCCATACGAACTGGCACTTCATGCTCTTTAAGAGCAGCAAGGCACGATTCAGGCGTTTGCTCGCCGATACATAGGAAAGTAACGAATACTTTTGCGTATGCAAGGTCACGAGACACTTCTACGTCTGAGATCGTTACCATACCAATACGTGAGTCACGAACTTCACGTTGTAGGATAAGGGCAAGCTCTTTTTGAAGCTGCTGAGACACACGCTGTGTGCGGCTAAATTCTTTTGACATTTTCTTTTCTCACTTAGAAAGATGGGGGGCTTGGTAATTACCAGCCCCCCATGGTGTATTCAACAACCGATTACTTATTACCATTACTAGTAATGTTAGTAACCTTAGTCAATATGTCGAGTCGTACTGACTGATTAGTCTAGAGTACGTTTAACTTCAACAATTTCGAATACTTCGATCTGGTCACCAACGCGAACGTCGTTGTAGTTCTTAACGCCGACACCACACTCGTAACCATTTTTAACTTCTTGAACGTCATCTTTAAAGCGACGAAGTGACTCTAGTTCACCTTCGTAGATAACAACGTTTTCACGAAGTACACGGATTGGGTTGCTACGCTTAATTGTACCTTCAGTAACAATACAACCAGCGATTGCGCCAAGCTTAGGTGACTTAAATACGTCACGAACTTGTGCAAGACCAATGATCTCTTGACGGAATTCAGGAGCAAGCATACCGCCCATCGCCTGTTTAACTTCGTCAATCAGTTGGTAGATGATTGAGTAGTAACGTAGATCTAGGTTTTCGTTCTGAACCGTACTACGCGCAGTTGCGTCAGCACGAACGTTGAAACCAAGGATGATAGCGTTAGAAGCCGCTGCAAGCGTTGCATCAGTTTCAGTAATACCACCAACACCAGAGCCTACGATGTTCACTTTAACTTCGTCAGTTGACAGTTTCAGTAGAGAATCAGCAATCGCTTCTACAGAACCTTGAACGTCAGCTTTAAGTACAACGTTAAGTTCAGCAACTTCACCAGCCGTCATGTTCGCGAACATGTTCTCTAGTTTCGCTTTTTGTTGGCGAGCTAGTTTAACATCACGGAATTTACCTTGACGGTAGTTTGCAACTTCACGCGCTTTACGCTCATCACGTACAACAGTCGCTTCGTCACCTGAAGCAGGAACGCCAGAAAGACCTAGAATTTCTACAGGGATAGATGGACCTGCAGTTTCAATGTCTTTACCGTTTTCATCACGCATTGCACGAACACGACCGTACTCTTGACCACAAAGAACGATATCGCCTTTGTTTAGAGTACCAGACTGTACTAGTACTGTTGCAACTGGACCACGACCTTTATCAAGACGAGATTCAACAACAACACCAGATGCCATGCCTTCTTTAACTGCTGTAAGCTCAAGAACTTCAGACTGAAGAAGGATTGCTTCTAGAAGACCATCGATGTTTGTACCCTGTTTTGCAGAGATGTGAACGAAGATGTTCTCGCCGCCCCATTCTTCAGGGATAACGTCGTATTGAGCTAGCTCATTCTTAACGTTGTCTGGGTTTGCACCCTCTTTATCGATCTTGTTCACAGCAACAATCAGAGGAACACCTGCCGCTTTCGCGTGCTGGATTGCTTCGATTGTTTGTGGCATTACGCCATCGTCTGCTGCTACTACTAGGACAACGATATCTGTCGCTTGAGCACCACGAGCACGCATAGCGGTAAACGCCGCGTGTCCAGGAGTATCAAGGAACGTGATCATGCCGTTATCAGTATCTACGTGGTAAGCACCAATGTGCTGCGTGATACCGCCAGCTTCGCCAGAAGCAACGTGTGCTTTACGAATGTAATCAAGTGTTGAAGTTTTACCGTGGTCAACGTGACCCATGATAGTAACAACAGGAGCACGACCCTCAGCCGTTGCATTGTTGTCACGGTCAGCTAGTACCGCTTCTTCAAGTTCGTTTTCTTTACGTAGGATAACCTTGTGGCCCATTTCTTCAGCAACAAGTTGTGCTGTTTCTTGGTCAATCACTTGGTTGATAGTCGCCATAGCGCCCATCTTCATCATTACTTTGATAACTTCAGTTGCTTTAACTGACATTTTGCTCGCCAGTTCAGAAACAACGATAGTTTCGCCGATAGCAACGTCAGATTTAGCAACCGTCGCTGACTTATCGAAGCCTTGCTGCATTGAAGTTGGTTTAGCAAGCTTACCTTTACCGCCACGACCACGTTGGTTACGACCGCCACGGTTGTTTGCTGGTTGGTTAGCAGGAGCTGCTTTCTTCTTGCGACGACGAGGTGCTTTCTCGTCTTTCTTATCTGCCGCATCTTCAGCTTCACGAGCGTAAGTAGAAGTAGTCACATGGTAATCCGCAGATTTCTCTTGCTCTTTCTTCTTCTTCTCTTCTTCAGACCAACGTTCTTGGTTCTCTTCAGCTAACTTACGAGCTTCTTCAACAAGCTTAGCTGCTTCAGCTTCTGCTTTACGAGTTGCTTCTTGCTCTTGACGAGCTTTAAGTTCATCCGCTTCTTTTTTCGCTTGTGCGTTAGCGTCTGCATTTTTTGAATTCATGTCTTTTTTAGCCTTTTCAGCTTGTGCGCGTTGAGCCTTCTCTTCAGCATCACGTTTTGCATCCGCTTCACGTGTTACTTTTTCTTCGGCTTCGCGCTGTGCTTTCTCTGCAGCATCACGTTTCGCTTGCTCTTCAGCATCGCGTTGTGCTTTCTCTTCCGCTTCACGATTAGCTAGTTCCTCAGCTTCACGTTTCGCTTCATCTTCAATAGTGCTGCGCTTCACGTAAGTACGTTTTTTACGTACCTCTACTTGAACATCCTTACTCTTACCGCCTCCAGCAGCAACACTTAACGTGCTGCGGGTCTTGCGCTGAAGAGTTAAACGAGTCGGTTCTGTTTCACCAGAAGTATCACCATGCTCCTTTTTTAGGTGCGTTAGCAATGTTTGCTTCTCTGAATCAGTCACTTGATCCGACCCTGATTTCTTCATGCCTGCATCAGCAAGTTGTTCAATTAAGCGGTCAACTGGCGTACCAATCTCTTCACTCAGTGCTTTAACTGTTAATTGTGTCATACCGCTTTCTCTCCTTGCTGAATTATTCTTCGTCGCCGAACCAACAGATGTTACGCGCAGCCATAATTAGCTCGCCTGCACGCTCTGCAGTTAGGTCTTCGATGCCTTCTAGTTCATCAACGCCTTGGTCAGCTAGGTCTTCCAATGTCGCAACGCCTTTTGCTGCTAGCTTGTAAGCCATTTCACGCTCAAGACCTTCAAGTGCAAGTAAGTCTTCAGCAGGCTCAACACCGTCGAAAGTTTCTTCTTTCGCTAGCGCTAGAGTAGTCAGTGCGTCTTTTGCGCGGTTACGTAGTTCTTCAACGATACCTTCGTCTAGACCGTCTACTTCAAGAAGCTCGTTCACAGGAACGTATGCTACTTCTTCAAGCGTAGAGAAGCCTTCTTCAACAAGCATTTGAGCAAAGTCTTCTTCGATGTCTAGGTGCTTCATGAAGTTTTCAATAGAAGCAACAGCTTCTTCTTGGTGCTTCTTCTCAAGATCAGCAACAGTCATCACGTTCAGTTCCCAACCAGTTAGTTGAGAAGCTAGACGTACGTTTTGACCACTACGTCCAATCGCTTGTGCTAGGTTATCCGCTTCAACAGCGATATCCATAGAGTGTGCATCTTCATCAACGATGATAGATGCAACGTCAGCAGGAGCCATAGCGTTGATTACGAATTGAGCCGGGTTATCGTCCCAAAGAACGATATCGATACGCTCACCGCCAAGATCGTTAGAAACAGCTTGTACACGAGCACCACGCATACCAACACACGCACCAACAGGATCGATACGTTTGTCGTTTGTTTTCACAGCGATTTTAGCACGAGAACCAGCGTCACGTGCAGCACCTTTAAGTTCAATTAGCTCTTCACCAATCTCAGGCACTTCAACACGGAATAACTCAGCTAGCATTTCTGGCTTCGAACGAGTAACAAAAAGCTGGAAACCACGAGCTTCTGGTTTAACTGCGTAAAGAAGACCACGAACACGGTCACCTGGACGGAAGTTTTCACGAGGAAGTTGGTCATCACGAAGGATTACCGCTTCAGCGTTGTTACCTAGGTCTAGAATAACGGTATCACGGTTAACTTTCTTAACTGCACCAGTTACTAGCTCGCCTTCGTTATCAATAAACTGTTCAACGATTTGAGCGCGTTCAGCTTCACGTACTTTCTGTACGATAACTTGCTTAGCCGTTTGAGTCGTAATACGGTCAAACGTTACTGATTCGATATCATCTTCAATGAAACCGCCAAGTTCGATCTCTGGGTCATCGTACTTTGCAGCTTCAATAGAGATTTCTTTTGTTGGGAATTCAACTTCCTCAACAGCTTCCCAACGACGGAAAGTTTCGAAATCACCCGTTTTACGGTCGATTTCAACACGAACTTCGATTTCTAATTCGCTTTTCTTTTTTGTTGCCGTTGCAAGCGCGATTTCAAGCGCTTCAAAAATACGCTCACGAGGAACTGCTTTCTCATTAGAAACAGCTTCTACTACCGCCAAAATTTCTTTGTTCATTAATCTAGCCTCTTAAGCTCTTCTCTCTAGGAGAACTAAAATTTAGGGATCAGGTTAGCTTTCGCAATATTGCTAAGGACGAATTCTTCTTCTTGTCCTTCAACCAATACTTTTACTGTCTCGCCTTCGATAGATTGGATATCACCTTTCCATTTACGACGGTTGCCGACAGCCATTTTCAAAACGATGCTTACCTCGTGACCAATAAATTGTTGGTAATGCTCTGCTTTGAACAGTGGTCTCTCTAAACCTGGTGAAGACACTTCAAGGTTATAAGCCACTGAAATTGGATCTTCAACGTCCATTACGGCACTTACTTGGTGACTAACTTCAGCGCAATCATCTACATTGATACCATTTGGTGAATCGATGTAAATACGTAGCGTTGAGTGCTCACCAGCACGAATAAATTCTAATCCAACTAACTCATAACCCGATGCTGCTACTGGAGCGTCAAGCATTTCAGTAAGTTGTCTTTCTAAACCAGTCATTTAACCACTCCAGAAACAAAAAAAGGGCTCAAAGCCCAATTTAAATTCCAAGCAAACATTATCTAAACGCATTTACAAATGCTTAGATAACAAAAAACCCCGTATAAGCCGGGGTTTTTGTTGCTGGACCCTTATATGTTAAGTGCCATCATATTTGATATCACACTTAACTCACAGTGAGGTTCACACTGTGCAAACTTGCTACCAATACAAGCTATATAATAGCATTGAAATTGGTTGCGGGAGCCGGATTTGAACCGACGACCTTCGGGTTATGAGCCCGACGAGCTACCAAACTGCTCCATCCCGCGTCCGACTTGCGAGCATTATACGCCCAACAAGATGTTTTACAAGTTTGTAAACATGGTGCCGAGAGAGGGACTCGAACCCTCACACCCTAAGGCACTAGCACCTCATGCTAGCGTGTCTACCAATTTCACCATCTCGGCATCAAATCTTTACAGCTTATTGTGGAATTTCGTCGCCTTGCGCCGGAATTTCACTCGCTGCATCATCAGCTTGCTGAATTACCTGACCTTGAGTCGGGTCAATCCATTGTGACTCAGTCTTATGTGTAGACATATTACCAAGCACTAAGCTAAGGATAAAAAATGTAGTTGCAAAAACTGCAGTCATTCGGGTAAGGAAATTTCCTGAGCCACCAGCACCAAACACAGTGTTTGAAGCGCCAGCACCGAAAGAGGCTCCCATATCTGCGCCTTTACCTTGTTGAATCAACACTAGGCCAATTACACCAAGCGCTGCCAACAGGTAAATCACAAGTAGAACTGTAAACATTTTTCCACCTATGTTCCTAATTGTTGAGCCAGCGCCGTTCAAAAAACTATTTTTAAGAACAAGGCTAGCGACCTCCTAACTGAAGGCCGAGCAATACTAGCGAATGAGGCGATGGCTGACAAGGAGAATTTGCTAAAAAATAAGCCTTTACCAAGTGAGTGGTCAAAAAAAGGTCAAAAGCGACACAAAACTCATTTTCGCCTCTTTTGACCGTTCTGTAACTCAACCAATCCTAATAACAGGTACATATCATTGCACCTGCTAAATAAAGACTAAATTAGCAGTTTGCTTTTACTGCATCAGCAATTTTAAGTGCCGAAGATTGAACTAACTCAGCGTCTTCGCCTTCTACCATTACGCGCAATAGTGGCTCTGTGCCAGATTTACGTAATAGCACACGGCCTTTCTCGCCAAGTTCCGCTTCCACTTCAACCACAGTCGCTTTAACCGCCTCTGCTTCTAGTGGGTTTGAATCTCCGCTGAAGCGAACATTTTCTAGGACTTGAGGGTATAACGTCATACCTTGAGAAAGTTCATTCAATGTCATTTCACTATCGACTACCGAAGCCAGAACTTGCAGAGCAGCAACAATAGCATCGCCCGTCGTTACTTTGTCTAACAGGATAACGTGACCCGAATTTTCTGCACCGATCTTCCAGCCTTTAGCAAGAAGTTGCTCCATTACGTAACGGTCACCAACAGCAGCGCGAACAAACGGAATACCTAACTGCTTAAGGCCGTTTTCCATACCAAGGTTCGTCATTAGTGTACCAACTACGCCACCTTTCAATTCACCACGACGCAGTGCATCACGAGCAATGATGTAAGCGATCTGGTCGCCATCAACCTTGTTCCCTAGCTCATCAACCATGATGATACGATCACCATCACCATCAAAACCAAGGCCTAATGCTGCATTTTCTGCAAGCACTTTCGCTTGCAGAGCACGTACATCCGTTGCGCCTACTTCGTGGTTGATGTTAGTACCATTTGGCTCAACACCAATCGCAATAACTTCAGCTCCTAGCTCTCTGAATACAGCGGGAGCAATGTGGTAAGTCGCACCATGGGCACAATCAACAACAATCTTCATTCCTGCAAGCGTCATCTGATTTGGGAACGTGCTTTTACAAAACTCAATATAACGGCCAGCCGCATCGTTTAAACGTACCGCCTTACCAAGTTCAAATGAATCAACACATTCGATGTCTTTATCCAGTTCCGCTTCAATCGCTAGCTCGATATCGTCTGGCAATTTAGTCCCCTCTGAAGAGAAAAACTTGATGCCATTATCGTAGTAAGGATTATGCGATGCAGAGATAACAATCCCCGCCTCAGCACGGAAAGTTTGCGTTAGATAAGCAACAGCCGGTGTCGGCATTGGCCCCGTAAACGTAGCCTGAAGACCCGCAGCAGCTAAGCCAGCTTCTAAAGCAGACTCAAGCATGTAGCCAGAGATGCGAGTATCTTTACCGATAATCACTTTCTTTGTGCCTTGTTTAGCAAGAACACGACCCGCAGCCCAGCCAAGCTTCAGAACAAAATCAGGTGTAATCGGGTACTGGCCTACTTTGCCACGCACACCATCAGTGCCGAAGTAACGTCTTTTATCAGACATGTTGATTTTCCTTAATTATGATTAGTGATTGTTATTCATCACTTCGATTATCTTCATCGCTTCCAACGTATCTTCGACGTCATGAACACGAATAATTTGTGCACCTTTCATTGCTGCAATGGTCGCACAAGTAACACTGGCGACCATGCAGTCCGCAGGAGCT
Organism: Vibrio sp. PSi01; assembly: GCF_054960695.1. Taxonomy (NCBI): domain Bacteria; kingdom Pseudomonadati; phylum Pseudomonadota; class Gammaproteobacteria; order Vibrionales; family Vibrionaceae; genus Vibrio; species Vibrio sp. PSi01. The sequence goes on from NZ_JBHNYN010000005.1 coordinate 217,627, forward strand.
TTGTCTAATAGCTTAAAAATCATCGATTTTCTCGACATCCCCGCCAAGACAGGTAACCCAAGCGTGTGAAATTTTTCAAGGTGCGCTAATAGGCGGTAATTATGCTCAATGGTTTTACCAAAACCAAAACCGGGATCCAGAATCAACTGCTCTTTTGATATCCCTACAGCCTCACAAGCTTCAACCCTTTCTTGTAAGAAAGCTTCTACATCCGTTAGAACATCGTCGTAACTAGGATTCGCTTGCATAGTTCTTGGCTGACCTTTCATGTGCATCAGGCAAACCGGAACCTTCGCATCAGCGGCAGCTTCTAAAGCACCGGGCTCTTGTAAAGCTCGCACATCATTGATCAAATCAGCACCAGCTTCAACCGCTTGACGCATCACTTCAGCTTTACTGGTATCGATAGAAATCCAGACATCAAATCTAGCTCGAATAGCTTTAATAGCAGGAATAACTCGAGATAATTCTTCTTCTAAGGCAACCTCAGGAGCGCCAGGACGAGTCGACTCACCACCAATGTCAATGATGCTAACACCAGCTTGAATCATTCGTTCAGCTTGTAACAAAGCATTGTCTAATGAACTAAATTTACCACCATCAGAGAAAGAGTCAGGCGTGACATTGAGAATACCCATTACATGTGGGCGGTCTAAAACGAGCGTTTTATTGTGTGCTTTTAATATCATGGAAGGCTGGTCTTAAAGGTAAAAACATCTTGGGCTAGAAACAGAAAAACCCTGAGCGTACTCAGGGTTTTAATTTAAAGCTTAGCGATTAAGAATCTTTGTTTTGAGCATCATCTGATTCAGATTTAACTTCTTCAACTTTCGATTCTTCAGCTTTTGGTTCGGCTGCTTCTTCTGATTTCGCTTCAGGTTTAGCTTCTTCCTTTGCAGGTTCTGCTTTCGCCTGGTCACCCCAACCAGCAGGCTCGCGAATGTCGTCTTTACGTTCCATCAGGTCATCAATCTGACCAGCATCAATCGTTTCAAACTTCATTAGTGCATCTTTCATCGAGTGCATGATATCCATGTTCTCTTCGAGAATTTGCTTCGCACGAGCGTAGTTGCGGTCGATTAAGATACGAATTTCTTCATCGATCAACTTAGTTGTATCGTCAGAAACATGTTTCGCTTGGCTCATGCCACGACCTAGGAAAACTTCGCCTTCTTCTTCAGCATATAAAAGAGGACCCAGTTTTTCAGAGAAGCCCCACTGCGTGACCATCTTACGAGCAATATCAGTTGCACGTTCGATATCGTTAGACGCACCAGTCGAAACTTTGTCTTTACCGTAGATAAGTTCTTCAGCAAGACGACCACCGTACAAGCTAGAGATCATTGATTCTAGATGTTGGCGAGACATACTTACGCGGTCTTGCTCAGGTAGGTACATAGTTACACCAAGCGCGCGACCACGTGGAATGATTGAAACCTTGTACACTGGATCGTGTTCTGGTACCAAACGACCAACAATTGCGTGACCCGCTTCGTGGTAAGCCGTTGACTCTTTCACTTCTTCAGACATCACCATCGAACGGCGCTCAGCACCCATCATGATTTTGTCTTTCGCAAGTTCAAACTCGACCATCGAAACATTTCGCTTGTTACCACGAGCAGCAAACAGCGCCGCTTCGTTCACAAGGTTGGCAAGATCTGCACCAGAGAAGCCTGGAGTACCACGAGCAATCAGAGATGGTTCAACATCACCCGACAGTGGAACTTTACGCATGTGTACTTTAAGAATCTGTTCACGACCACGTACATCAGGCAGACCAACCACAACTTGGCGGTCAAAACGACCAGGACGAAGTAATGCAGGGTCTAGTACGTCTGGACGGTTAGTTGCAGCGATAACGATAATACCTTCGTTACCTTCGAAACCATCCATCTCAACCAGCATTTGGTTAAGTGTTTGTTCACGTTCATCGTGACCACCACCAACACCAGCACCACGTTGACGACCTACAGCATCGATTTCATCGATAAAGATGATACAAGGTGCTGCTTTTTTCGCTTGCTCGAACATGTCACGCACACGAGATGCACCAACACCAACAAACATTTCAACGAAATCAGAACCTGAGATAGTAAAGAACGGTACTTTCGCTTCACCAGCAATTGCTTTTGCAAGCAACGTTTTACCAGTACCAGGAGGACCAACCAACAGGATACCAGTAGGAATCTTACCACCTAGCTTTTGGAAACGACTAGGGTCGCGAAGGTAATCAACCAGCTCTTTAACGTCTTCTTTTGCTTCGTCACAACCAGCAACATCCGCAAACATCGTTTTAATTTGTTCTTCGCTCATCATACGAGCTTTGCTCTTACCAAAAGACATAGCGCCTTTACCGCCGCCACCGCCTTGCATTTGACGCATGAAGAAAATCCACACACCAATTAGTAAGATCATAGGGAACCAAGAGATGAAGATAGTGCCGAGTAAGCTCTGCTCTTCAGGTGGTGTACCCTGAACTTTTACGTTTTGATTAATTAAGTCATCAAGTAGCTTTTGATCATAAACAGGCATGTAAGTTACATACTTAGAACCACCGCCACGACGTGTGAAGGTAATTTCGCTGTTATTGAACTGTGCGTCTTGAATCTGGCCTTGGCCAACTTCCTGTACAAACGTGGTGTAATCTACTGCTCTGCCGTTGCTTTCCCCAGGGCCGAAGCTCTGGAATACCGACATCAACACTACCGCGATAACAAGCCACAGAATTAAATTTTTTGCCATGTCACTCAAGGTGTAAGCCTCTCGATAACTAATTGTAATTAAAGGTAGGGTACTACAGTTTGTAACCTGTAGCCATGTTGTTAACTCTCACTCTTGGAAGAGAATCGTTAACCTTTGTAACCAGTGGCTACGATGAACACTTCACGAGATCGAGCTCGAGAAGAGTCGGGTTTTCTAACTTTGACTGTTTTAAACATCTCACGGACGTCCTTAACATATTGGTCAAAGCCTTCGCCTTGGAATACTTTTACAACAAAACTACCATTGGTAGCTAGAACTTGTCGACACATATCCAAAGCTAATTCAACTAAATACATAGCTCTTGGCTGATCTACAGAATTATTGCCTGCTATATTAGGTGCCATATCAGACATCACCACATCAACCATGTTGGGTTGTATACGTTCCAATAAGGCATCTAGAACAGCTTCTTCCCGGAAATCACCTTGTAAAAAGCTAACTCCGGCAATCGGGTCCATTGGTAACAAGTCACACGCGATGATTTGTCCGTTGTCGCCAATAATCTTAGCAGCATATTGAGACCAACCGCCAGGCGCTGCGCCCAGATCCACAATGGTCATCCCAGGAGACAGCAATTTATCTTTAGATTGAATCTCTTCCATTTTGAAATAAGCACGTGAACGATAACCTTTCTTTCTTGCTTCGTTTGCGTACTTGTCGTCGAAGTGTTCCTTCAACCAACGACCTGAACTGGCCGAGTGTTTCTGTTTGCTCATTGGATACCTAAATTGGAGGAAAGTACTAATTGCTGAATAAATTATAGTCTTCAGCTTTAGATGGCGTTAAAATAGGTTTTTTCAACCCTAATACTAAATAAAATTGGCCGCGTAATGAACCTAAGTACCAAACAAAAGCAGCATCTAAAGGGCCTAGCTCACAGTTTAAAACCTGTAGTGCTAATGGGCGCAAATGGACTTACTGAAGCTGTTCTAGCGGAAATCGAATTAGCTCTAGACCACCACGAACTGATCAAGATTAAAGTTGCATCAGAAGACCGTGAGACTAAGCAACTGATTATCGATGCAATTGTACGTGAATCTAAAGCTGAAAAAGTACAAACTATCGGTAAAGTTCTTGTACTGTTCCGTCAGTCAGAAGCACGTAAAATCGAGATTCCACGCAAATAAGCTAGTTTGACTTCAAGCTAGCTCCGCAATAACGCAATAAGAAAGCCATAGTGCTTATCTTTTAGTGTAGCGTGAGAAACGAAAAAGGTCGCATTAAGCGACCTTTTTACTTATCAGAAACAAAGCAAATTCAATTAGATGTATTCTACTTTGTCGATTTCGAAGTCTTTATCACCGCCAGGGGTAGAAATATGAACTTCGTCACCTTCCATCTTACCGATCAAACCGCGAGCAATAGGTGATTTAACTGAAATACGACCGGTTTTGATATCGGCTTCATCTTCAGAAACAATTTGGTAACGGAATTCATCATCAGTATCCACATCAACCAAAGTCACTGTCGTACCAAAGATGATCTTACCTGTGTTATCCATCTGGGTTACATCGATGATCTGAGCCAGTGATAATTTGTATTCGATATCTCGAATTTGAGCTTCACAGATACCCTGCTCTTCACGAGCTGCGTGGTATTCAGCATTCTCTTTCAAGTCACCTAGTTCACGTGCTTCACCAATAGCTGCTGAGATAACAGGGCGTAGCTTAAGTAGGCGATCTAATTCGTCACGTAGCTGCTGAGCGCCACGTACTGTCATTGGAACCTTTTCCATTTTTTACCTCTATGCCAAAGCTTTCTTTGACCAACATAAATTCACCCAACATCTTTATTAGGTGATAGAAACAAAACAATTTGGCTTAGTGTAAACAAACTTGATAGCTAAATCACCTTTATTCCACTTTGCGTTATAAAAGCTTTATCTAGGTCTAAATTACAGACATCACAGAAATGAATAATAACCTCCTCATCAATAAATCACCGACCAAATACCTAAAAAAAACAAAAACAAACCAAATAAATACAGATCACACTTTTATAAAAAAACATTAAAAACAAAAACTTAAACAACAGTAAATATAATAAAACAGTGTTCACAATTTTTATTGATATCATTTTACTAACTAGCTATGGAACTTTAGGGGTAAAAAGTAACTCATGGATTGCACTGGCATTTTTTAGACTTCTGTTCTAATCATGGTTATGAAGCTTGATTAATACAGGCAATACACAAAAGGGTTCAAATCCTTGATAAAACTTCTATGGACAGTAATTAGGAAATAATAACATGAACAAGACTATGATCGCGCTTGCTGTATCTGCTGCAGCTCTTGCTACTAACGCTGTAGCAGCCGACGGTAAACAAGCTGGTGGTATTGACGGTACTTCTGTATACAGCTCAAACGGCACTTCTCTAGAGATCGGTGGTCGTGCGGAAGCTCGTCTATCTCTAAAAGATGGCAAAGCTGAAGACAAAACTCGTGTACGTCTTAACTTCCTAGGTAAAGTTGAAATCCAAGACGGCCTATACGGTGTTGGTTTCTACGAAGGCGAATTCACAACGGCTGAAAACGGCGGTTCTACTGATAACAACGACGGCGACATCACTAACCGTTACACATACGCTGGTATCGGCGGTGACTTCGGTGAAGTTACTTACGGTAAAAACGACGGTGCGCTAGGCGTAATCACAGACTTCACGGATATCATGTCTTACCACGGTAACTCTGCTGCAATGAAAATTGCTGTAGCAGATCGTTCAGACAACATGGTTTCATACAAAGGTCAATTCCAAGACCTAGGCGTAAAAGCAAGCTACCGTTTTGCTGACCGTCAAGAAGGTGTTGTTAATGGTTGTAACATCGGTGAGTACTGTGACAACGACGCTGATGGCTACTCTCTATCTGGTATCTACGCTATCGGCGACTCTGGCTTTAAGCTAGGTGCTGGTTACGCAGACCAAGCTGACCAAAACGAATACATGCTAGCAGCTTCTTTCCGTACTGAAGCGCTATACTTTGCTGGTACGTTCACAGATGGTGAACTAGCGAAGAAAGACGGTGACTACACAGGTTACGAATTCGCAACTGCTTACACGCTAGATAAGACTGCATTCACGCTAACGTACAACAACGCAGAAACAGATGGTGATACATCTGCTGACAACGTTGCAATCGATGCTACTTACTACTTCAAGCCTAACTTCCGTACGTACATTTCGTACAACTTCAACCTTATCTCTGAAGGTGACAAGTTCGGTAATGCTGACGGTGTAAACTTTGGCGCAACTAAAGTACAAGCTGAAGACGAGCTAGCTCTAGGTCTACGTTACGACTTCTAATTCTGATTATCTAATTGATTAATTAGTTAATTGAGAATCAAAACGCCCGCTCTCTAGCGGGCGTTTTTTATATCTGTATACTAAAAACATCAGCCATCCAAGAAAAAATCTTCTATGCGCCTTCTATCCACTCTACTTCTATGTGGCTTATCACTTGGTAGTTACTCACTTACCACTTTCGCCTACGCCCCTTTAAATAAACTGCCTGATGGCAGTAGCACAAGTCTAATCTTGGAATCCTTGAGTGGTGATTCAAATGAAATAAGCATCAACATTGATGGTTTTTATCCACCAGCCAGCACCTTAAAACTGGTCACCGCTTTGGCAGCAAAGTTGGAATTGGGGGATGACTTTCACTATACGACCAGCATAGCTCGTTCTAATAAAGATGTTGTGATCTCATTCAGCGGTGACCCAACGCTACAACGAGAGCAGTTAAAAAGGCTTTTAGCTCAATATGCTAAATCACAATCTAAAACTATTAACGGTAACCTGTATCTCGATAACTCAGCTTATACGGGCTATCAACGAGCGGTGGGGTGGCCTTGGGACATTCTAGGCGTTTGTTACAGCGCACCTTCTAGCGCGATGACGTTAGACAGTAACTGCGCACAAGCCTCTATTTATACAAAAGATAACGGCAGCACTCGAGTCTATATTCCCGCCCACTATCCGATAGACGTGACAACCACCGCAACCACCGTAACTAGCTCAGGGCAGAAGGCGACACAATGCGACTTAGAGCTCATTACCACTCCAGACAACGCTTACAAGCTCTCTGGTTGCTTAGTAGAGCGTAAGAAGCCACTACCACTCAAGTTTGCGATTCAAAACCCCGAGCTTTATACCTATCAAGTCGTGACCTCACTGCTTAAAGAGCTGAAAATTCAAGTTAAAGGCGATGTGATTGTTGGTAAAAAAGCTAAAGCAGGCAAAACTACGTTAGTCGCGAGCCACCATTCTGAAAAGCTTCCTGAACTGCTCGATACCATGTTGAAGAAATCAGACAACCTAATCGCAGACAACCTGACCAAAACACTGGGTGCAACGTTTTATGTCCAGCCTGGTAGTTTCAATAACGGCACCGAAGCGATAAAACAGATATTACTGACCAAGGCCAACATTGACCTAAACAAAGCACAGTTGGTTGATGGCTCAGGGTTATCGAGGAATAATCGCATGACCTCGCAAGCTATGGCTCAGGTTCTGCGTTACATCTGGGATAACGACAAACAGCTCAACCTGATTGAGGCTATGCCTATATCTGGCACTAATGGAACGCTCAAGTACCGTCAGAGTATGAGAAAAGCACCAATCCAAGGTAATATTATTGCGAAAAGTGGGTCTTTGTACGGTAGCTACAACATGGCAGGTTTTGGTTTAGATAAAGCGGGCAATCCAAACTCTCTGTTTGTACAGTTTGTCCGTGATTACTTCCCTAAAGAGCAAGATCCAGAAAAACCTGTAGAAGCACCAATCACCCAGTTTGAACGAGCTTTCTACAAAGGTGTGGTCGAATTCAGTCAAACACAAAGCAAATCTAAGTAATGTTTAGCTCTCTGTAAGCTTCTACTTAAACAATAAAAATGGCGCTGAAGATCGTATGATCTTCAGCGCCATTTTTGTTTCTAAGGTGTTTTTAGCTATTTTTATAGGTGCCTATTTTTATAGGAGCTAAGCGATACCGAGGAATGAGTTAACGACTGTAAAATAAATCCACATCCCTGAAATATCGACAATCGAAGCTAGTACAGGGCTCACCAATACTGCAGGATCTAACTTGAATAACCTTGCGACAATCGGCAATCCACCCCCAAGCACCGTTGAGATCGTCACCTGAATAAACAGCGCTACCGCAATCGCTAATGCAATCATATTGATGTCATGACCACCTGTCGATTGGTTGTCACTAAACAGTAAGATGCGACCTATCATCACCACTGCAATCGCTAAAGCTAAACAGATAGCAACTCTAAACTCTTTCCATAGAACGTTAGCCCATTGACGTTTCTTCAGTTCACCAGTAGCTAAAGCTCTGATCACCAAAGTCGCGGCTTGTGTTCCGGTGTTACCACCCGCAGCAGCGATCACCGGCATATAGATAGCCAAAAGTACTAGCTGACTGAGGATGTCTTCATACTGGGCAATGATAAGCCCTGAGACGATTCCCAATAGTGCTAACGCAATAATCCAACCAATACGCTGCCTAACGTGGCTAAGCACTCCAGTTGAAAGGTAACCTTGTTGAGGTTCAACCTCTGAGTAGATCAGCCCTAGTTGGTGAGCTAGATGTCGAGAGCGTTTCTCAAAGCCCTGTTCTTCTAGCTCACTAAGTAAAGTCTGAATAATACTGAGAGAGCATTGCCCAAGTACTAACACCGCATCTTCAAGTGGCATACGGTTCAAAAGGTTAATTTGTTGCTCACGTCCGTACTGTTGAAAGGCATTAGATACAGCTTGGATGTCTTTCTCTGAGTACAGAGCTTCAATAGATAAAAAAGTGTTGTTCATTACCGTCATGGCGAATCTCCCGATTGGCAAAGGTAACGACCATCAAAACAAATAGCTTATAGCGAGTACACCAAGAGCATTTAACTCGTGTATCAAGAGCGTATAGCCCGTATATCAGGAGCGTATAGCTAAGCGCACCAAGAGCTTAAAGCGCTAATGTGTCTACTTGTTAGAATCTAGTGTGTGGAAAAGAATGAGGGGGAAAACAAAGATACCCTACCTGAACGGCAGGACAATAGATCAATACCGAGACAGGTTATTCTTCTCCATTCAAACTAGGAGGATGGTCGGTATTGTTCATAAAAATCTCCAGAATTACTGTCAATATGACAGCGCGCATAGTGTAGCAATGCACGTTCAAAAACTTCGTCAACTTTGTGTCAATAAAAAAGGCATCCGTGGATGCCTTTTGTTCAATTATTGATGTGCATTATTACTTAATAGTAATACGAGCAAACTTACGCTTACCTACTTGGTAAACTGCAGTACCTGCTTCAGGTACGAATTTGCTGTCTTCAATCTTCTCGCCTTCAAGCTTAGCAGCACCTTGCTTGATCATACGCATCGCATCAGAAGTAGAGTTTACAAGACCCGCTTCTTTTAGAACGTTAGCAATCGGTAAGCCTGCTTCGAATTCGAATTCAGGCATTTCGTCTGGTACTTGATTCTTAGCAAAACGGTTAACGAACTCTTGCTCAGCCGCTTCTGCATCCGCTTCACTGTGGAAACGAGCAATGATCTCTTTCGCTAGCAGTACTTTAACGTCACGAGGGTTTTTGCCCGCCTCAACGCCAGCTTTCAGTTCCGCAACTTCTTCAAGTGGACGGAAAGACAGTAGCTCGTAGTAGCTCCACATTAGATCGTCAGAGATAGACATGATCTTACCAAACATCTCGCTTGGTGCTTCGCTAATACCGATGTAGTTGTGCGCAGACTTAGACATCTTCTTAACGCCGTCTAGACCTACAAGTAATGGCATCATCAGTACCGCTTGTGGTTTTTGACCTGCTGCTTTTTGCAGCTCACGACCCATTAGAAGGTTAAACTTCTGGTCAGTACCACCAAGCTCAACATCACTCTCTAGTGCAACAGAGTCGTGACCTTGTAGAAGTGGGTACATGAATTCGTGGATTGCGATCGGTTGACCACCAGCGTAACGCTTTTTAAAGTCATCACGCTCAAGCATACGAGCAACAGTTTGGTTAGAAGCAAGACGAATCATACCTTCAGCGCCAAGCTCAGATAGCCACTCAGAGTTGAAACGAATTTGCGTTTTCGCAGGGTCTAGAATCTTGAATACTTGCTCTTTGTAAGTTTCAGCATTCTTCAATACGTCTTCACGGCTTAGCGGTGGACGCGTTGAGTTCTTACCCGATGGGTCACCAACCATTGCAGTGAAATCACCGATAAGGAATGTCACTTCATGACCAAGCTCTTGGAAAGCACGAAGCTTGTTAAAGATAACCGTATGGCCTAGGTGGATATCTGGAGCAGTTGGATCGGCACCCAGTTTAATGCGTAAAGGACGACCTTCTTTTAATTTAGCAATCAGTTCGTCTTCTGGAATCAGTTCTTCTACGCCACGTTTGATCTCGGCTAGTGCAGCTTCAATACTCGCCATTCTTGTTCACTCCCACAGATTTGGCAAAAATATAATAATTAGACATCTTACTTGAATAGCGATGTATTTTGAAACCAGTTACACTATTCCGTCGTCTATTTTCATAATATTTACTGAACGAACCGGAACATGTTGTCTATTTTTGCACGCCTTCCTATTTTGCACCGGGCTTTTATCGCATTTTTTAGTGCCGTAATTTTCGTCGCGATTTTCTTACTACCCGATGTCAGCAGTTTACGTGACGATACGGGCGCTTTAGTGGTGGGGAAACATTACCCACTCACGATCAATGCATCGGCGCTTGTGAGTTCGAGTGATGCTCCGCCAACAGCTGTGCTTAGCTGGGAGAGATATACCGTTCGTTCAGGTGAAAGTACCTCGGTTTTATTCGAGCGAATTGGCCTCTCATACCGCCTGTTAATCACCCTACTCAATACCAACAATGATATTAAGAAACAGCTATCAAATCTAAGACCTGGCGACGTATTACAGTTCGGCTTCGATGAAAACAACGACCTTATTCAATTAAAACGACAACTTAGTGCGTTTGAAAGCTTTAAGATCACTAAGTCTGGTGATTCATTCTCCTCTAGCCTCGACAAAAAAGAAGTGGCCTACCAATACAATTATGCCGAAGCCAACATCACCTCTAACTTTTGGAATGCAGGCGTCAGTGCAGGCCTAACTGCAAACCAAATTATGGAATTGGCGGGGATCTTCGGTTGGGATATCGATTTTGCATTGGATATTCGTAAAAATGACAGCTTCAAAATCTTGTATCAAGAGAAAGTAGTAGAAGGTGAAGTGATTGGCCGCGGTAAGATTATGGCGGCTGTATTCAAAAACCAAGGTGATTCGTTTACTGCGGTATTGGATGATAAGAGTGGCAACTATTTCGATGAGAACGGTCGCGCAATGAAGAAAGCCTTTCTACGCTCACCGATTGATTTCCGTCGTGTAACATCGAATTTTAACCCAAACAGAAAACACCCAGTAACAGGCAAGGTTCGAGCTCATCGAGGTACAGACTACGCAGCCCCTGTAGGTACACCTATCTGGGCGGCCGGTGACGGCATCGTTCAGAAATCAGGTTACAACCAATTTAATGGTAACTACGTGTTCATTCGACACAGCAACACCTACATCACCAAGTACCTGCACATGAAGCGACGCATGGTTAAGGCTGGCCAGCGCGTAAAACAAGGCCAAACCATTGGTACCTTGGGTGGTACAGGTCGAGTGACGGGCCCGCACTTACACTATGAATTTTTGGTCAATGGTGTACATAAAAATGCGCGAACCGTGAAATTGCCTCAATCTAAGTCGTTAACAGGTAAAGCAAAAGCAACATTTATTGCGAACTCAGAGATTCGACTGAATAACCTTGAGCGATACGGCCAGTTGCTCGCGACTAATTAGGTTAAGAACCCTATAAGCCAACGAAAAGAGCGCCCACCAAGGCGCTCTTTTTTATTTCCGTCGAACCTGTACTTATCGTTCATCGTCGTTGCTTTGGAGTATATCGGGTTTATTATCTCGCCCTAGCATCAGCAAACAGGGCGTCAGCACCAAGGTTAGTACCGTTGCAAATGCCAAACCTCCAGCAATAGCCGTAGCGAGTTGCGACCACCATTGCGTGCTCGGTGCACCAAACTCAATTTTTTGGTTAATCAAATCGATGTTCATCTCCAACACCATAGGCATCAAGCCTAAAATGGTGGTAACCGTGGTCAGCATTACTGGCCTTAAACGCTGAACTCCCGTTCTGAGAATCGCATCTCGCTTCTCCAAGCCGCGCTTTATCAGTTGGTTATAGGTATCAATCAACACGATATTGTTGTTTACCACAATTCCGGCCAATGCAATCACCCCAATACCAGACATCACTATACCAAACGGACGTTGGAAGATAAGCAAACCAACAAACACGCCAACCGTTGAGAACAACACCGCGCTAAGAATCAAAAATGCTTGGTAGAAGCTATTAAATTGAGTAATCAGAATCAAAGCCATTACCGCCAAAGCGACTAAGAAAGCACTTTGTAAGAAAGCAGAAGAATTTTCTTGCTCTTCATTTTGACCTCGGATACGGAACTCAACGCTACTCGGTAAGCCCAACTCGCTTAACGCTTGCTCGATCTTCGGCAGTTCAAGCGCAAGGTTATAGCCCTCTTCCATATCCGCCATGATATTCACCACACGCTTTCCATCAAGACGCTTAATCGTGTCTTGCTTGTGGTCGGGAATAATCTGCGCGAAGTTGGTAATCGGAACAAGACCAGCCGGTGTTTTGACTCTTAACTGGTCAAAGCGGCCAATGTCTCTCTTATCATTCGGATAACGCACTAAGATATCGACCTCTTCTGATGAATCATCAGGAAGGTAATCACCGATCTTTAATCCATTAGTCACAAACTGAACGGTATTACCCACCAAGGTAGCATCAGCCGAAAAACGCGCAGCATCATCTCGGCGAATATCCACCTTCCAGTCGATCCCGTCTTTGCTTGCAGTGTCGCTGATATTGGTCAGTGCTTGATTACCATCCGCCCAGTTTCTGACGATCTTTGCCGCTTGATTAAGCTGCTCTGGCGTCTTGGCCGAAAGCTCAATCACTAAGTCATTCTCAACCGGAGGCCCTGCATCTGGAAACTTATATTCAATCTCAACACCAGCGTATTGATCGGTTTGCACCTTTAACTCTTCAATGATCGCCTTAACACTGCGGCGGTATTGCCAATCAACGGGAGTAATCGATATCAAACCAATCTGGTCATCACCGCCAGTACGTGTGTAAACCGTGTCAAACTCATCATGATTGAGCATCTTTCGTTCAATATCGCGCATGATCAAATCTTTTTCTTGAATAGACAGATCACCATGAGATCGAACTTTAACGTTGAAGAATGGAGGGTCAACCTCTGGGAAAAACTCTGCACCGAGCCCTGCCTTTGAGTAGGTAAAACCAACTGCGATAGATAATACAATCGCACTAACAAGAATCTTAAACGGATGTTCAATAGCAATCGATAGTGTCTGGTAATACGCTTTAGTTAAACCTGTTGCTTGTGAGAAGTCACCATTGTGTAGTGCTACCATTCGAGCTTGGTTTTTAGGGGAAACGTATTGAGGTTTACCGATCAAGCCGCCTAGAACTGGAACAAACAGCAACGCCATAATCAATGAAGCAGTTAACGTGGCAATCAATGTTAATGGTAGGAACTTCATGAACTCTCCCGTCACATCTGGCCAAAACAGTAACGGAGCAAACGCAGCTAAGGTCGTTGCCGTTGATGCCGTTATTGGCCACGCCATACGTTTCGCAGCATCTCTGTAAGCGGCTTTACGCCCTTCACCTTCTTGCATTCGCCTGTCGGCAAATTCGGTAACCACAATTGCGCCATCGACCAACATACCCACTGCCATGATCAAAGAGAACAGCACCACGATGTTGACGGTTAGACCAAACACAGACAACACCAACAATCCCGTGAGGAACGATCCAGGAATTGAAATTCCGACCAATAGAGCGGTTCGAACACCAAGAATGGAGATGATCACGATCACCACTAAAATGATGGCGGATAAGATATTGTTTTGCAGATCGTTGAGCATGATCTTCACATCTTTAGATTCATCCCAAGTGTATTTGACCAAAAGGTTATTTGGCCATTCAGCTTGCTGCTGAGCACCTGCCATTACTGCCTTGACTAGCTCAACGGTTTCAATGATGTTTTCACCCGCTCGCTTCTTTATATCCAAGACAACCGCGGATTTGCCATCTAAACGGGCAAAGCTTTCAGGATCTCGAAACGCTCGGCGAACCGTAGCCACATCGCCAAAGGTCACGACCTGTTTACCATCCACTTTGATTGGCAACTCAAGTACGTCTTTTAAGGAGTTAAACACAGAAGGGACTTTGACAGAAAAACGCCCGTAACCCGTATCAACAAAACCGGCCGCTACTACTCGGTTATTCAAGGCGATCAGGTTATAGATATCCGCTTGATCTAGGCTATAGCTTTCCATCAATAACGGATCAACGATGATTTCAACGATGTCATCACGATCGCCTGCAATATCCACTTCTAGAATTTGGCGATAGCTTTCTAATTTATCTCCAACCTCTCGCGCAATTTGCACAATGGTACGTTCGGGAACAGTACCAAATAGCACAACAGACAAAACTGGTTGTTCAGATGCGAGTGTTACTTCATTTACGGTCGGTTCATCGCTGTCTTCTGGCAACTTGGGTTTGGCCAAATCGACAGCATCGCGCACATCCGCCATCGCCTTGGTAAGATCGACGCCAACATTAAACTCTAACACCACAGAGGCGTGCCCTTCTGCTGCGGTTGCTGTCATCTCTTTTACGCCTTCTATTGACCTAAGCTCTTGCTCAATAGGTCGAACCAATAAACGTTCTGCATCCGTTGGCGAGATCCCTTGGTGCCCGACAGAAACATAAATAATTGGGATGGTAATATCGGGGCTCGACTCCTTGGGTATCGTAATGTAAGTCACTGCACCTGCGACAAGAATTAGCGCCAATAACGAAAGCATTGTTCGTACACGAGACAAGGCTGCATCAATAATTGAATACATCGGCTATCTCCTACTCAGCTTTCGCTTTAGAAAGTTCAGTACTTTGCTCGATAGCAATCACTGAATCACCATCACGTACAAAGCCTTGCCCAACCGTAATGATATCAACTTGTTGGCCTAGCCCAGTAAGCCAGACTCCATCTTGTTCTGCCTTTACTAATTGGATGCCCACAAACTTCACCATTGGTGAGTCACTAGCAGAGACCAAGGTTTTGACCCCGAGGTTACCCGCCTCATCCAATGCCAGCATCGCCGGTGTTATCTTGATTGCGTCTCTTGTTTCTAGATTGAGGGTTACTTCAGCACTGACACCGGCAGGTAACAGACCATCGGAGTTATCGATTTCAATCTCAATTGGGAAGGTATTGGTTGAGGCCGAAGATATTCGAGAGACGTAACGCAGCCGACCTTCCGCTTCTTCTCTTCCTAACAAACGGACCAAAGCAGATTGATTGACTAACAGGTGTTGGATATGGCGCTCACTGACATCAGCCTCAATAACCAGAGGATCAAGGTCAATCACGCCCGCGACTGGATCGCCAACCCCAACGAAATCACCCAATTCGACCATCAAATCCTGAACCACACCCGAAAAAGGCGAGGTAATTACAGTATTTTTTAAAGCCAACTCCGCATTGCGCATTATGGCTTTTGCTTCAGTTAAGGATGCCTCAGCGGTGGTGTAGGCGATCTCACCTTGCAGACCTCTTTTCTTCAGTGACTGCGCCGCTTTGAACTCTTTCTGCTTCAAGCGATATAACGCAGATGCTCGCTCTAGTTGAATCTCTAAATCACCTTTATCTATCTGGGCAATGGCTTGTCCTGCTTTAACCATATCCCCCTTAACAACATTCAATCTGACAATCTTGCCCGCGACTTCTGCACCTAGACGAGCATGCCGATCGGGCGCCGTTCTTCCATAGAGATCAATCGTTTTAAAGGTCGGTGATGAGGTGAATGTTTGAAAGGATACCTTTGCCAACGGAATTTCTGTCGACTTTTTTGCCGGCGACTCTTCCGCTTGCCCGACTCCTAAGCCAAGCCAGATCGACAATAAAATCACAAGAGCAAGTGAAACTAACCAAGGCTGCGTGAACTTTTGAGAAAGCGATGAGCCAGAAAAGTGAGTAGACATACCAAATCCTTTTGTGCCATGTGGTTTAGGTGTGCGATTTTATTGCACAACGTAATGTACAACATCCTGATGCACAAAGAGTTACCTTAACAGAGCAACACCGATCGAAGTTGGACGCTATCGACAATTTAAAAAATATGGCGTTTACTATAATTCAAACTGATGAGATAAATATTACACATCGAATTTGTAAATATTTTCATAAGCTAAACGAATTGAATAGATTAGCTTACTCTCTGTTTTATATAATGATTTTCTTATAAACAAAAACGCCGAACATAAGTTCGGCGTTTACAGTATTTCCAAGATAACTTTTAACTCAAGTTAACTTTCGAGCCAGCCTATACGCTAAATGATGCGCCACAACCACATGTTGTTGTTGCATTAGGGTTGTTTACAAAGAAACGTGCGCCTTCTAGGCCTTCAGTGTAATCAACCATGCCGCCCATTAAGTACTGTAGGCTCATAGGGTCAACAACTAGCGTTACACCGCTGTTTACAATCGTAGTGTCGCCATCATTTACTTTTTCATCAAATGTGAAGCCGTATTGGAAGCCACTACAACCACCACCTGTAATGTATACACGTAGTTTTAGTTCTGGGTTTTCTTCTTCAGCAATTAGCGTTTGTACGCGGGTAGCTGCTGCATCAGAAAAAGACAATGGGATATTTACTTCGCTCACGACAACCTCTCTTACCTGTGTCAAAAACAACATGATACAAATCTAATTCGAGACCATAGTTGTTGAGTATTTTCTTATATTCTGATGATTATCTAATACCTGACTGAAACGTTCAAGTATTCACCACCGGATCGGTCCTTTTACTGCTGTAAACTCGCTAATATCTAACAATTAAAACGTGTAACCACACAAAACAACCAGATTCGGGTGATTATCTGGGCGAAAGCATTCCTACTTGGATTGTGGATAGGTACAATGCGTGCCAATTGGTCCGACAGTCAAAAGAGGATATATCAATGACCAAATCAGCAGAGCTATACGAAAAAGCACAGCAAACTATTCCTGGTGGCGTAAACTCTCCAGTTCGTGCATTCAATGGCGTAGGTGGTTCTCCAATCTTCGTTGAACGCGCTGACGGCCCACTTATTTTTGATGCTGATGGTAAAGCGTATATCGACTACGTTGGCTCTTGGGGTCCAATGATCCTTGGTCACAACCACGCTGTTATTCGTGATGCTGTGATTGCAGCAGCTCAACGCGGCCTTAGCTTCGGTGCTCCAACCGAAACTGAAATCAAAATGGCTGAACTTGTATCTGAGATGGTTCCATCGATGGAACAGCTACGTATGGTGAGCTCAGGTACAGAAGCAACAATGAGTGCGATTCGTCTAGCTCGTGGTTTCACTGGTCGTGACAAAATTCTTAAGTTTGAAGGCTGCTACCACGGCCACGCAGACAGCCTACTTGTAAAAGCAGGTTCTGGTGCACTGACTTTAGGTCAACCAAGCTCTCCTGGCGTACCAGCTGATTTTGCGAAACTAACACTAACAGCAACCTTCAATAATCTAGATTCAGTTCGTGAAATCTTCGCAGCAAACAAAGGCGAGATCGCTTGTATCATCGTAGAGCCAGTAGCGGGCAACATGAACTGTATCCCTCCTGTCGAAGGCTTCCACGAAGGTCTACGTGAAATCTGTGACCAAGAAGGTGCATTGCTAATCTTTGATGAAGTAATGACAGGTTTCCGCGTTGCTGAAGGTTGTGCTCAGGCTTACTACAACATCAAGCCAGACCTAACGTGTCTTGGTAAAGTGATTGGCGGCGGCATGCCAGTGGGTGCTTTCGGTGGCCGTAAAGATGTGATGCAATACATCGCACCAACGGGCCCTGTTTACCAAGCAGGTACGCTTTCAGGTAACCCTGTGGCAATGGCTGCTGGCTACGCATGTTTGAACCTTCTACGAGAAGAAGGCAACGAAAAGCGTCTAGCTTCAAAAACTAAGCAGTTGGCAAAAGGCTTCAAGCAACTTGCTGACAAGCACGGCATCCCAATGCTAGTTCATCAAGTGGGCGGTATGTTTGGTTTCTTCTTCACAGACCAAGAAACAGTAACCTGCTACGAAGATGTAACTAAGTGTGATGTAGAACGCTTCAAGCGCTTCTTCCACCTAATGCTAGATCACGGTGTTTACCTTGCACCTTCAGCATTCGAAGCAAGCTTTACTTCTCTTGCTCATGGTTCAAAAGAACTGGATGCAACACTAGAAGCGGCTGACCGCTCTCTTGCGATCATTGCTGCTGAAAGTAAATAATCGAAAGCACTTTATAAGTCGCTAACCGATTGAATTTAGGGCTGCATTAGATGTAGCCCTTTTTTATACATCGCGTTCATTAGCCACAAATATGACAGTTTTTTAGCCGTCAATTAAGGCTAAAGCTGAACCAAAAGCGATTAACGTTCCCAGAAAAGAAAAACCAACAGCATCAAGGTACCAAGGAACATTCTGAACCAAGGGATCTCTTTTTTTATTTGCTGTTCTTCGTCTTGGCATTTCTTATCTTTATTACAGCACCCCATAATCAAAACTCCTCATTGCTAACTCTCTGTTTTGCAGCCATTATAAACTCAGAACGCAAATATAGAGACCATTAACGTGTCAGAAAAACTCAAAATCAATACTAGCCACTGGGTGATCATCATTGCCCTACTTGCGGCGGCTTATGCTTGTTACTTGCTTATAGAGCCGTACGTCAACTCAATCGTGATGGCCTTTATCATTTCACTATTGATGTTCCCAATCCATGAGTGGCTTGAAAAGAAGATCCCTAATAAAGAAAACGTCGTTTCGCTACTTTCATGTGTAATCTTGACCTTTATTATTGTTATCCCTTTATTAGCCGTGTTTGCAGCGATTGTGCAGCAAGGCTCTTTGTTTTCTCAAAACACCTACCAATGGGTAACACATGGCGGCATTCAAACTCTATTTGCACACCCTTTGGTTGTTAAAGCCTTGTCGTTCGTCAACAACTACCTACCTTTTGACAACATTGAGCCCCAAGCCATCGCACAGAAAGTCGGTGAATTTGCGACCAGCTTCGGCTCAAAACTGGTTGGTATCAGTGCAAAAATCCTTGGTGATGCGACCAATTTCTTGATGGATTTCTTCTTGATGCTGTTTGTTCTGTTCTTCTTATTAAGAGATCACGACAAAATCATCAGTGTGGTTCGTCATATTCTGCCGCTGTCTCGTAGCCAAGAAGACAAACTTCTAACAGAGATAGAGCAAGTATCTAAATCAGCAGTAATGGGCTCATTCTTAACCGCCATCGCGCAAGGTTTTGCTGGCGGTTTAGGTATGTGGATTGCTGGTTTCCCAGGTCTATTCTGGGGCACTATGATGGGCTTTGCCTCTTTCATCCCAGTTGTGGGAACCGCATTAATCTGGATCCCAGCTGCAACTTACTTGTTCCTAACGGGTGATACCACGTGGGCAATTTTCCTAACGGTTTACTGTGTGGCGATCGTTGGTTCAATTGACAACCTTCTGCGTCCGCTGCTAATGCAAGGCAGCGCAGGCATGAATACCCTAATGATCTTCTTCTCACTGTTAGGTGGTATTCAACTGTTTGGCCTAATTGGTCTTATCTACGGCCCACTGATTTTTGCGATTACCATTGTTCTATTCAACATCTACGATGAAGAGTTTAAGGACTTTTTAAACCAACAAGACAAGAGTTAATCAACTGTTCGGCAACTTGGTTGGCGAACGAGTATTAAACACTTCAAGCTTTAGGCGGATTATGCGAAAATCCGCCCTCATTTTTTGCTAACGATTCAACAGAGTGTCCTATGTCAGCTTATATTGCCCCAAGCCAGATTGCTCAACGCCAACTCGCCTATTTTGAAGGCAAACATGTTTTAGTTGCAGGTGAGGCAGAAGACTTGTTCCCTGTTGAGTTAGCCAAGCATTGTGAATCTGTATCTGTATTCACCTCTAATTACAGCTACTACCGTCAGCTTGAAGGTTATAGCAGCATCCAACGCTTTTACGGTTCAGAGTTTACCGAAGAGACCGAAGCTGACTTAGTGATGCTGTACTGGCCAAAAGCCAAAGCGGAAGCAGAATTTTTGTTGGCGATGCTGTTTGCCAAGCTAGGCAAAGATACCGAGATCGTCGTGGTTGGTGAGAACCGTTCAGGCGTGAAAAGCATCGAGAAGATGTTTGCTCCTTACGGCAAAGTCGTTAAATACGATTCAGCACGTCGTTGCTCTTTCTACTGGGGTCAATGCTTCGAGCAACCACAAGCGTTCAACCTGCAAGACTGGTTTAAGACCTACACAGTTAACATTGATGAACAACCTCTGACGGTAAAAAGCCTGCCTGGCGTCTTCAGTCACGGTCAGTTCGATGTTGGTAGCCAACTTCTGTTGGATACCCTGCCAAAACTAAAAGGCAAAGTACTCGACTTTGGCTGTGGTGCAGGCGTACTGGGCGCAGTAATGGCATCTCGTCACCCTGATATCGATCTAGAAATGTGCGACATCAGTGCATTTGCCGTCGCATCAAGCCAAGCGACCCTCGAAGCGAATGGTTTAACGGGTAAAGTCTTCGCTTCAGATGTCTATTCTGATACTGCAGAAGACTACCAGTTCATCATCAGTAACCCACCATTCCATTCAGGTTTGGACACTAGCTACAGCGCGACTGAGACCTTACTTGCTCAGGCTCCTAAGCATTTGAAGCGTTCTGGTGAAATGATTATTGTTGCGAACAGTTTCTTAAAATATATTCCAATTATTGAACAGGCGTTTGGAAAATGCGCGACTCTAAATAAGACCACTAAATTCGCGATCTATCACGCAAACAAATAACCTATCTAGCACAGCGCAGGGTCATTATCTGCGCTGTCTGCTCATGTTTTTGTCAAAATTCTATAAAAATGAGCTTTTGCACACGCTTTAAATACCACTTACTTGTCAAAGTAAAAAAACTCGTTAATTTCGTTAAATTGGAACCCGTTAATTCTATTCTCTGTACTTGTTTTCGCCCCTTTTAGCAGTACATCAAAGGAAAGTAGTACCCAATTTATGTTTAGATTCTATCGTAAGCAGAAGTTTAAGCGCCTTCAAAATACCCTAATGTTGGCATTTCTTGTCCTCAGTATTACACCAGTGACACTTATCGCGATATTTTTCCTCCAATCGCACAGTCAGGATCTTCAGGAACAAAGCACCTCACACCTTGTTTCGGTTCGTGATACTAAGCAGCAGCAAATTGTCGATTACCTGCAAGCTCAAGAATCCCAAGTCATGGGCTTTGTTCGCTCAGAATTGGCCAATGCCAGTGGCGGACGCTTTTATGGTTTGATCAACGCCTTCCAGCGTCTCGGTTTAGATATTGACGAGGCACGTAGCAATGCTCAGCAACGCTACATCCAAGGCTCCGGCGATCAAATTAAAACATCGATTCTTCCAGAATCCAGCAGCTTTATAGGCAGTGAACGTTATCGTCTGCTGCACAAGCGCTACCATAACGCTTACCTAGAGCTGCTTAAACGCTCCGATTTTGACGATATCTTATTGGTTGATATTAACGGCAATGTGGCTTATTCGGTGTTTAAAAATGACGATTACGGCACCAATTTGCTGACTGGAAAATACAAAGATTCAAATCTCGGTGTTACCTTTCAACGCTTAGCAAAAGACGTAAAAGACAAACGTAAATCCAACGAAGATTACACGCCCGTTATTGTTTCCGACTTTAAAGACGAAGACGGAAAACAAACCGCATGGTTAGGTGCGCCTATCGTACAACAGGGCTATCTACACAGTTATGCGATGTTTAGACTACCGATTAACGGCATTACTAAGCTGATCGCCGATTTAAATAAGCGCTCAAATATTCAAACCCTTTTGGTTGGTGACGATCACTTGCCTCGCAGCCTTGCGCACTCTCAAGAGTCGATTAATTTGAGTTTGGATGTTGTCGATAAGGCACTTGCCGGTGAAACAGCCGTTGGGACGTTTGATAACACTCAAGATCAAGCGATCATCGCAGCCTACACTCCTATTGATCTTAAATACGCAACATGGGCTTTGGTCGTGGAACTTCCAGAAAAAGAAGCCTTTGCTCGTATTCATCAGCTAGAAAAGATCTTCGTGATCGTTATGCTAACAGCGATCATTCTTGTATTTGTCGCATCGCATTATCTGTCTAACTTTATCACTTCCCCACTACTTAAACTGACGTGGGCTGCCGAGAAAGTCTCGGCGGGAGATCTTGATGAAACCATGATCAATACAGAACGCAAAGATGAAATAGGTCGCTTGGCGATTAGTTTCGAAAGAATGCAGCGATCGATTCGTGAAAAGATGCAGCTGATCAAGAGCCAAAATGATGAACTAGAAGACAACCTTAAGACCATTCAAAAGCAAAACGAAGAGTTGCAACTGGCCAATAAACTGAAAGATGAGTTCTTAGCCACCACCTCACATGAATTGAGAACGCCATTGCATGGCATGGTTGGTATTGCTGAAGCGCTGATATCTGGTGCGAATGGTCCTATCCCTGCCAACCAGAAATACCAACTGGATATCATCATCAATAGTGGTCAGAGATTGGCAACATTGGTTGATGATCTGCTCGATTATCACAAAATGCGTTATGGCAGCTTGGACATTAAAAAGTCAGCGGTTGATTTGTCTGCTGCCACCAGCCTAGTGCTTGAGTTATCTCATCATCTATTAGGTAACAAGCCAATCCGCATTATCAACCAAGTTCCAAGTGATTTAGGGCTCGTTTCATCCGATCCTCAACGACTTGAGCAAGTCATGTATAACTTGGTTGGCAATGCTATCAAGTACACATCCGAAGGCAAGATTGTTATCTCAGCAAGCGTTATCGACGACAACATTCGTGTACAAGTTGTCGATACAGGTCAAGGTATCCCAGCAGAATACCTTGAACACATCTTTGAACCACTGATTCAAGCAGGCCAAGATTCAAGTAACTATCGCCAAGGTGCAGGGCTTGGGTTATCCATTAGCCGTCAGCTCATTGAACTAATGGGCGGCTCGTTGTACGTGAGTAGTCAACCAATGCTTGGGACAACCTTCAGCTTCACATTACCTCTAGCTACCCAACAAGAATTGGATAGTTACAATGAATCAGGGAGCTACTCACACTTCCAAGCCCCAGATTTAATTGATAACTCTCAGCAAGAAAACAGTGTTATCAACGAAGACCCTAATGGTCCGTTGTTAGTGATTGCTGACGATGAGCCAGTCAACCTGCGCGTGCTAGACAGCTTCTTAAAATTGGAAGGTTACCGAGTTCGTACCGCATGTGACGGCCCTGAAACCATTGAACTGATTGAGAAAGAGAAACCAGAGCTACTTCTGCTCGATATCATGATGCCAGGTATGAGCGGCTATCAGGTTTGTGAAGCACTTCGTAAGCGATACGATCATGCACAGTTACCAATCATCATGCTAACGGCACTCAACCAAGCAGAAGACCGTGTTCGAGGTTTCGAAGCAGGTGCCAATGACTATTTATCTAAACCGTTCAACAAACAAGAACTGGCCGCTCGAATTACAGCGCATCTATCAGCAAGTAAAGCCGAACAGAGACGCCTTGAAAACGACCAACTGCAACTGGAACTCAAGCATAGAGCTATGGTTGAAGCTAACCTGTTGGAAACTCAAGGTCGACTGCTAGAACAACTAGAATCAGCCCCTGAAGCCATTATATGTATTCGTGATGACCAACGTATTCGCTTCGCCAACGAAGCGGCAGCGAAACTATTTAGACGTGGGCAAGAACAACTCAAGCGTTCAATGGCCGACGAGATAATCGCGCCTAAATATCTTAAAGTGGAACAAGCCCATTACTGTGGTGATATTGATATCTACATAGATGACACACGTCAGCGCATACCAAGTGATATCCTTAAGCTACCTGAAGGCTCAGGGCTCGACACAATGTATATCTTTAATGTGGGTGGTGGTGTTAACTCAAACCGAGTTAATAATCTTGAAACCGCGGTTGAAGCACTTTCAAGCTACGCCTTTGAAGGTGACAAAGATAAACTACAACAGCTCAAGGAACTTGGCGGTGAGTTTACTCGCCTTGCTGATAAAGCGAGCGGTGAAGGTAAAAACAAACAAGAACTGATGCGTGAAGTACTAGTCGATGTCATGACTAATGCCATCATCTACTGGGAGTCTGTTACTGGTGAAACCAAGTTTGCCTTCGCAGAGAAAAGTGGGTTGTGGCGCGTCTATTTAGACCGCAGCACACTGCAAACTCGAACGCTAGACAAATACCTACGCGTCGAAACCCTACCGAAAACGCCTCGCTGGCGAACGGTACTAAGCTCAATCGAATTCATACTTGAGCACTGTAAAGAACAAACACCAGAAAGAACTCATATTGAGATGCTAAGGGATAAACTACAGAAACTACTGACTAGTTAACCTTGAAGTAAGATCACAACACTGTGAATCATGGAGCCCACCTAGCGTGGGCTTTTTTGTGAGTATCATTTGCGATAAAGCACAATAACGTCTATTCAAATACACTTCTTTCACGATATTAAACAAGCAAAATGACACGTTACTCAAGCTTAAACAATCACTAGTTCAACCGCTATTTTTAAGCTTATTCTTGGCTGAATTTCACTATTCCCCTACTCTTTGTTGCAGTTTGAGAAGCGAGTCACAACAGAACGGCAGATTTAATTTTCTAGAGAAATTTAACGTAAAATTAGCAAGTGACCAAGATCTACAATTACATCAAAACCAAACAACCCCCTATAATAAAATGAACCTCAAGTAAGTAAGTACTAACAATTAAGTATCACTACAAATTCAACTGCGAGTCACATCACTCTAACAATTGCGCGCAAAAAACCATCAATCCGCCCTATTTTGACGTTAATGACGTGGGGTTGTGTGTTTTTAACGTTTTTGACGGGAAACGAGTTTGATTAATTCATCGATAAGGTGTTTTCTTACTCCTGCCAAAGGCCTACAGGCCACTCTTACCACTTCTCAGAATCAACGATGAATCTGGAGCAACGAAGAAGAGGTAGGCCTTTAACTAGAGTGTGTATCTACTAAACAATTAGCGACAGATAACATTCAATCCATTAGCGAAATGAAAGCAAATAGTAAGGAACAGCTATGCTTGCCAATATAAAAAAAACAGCACTAGCAACAGCAATTATTGCAACTGCTACAACAGGTTTTGCATCAGTAGCAACTGCTGCAGAACGCAGCGAACTGACCGTTCACCCGAAAGAGTACACTACATTCGTACGTAACTTTAACCCGTACCTTGGTGCTACTAACCTACATACTACAACTGACTTCATGTATGAGCCGCTAGTAGTATTTAACGAAATGCACGGTAACACTCCAGTGTTCCGTCTAGCTGAAAACTTCAAGATGTCAGATGATCTGATGAGCGTTGTTTTCGACATTCGTAAGGGTGTTAAATGGTCTGATGGAGAAACTTTTTCTGCTGATGATGTTGTTTTTTCTTTCAACCTTGTAAAAGAGAAGCCAGAGCTTGACCAGTCTGGTATCAACTCTTGGGTAACTTCTGTAGAAAAGCTGAACGACCACCAAGTTAAATTCAGCCTAACAGAAGCAAACTCGAACGTACCTTATGAGATTGCTAAAGTACCAGTCGTACCTAAGCACATCTGGAAAGACATTAAAGACCCATCAACTTTCACTAATGAAAATCCAGTGGGTTCTGGTCCATTTACAGAAATCGATACGTTTACAGCTCAACTTTACATTCAGTGTGAAAACCCGAACTACTGGGATGCTGACAACCTAGATGTTGACTGTCTACGTGTTCCACAAATTGCGAACAACGACCAGTTCCTAGGTAAAGTTGTAAACAGTGAGATGGACTGGACGTCTTCTTTCGTTCCAGATATCGATCGTACATACGCTGCAGCTAGCCCTAAACACCACTACTGGTACCCGCCAGCAGGTACACAAGCATTCATCGTTAACTTCAAGCACCCTGATGCTGCGAAGCATGAAGCATTGAGCAACGTTGAATTCCGTCGTGCTTTCTCTATGGCTCTTGACCGTCAAACTATCATCGACATCGCATTCTACGGTGGTGGTACTGTGAACGATTTCGCATCAGGTCTTGGCTACGCATTTGAAGCTTGGTCTGATGAAAAAACTCACGACAAGTACAAAGGCTTCAACACTTACAACGCTGAAGGTGCGAAGAAGCTTCTTGCTGACGCTGGCTTCAAAGATGTAAACAAAGATGGTTTTGTTGACACTCCATCTGGCAAGTCTTTCGAACTAATGATTCAATCGCCAAACGGCTGGACTGACTTCAACAACACAGTTCAACTAGCGGTAGAACAACTGAACGAAATCGGTATTAAAGCGAAAGCTCGTACACCTGACTTCTCTGTTTACAACCAAGCAATGCTTGAAGGTACATACGACGTAGCATACACAAACTACTTCCACGGTGCGGATCCATACACTTACTGGAACAGTGCTTACAACTCATCACTACAATCTGGTGATGGTATGCCTCGTTTCGCTATGCACTTCTACAAAAACGACAAGCTGGATGGTCTTCTAAACAGCTTCTACAAAACAGCTGATAAGAACGAACAGCTAGATATTGCACATGGCATCCAGCAAATTATCGCTGCAGACCAAGTAACAATCCCTGTGATGTCTGGTGCTTACATGTACCAATACAACACAACTCGATTCACTGGTTGGTGGAACGAAGAAAATCCAAAAGGCCGTCCAAACATTTGGGCTGGTATTCCAGAGCGTCTACTTCATGTACTGGACCTAAAACCAGTTAAATAAGTAATCGTTCAATCTTTGCGGCGTAACCTCTTACGCCGCTTATAAAAATCCCCACACTATCAATTGAAAGTATGGCGCTAGTCGTCAGGGGATTTTTCGTTCCAAATTTCGCTAGGAGCGACCTGAATCCAGAAACAGGGAAACAATCTGGGTGAGTAAGGTGTGAGTTATGGGTTATTTTTTAAGACGTTTGTCATTTTATTTTGTCGCGCTATTAGTTGCAGCGACGTTAAACTTTATTATTCCAAGAGCAATGCCTGGTGACCCTGTTACCATGATGTTTGCGAACGCTTCTGTTCAAGTTACTCCTGAACGTATTGCTGCAATGAAAGAATTATTAGGCTTCGTTGATGGCGGCTTATTAGTTCAATACGTGGCGTACATGAAGAACATTCTTAGCTGGGAGCTTGGTACATCAATCCAATTCTACCCACTTTCAGTAAATACACTGCTGGGTGGTGCATTCGGTTGGTCGCTTTTCTTAGCTGGCACAGCGGTTATTCTTTCTTTCTCTATTGGTTCAATCCTAGGTATTTTCGCAGCATGGAAACGCGGCAGTAAATACGATGCATTTGTAACTCCAGGGATGCTGATTCTCCAAGCTGTTCCTCAAGTTGTTATTGCCATGATTGCGCTGTTTACCTTCGCAATCGGCTTGAAATGGTTCCCAACCGGCTACGCCTATACCGCAGGTACGATTCCGGATTGGACAAGCTGGGCATTCATTAAAGATGTCGCTTTCCACGCCTTCTTACCTTTGCTATGTGCATCTATTGTTCAGATTGGTGGCTTCCTAGTAAACATGCGTAACAACATGATCAACCTGCTAGCTGAAGACTACATCACCATGGCGAAAGGCAAAGGCTTGAGCGAAAACCGAGTAGTATTCAACTACGCAGCTCGTAACGCGATGCTACCAAGTGTGACGGCACTTTCGATGTCACTAGGTATGGCAATCGGTGGTCAGTTGATTATCGAAATCATCTTTAACTACCCAGGTCTTGGCAGCGTACTTTTCAACGCAATTAACGCTCGTGACTACCAAGTACTGCAAGGTCAACTGCTTATCATGACGCTATTCATGCTGTTCTTTAACTTAGTTGCAGACATGCTTTACGTTGTTCTTGACCCTCGTCTTCGTAAGGGTGGTAAATAATCATGAAAGATATTCTAAAACTCATTTGGCGTAACCCGATGGCCCTAACAGGCGTCATCATCCTAAGTATTTTTATTCTTGGTGCTATTGCGGCTCCATTGATCACAAAACATGTTCCAGACAAGCGTACAGGTAATCCACACGAATACCCTGGCTTCGTGGTGAAGTCTGCACAAACTAACCCTGATGGCTGGGTTGCTCAAAACCTAGCAGACGATCGTCGTACGTTGATAATGTCTAAGAAGGCAGACCACGTACTGGGGACAACTCGTATGGGTCGTGACGTTTGGTCACAAGTGGTATACGGCGCACGCGTATCTCTTGCTGTAGGTTTTGGTGCAGGTCTTACCGTATGCTTGCTTGCAACAGTGATCGGTGTTTCTGCGGGTTACTTTGGCGGACGTGTCGATGATGTTCTGACAGCCGCAATGAATATCATGTTGGTTATTCCTCAATACCCATTACTGTTCGTAGTTGCAGCCTTTATCGGTGAGGCAGGGCCACTCACCATAACTTTGGTTATCGGCTTTATGTCCTGGGCTTGGGGCGCTCGTGTTGTTCGTTCCCAAACCTTAGCACTGCGTGAAAAGGAGTTTGTAAAAGCCGCTGAAGTTCTGGGTGAATCTTCATTCCGTATTATCTTCGTAGAGATTCTTCCAAATCTTATCTCTATCGTTGGCGCGAGCTTCATCGGTTCGGTGATGTACGCAATCATGATGGAAGCAACGATTTCGTTCCTAGGTCTTGGTGACCCGAACACAATCAGCTGGGGCATCATGCTTTACAACGTTCAAACCTCTTCATCAATGCTGATTGGCGCTTGGTGGGAACTATTGGCTCCTTGTATCGCACTGACACTACTTGTAACTGGTCTTGCTCTACTTAACTTCGCTGTCGATGAAATTGCCAACCCGCAACTGCGTTCTCACAAAGGCATGAAGCGTTGGAAGAAATTAGCAGCACAAGACAAAGAAGAACGTGAACCAGAACTACCACCACAAAATGCACTTTGGAGCGGAGATAAATAATCATGTCTGAACCACTAATTTCTATCCGCAATTTATGCGTGGATTACATCACAGAGTCTGGCGATGTTCGTGCGTGTAACAACGTAAGTTTCGACATTGCTCCAGGTGAAGTATTCGGCCTAGCTGGTGAGTCTGGCTGTGGTAAATCAACCGTTGCTTTCTCTCTTATGCGTCTGCATAAGCCGCCCGCTTACATCAGTGGTGGTGAGGTTATCTTCAATGGTGAGAACATCCTTGAATACAGTGATGACCGTATGCAAGCATTCCGTTGGAGCGAGATGTCGATGGTATTCCAGAGTGCGATGAACGCACTCAACCCAGTATTACCAATGGAAGAGCAGTTCTGTGACGTAATTATGCGTCACACCAACATGACTCGTGAGCAAGCTAAGCAACGCGCTGAAGGTTTACTTGAAATCGTAGATATTCACCCAAGCCGATTGAGTGACTACCCTCACCAATTCTCTGGCGGCATGCGTCAGCGCTTGGTTATTGCTATCGCGTTAGCATTGAATCCAAAGCTGATCATTATGGATGAGCCAACGACCGCGCTTGATGTGGTTGTTCAGCGCGAAATCCTACAAAAGATCTATGCACTGAAAGAAGAATTTGGCTTCTCGATTCTGTTCATCACCCATGACTTGTCATTGATGGTCGAGTTCTCTGACCGCATCGGCATCATGTATTCAGGTGAGCTTATCGAGGTTGCTAATGCTCAAGATATTCTAGAAAACCCTTACCACCCTTACACCAAAGGGCTGGGTAGTTCTTTCCCTCCACTAACAGGGCCAAAGACAAAACTAGCGGGCATTCCGGGCAACCCTCTGAACTTGTTAGAGATTCCTGAAGGGTGTCGTTTCCAAGCTCGTTGTGACCGTGTACATGAAACGTGTACCAAGGTACCAACCAAGCTGCGTTCTATCGACCCGGGGCATTTGTCTAACTGCCACCTGTACGGTGACCCAATAGTACAAAGGAAGCTATAGCTTGCACGCTGATTCAGCGTGAATAACGAATAAGGCGGTTCGACCGCCGAAATGCAAGCAAAGCGAATAAGGATTCTGGAGACAATTATGAGCAAAGATTTCGGTCAATTATTGGTAGAAGGCAAGAATGTCGTAAAAGACTTCCCAATAAGCAGTACCACAATTCAAACCCCAATGATGCGTGCGATTAACGACGTGTCATTCAAGATGTACAAAAGCCGCGGTCTAGCGGTGGTTGGTGAGTCTGGTTCAGGCAAATCAACAACAGCAAAAATGATCGCAAAAATGTACGCGCCTTCGGGCGGTACAATCGAATACAAAGGCCGTGATATCCAAGAGATCTCAAGCAGAAAAGATCTTATGCATTACCGTGAAGGCGTGCAAATGGTATGGCAAGACCCGTTTGGTTCCCTGAACCCAACACATAACATCTTCCACCACATTGCTCGACCATTGTTGATCCACAAAAAAGTATCTCCAGGTAACAAGAAAGAGTTACAGGAGCGTGTGTACGATCTTCTAGAGCAAGTTGGCTTAGTACCACCACAAGCAACGGCAGAGAAGTACCCTCACCAACTCTCTGGTGGTCAGCGTCAACGTGTCAACCTAGCTCGTAATATCGCAGTAGGTGCAGAAGTTGTATTAGCCGATGAACCTACGTCAATGCTTGATGTATCGATTCGTGCTGGTGTTTTAAACCTAATGGAAGAGATGAAATTTGAGAAGCAAATGTCTCTTCTTTACATCACTCACGATATCGCAACCGCTCGTTACATCGCTGAAGATCTTTCAGTGATGTACGTAGGACACATGGTGGAATGGGGCGATACCGATGACGTTATTGCTGACCCTCAACACCCTTACACTCAGCTATTGGTTTCGGCAGTTCCAGATCCGAAGAAATCGATCCACGAGAAACTGGCAGGTAACAAAGGGGAAATCCCTCTTTGGACACCAGTCTCAGCTGGTTGCCCATTTGCAGGTCGTTGTACTCATGCAATGGATAAGTGTAAAGAGCAGTTACCAGGGGTTACGCAATTAGCCGATAACCACTTTGTACGTTGTTACCTACACGAAAGCTAAGCAATAAATGCCCGTTAGGGTCTGCGGACCCTAACTATTTATCCTAAAAATTTCAGGTACCTAGCCATAAGAAACTAGGACTTTTGGAGAGTATTGATGCTGTTATTGACCAACCATATTGGCTACGAATCCACGGCTCCAAAGCAGGCTATCTTACAAACTAAGAAAGCTCGCTTATCAAGTACGACTGCATTATTAGTGTGTGCCGACAACCATATTACCGTGGGCAACTTTGATGTTGTAAAACAAGGCCGCGTAGCAAACTGGCATCAAGGACAATTCTTCACAATCGATTTCAGTTCATTTACCGAATCCGGTCGCTACTACCTGCGCTTTGATAACCTACGTTCAGAAGTGTTTGAGATTGGCAACAACCTACTAATGAACCACACGTTTTCTGATGTGCTTCATTACTTTAAGTCACAACGCTGTGGCGGTATTTTCGACAAAAAAGATCAACAGGCACAAATTCTAGGCACTGACAGATACGTCGATGTCCATGGCGGTTGGTACGACGCATCGGGTGATGTGAGTAAGTACTTTAGCCACCTGTCTTATGGCAACTACCTTAATCCTCAACAGATTCCTATGGTTGTTTGGAACATGCTTAAAAGCGTGCGCTTAACCAACAATAACCCTGACTTCCCAAAATTCTCCATGACTCGCCTGACGGAAGAAGCCCTATTCGGTGCCGACTTCTTAGTGCGCATGCAAGACGCGGCTGGATACTTCTATATGACGGTATTCGATAAGTGGAGCAAAGACATCAATCAGCGCGACATCTGCGCTTATGCCACTCAAGAAGGCCATAAATCAACGGACTTGCAAGCGGGCTATCGACAAGGTGCGGGCGTTGCTATCGCCGCATTAGCTGCTGCATCTGAACTTGAAACCTCGGGCAGTTACTCGAGCCAAACTTACCTTGAAACTGCCGTTAACGGTTATTGGCACCTAAAAGAACATAACCTGCAGTACCTAAACGATGGCGAAGAAAACATCATCGATGAATATTGTGCCCTACTCGCTGCAAATGAACTGTACCGAGTAACAGAAGACGAGCAGTACCTATCAGAAGCAAGAACTTGGGCGAATCGCTTGATCGCTCGTCAGCAATCCGATGACTCATTTGCCCACTTCTGGTCGGCCAACTCTGATGGCTCTCGCCCTTATTTCCATGCTGCAGAAGCAGGCCTTCCAGTGATTGCTCTGTGCGAGTACATCGACAATGAAACCAATGCAGTTCTGAAAGAACAAGCTCGCACGGTTGTTGAAAAAGCCTGTCAGTTCGAAATCAATATTACCGACAAAGTCATCAATCCATTTGGCTACCCAAGACAGTACGTTAAAAATGTTGATGGTGATAAGCGCGATGCTTTCTTCGTTGCTCAGAAAAATGAAACGGGCTATTGGTGGCAAGGCGAAAACGCACGTCTTGGTTCAATCGCAACCATGGCATACTTAGTTCAACCACATATTCAAGATAGCGAACTTCAAAAGCGTTTAATCCAGCTTTCACAAAACAGCCTTGATTGGATCTTAGGTCTCAACCCATATCACATGTGTATGCTCGATGGTCACGGCCATAACAACCCAGATTATCTACCACAGCTTGGCTTCTTCAATGCAAAAGGTGGTGTCTGCAACGGCATCACGGCTGGGTTCGAAGATGAACAAGACATCGCATTCAACCCACCAGCACAGAAAGACGACATGCTTCAAAACTGGCGCTGGGGTGAGCAATGGATCCCCCATGGGGCGTGGTATTTGCTCGCGACCGCTGCGCAATTCAATTACCTATCGCAACGTAAGGAGCAATAGTCATGACTATTTACTACGTAGGTATTGATGGTGGTGGCACTTCTTGTCGTGCGCGTATTCGTGATGACCAAGGCACACTCATTGGTGAAGCAAAAAGTGGCAGTGCCAACATCCTTTTGGGTGTTGATGTTGCGATGAGCTCAATTGTTGATGCGATTACTCAAGCGGCACAACAAGGGCAACTCGACTCAAATCATTTTTCCAATATACATATCGGCCTTGCACTGGCTGGCGCTGAGCAAAAGTCGGCATGGTTCGATTTCATGGCTCAACCACACCCTTTCGCAAGTATGACGCTCAACACTGACGCTTACGGTGCTTGTATTGGCGCCCACAATGGCCAAAACGGCGCGATCATGATTGGTGGTACAGGTTCATGTGGCATCTACCTAAACAACGGCGAACAACATGTGGTTGGCGGTCGTGAATTTCCAATTTCAGACCAAGGTGGCGGCGCAGTGATGGGCCTTCGCTTAATTCAACAAGTCCTGTTAGCAGAAGACGGTATTCGCAGCAAAACCCCACTGACTCAACACGTGATGAACCACTTTGACAATGATGTTGATGCGATCGTGGCGTGGTCAAAAGGCGCTATTCCAAAAGACTACGGTCAATTCTCGCCAGTGATTTTTCAACTCGCTAACGAAGGCGATGAGCTGGCTATCGAGATGCTCAAGCAAACCGCAGCTGATATCGAAATGTTTGTGCTAGCACTTCATCGCAAAGGTGCAGACAAGGTATGCCTGATGGGCAGTATCGCTGAGCGCATTCTCAACTGGCTATCACCACCAGTACAACAATGGATCGTTGAACCTCAATTTGACGCTATTGAAGGCGCATTGATGTTTGCCGGAAAACCACAACACAACTTGTATCAACAGGCTTAGCAGGGAAGTTATATGAATTATCGCATCGACTTAGCTGTTCTTTCTGAACAAAAAAATAACTGCCGATTTGGCCTTACGGTACATAACTTAAGTGACCTCGACGTAAAAGATTGGTCACTGTATTTTGCCTTTGACCGATTCATCCTTCCGGAGAGTCTATCTCAAGGTGAACTGACTCAAGTTGGAAGCTTTTGCTCGTTCAAACCAAGCTCTCCGGTGTTAAAGGCGAACAACCACTACTACCTTGAATTCAGTATTCAAAGCGCCCCATTTCGCTTCTATTCTGATGGCCTTAATGATGCATTTATCCAATCACATCATGATGGAGAAACATCGGTACTGCCTGTCGCGATATCACCGATTTTTTTGGCTTCGCCATACCGTGAACGCAACCAAATACCTGAAGTTAACGCTGCTGAAATTGCATTAATTCCTCAGCCAAATCAGATCGAACTTCAGCTAGGTAGCTTCGCACTAAGTAGCGAATGCAAGATTGAGGTTCAATCTCAACTTGCTGATAAGGCGTTATCTTGGCTGCAACAAGAATTGCTTTCTACCTTTGAGCTGTCGATTTCGAATGAGCTTTCAACTGAATTTTCAAAAGACGAAAGCGGCGACATTCTATTTCGCAGCAACCCGACGTTAGACGAAGCCGAGTACAAGCTCACCGTCACGGCACAACAAATAATGGTTGAATCAGGCAGCCAATCGGGCTTCACACACGCTGTAGCAAGCTTGATTCAGTTGGTACAACAACTGGATGCCAAGAACTTCTCTGTTCCATGTTGCAAAATCGTCGATCAGCCTCGTTTCAAATACCGAGGCATGATGCTGGATTGCGCTCGTCACTTCCATTCAGTGGAGCAAGTGAAACGCTTAATCAACCAACTCGCGCACTACAAGTTCAACGTCTTTCATTGGCACTTAACCGATGATGAGGGTTGGCGAATTGAGATCAATAGCCTACCTCAACTTACTGAAATCGGTGCTTGGCGTGGCCCTGACCATGCACTAGAACCGCAATACACACACCTTGCTGACAACTATGGCGGCTTCTACACGCAACAACAGATTCGCGAAGTCATTGAATACGCAGAGCAGCGTAGCATCACTGTAATCCCTGAGATTGACATCCCAGGCCACTGCCGCGCCGCGATCAAATCACTGCCTGACATGCTGGTAGAACAAGCTGACACCACTCAATACAAGAGTATTCAGCACTACAACGACAATGTCCTAAACCCTGGCTTGCCAGGCACTTACCAATTCTTAGATGCGGTTATTGAAGAAGTCGCAGAGCTATTCCCCAGCGAATTGATTCACATGGGTGCAGACGAAGTACCACCGGGTGTGTGGACTAACAGCCCTGCAGCTCAAGCTCTGATGAAAGAGCATAAATATCAAGACAGCAAAGACTTACAAGGCCACCTATTCCGTTATGCCGAGAACAAACTCAAGCAACTTGGCAAGCGCATGGTGGGCTGGGAAGAAGCGCAACACGGCGACAAAGTCAGTAAAGAGACCATCATCTACTCGTGGCTCAGTGAAGAAGCAGCAGTGAATTGCGCTCGCCAAGGCTTTGATGTGGTGTTGCAACCGGCACAATTTACCTATCTCGACATGACCCAAGATTATGCACCGGAAGAACCGGGCGTCGATTGGGCTGCCGTTATCCCATTAGAACAAGCTTATAACTACGAAGCACTTGCTGAGATATCCGACACCGACCCAATTCGTAAGCGGATCCGCGGAATTCAGTGTGCTCTATGGTGTGAGATCGTCACCAACCAAAAGCGTATGGATTATATGGTATTCCCAAGAATTAGCGCTTTATCTGAAGGATGTTGGACACATAAAAACAACCGAAACTGGCTAGATTACCTATCTCGCCTAAAGGGGCATCTGCCATTACTCGACAGACTCAATGTTGATTATCGCAACCCTTGGAAAGGTCAATAAAACAAACCAAAGCGACACTCACATCGAGCGGTTGCTGACTCAAATTAAGGTGCTCAGTCAGATAAGACTCAGCATCACTATTTAAAAATTAGCTGCATAGATGCAGTTTGTTAAAAAGGAAATGACAATGAAATACGGCTATTTCGATAACGACAATCGCGAATACGTCATCACTCGCCCTGATGTACCAGCACCATGGACCAACTACCTGGGTACTGAAAAGTTTTGTACCGTAATTTCGCACAATGCGGGCGGTTATTCGTTCTACAATTCTCCGGAATACAACCGTGTTACTAAGTTCCGTCCAAATGGCACCTTTGACCGTCCAGGACACTATGTTTACCTGCGTGATGATGAGACGGGTGATTACTGGTCTATCTCTTGGCAACCAGTGGCAAAAAGCCTAGATGAAGCGAACTACGAAGTTCGTCATGGTCTGTCATACTCAAAGTTCAAATGTGAATACAGCGGTATTACGGCAACCAAAACGCTATTCGTTCCTAAGGGCGAAGATGCAGAAGTTTGGGATGTCGTACTGAAGAACAACACCGACAAGCCAAGAACCATCAGCACATTCTCATTTGTTGAGTTCTCATTCAGCCACATCCAATCGGATAACCAGAACCACCAGATGTCTTTGTACTCTGCGGGCACGTCTTACCAAGAAGGAGTGTTGGAATACGACCTGTACTACAACACCAACGACTTTGAAGGCTTCTACTACCTAGCATCAACCTTCTCTCCAGACAGCTACGATGGTCAGCGTGACAACTTCCTTGGCATGTACCGTGACGAAGCAAACCCAATTGCCGTTGAGAACGGTAAATGTTCTAACAGTGCTCAAACTTGTTACAACCACTGTGGTTCTCTGCACAAGCAATTTACGATTCAACCGGGTGAAGAAGTTCGCTTTGCTTATGTACTAGGTATCGGTAAAGGCAACGGTGAACGCCTCCGCGAGAAGTACCAAGACACAGCAAACGTAGATGCGGCGTTCCAAGGCATCAAAGATCACTGGGACGAGCGTTGCAACAAATTCCAAGTTAAGTCGCCAAACGAAGGCTTAGACACCATGATCAACACGTGGACGCTATACCAAGCGGAAACCTGTGTGGTTTGGTCACGCTTTGCATCATTCATCGAAGTTGGCGGTCGTACTGGTCTTGGTTACCGTGATACTGCGCAAGATGCGATCTCAGTGCCTCATGCCAACCCACAAATGACCAAGAAGCGTATTATCGACCTGCTTCGCGGCCAAGTGAAAGCGGGCTACGGTCTACACTTGTTCGATCCTGACTGGTTCGATCCAGAGAAAGCTGACGTTGAACCTTCAAAATCACCAACGGTTGTTCCAACGCCGTCAGATGACGACAAGATCCACGGCATTGACGATACCTGTTCTGATGATCACTTATGGATCGTACCTACCATCATCAAGTACGTGATGGAAACCGGTGAACACGATTTCTTTGACGAAGTGATTCCATACGCAGATGGTGGCGAAGCAACGGTTTACGAACACATGAAAGCCGCACTTAACTTCTCTGCAGAATACGTAGGTCAAACAGGTATCTGTAAGGGTCTTCGCGCAGACTGGAATGACTGTCTGAATCTAGGTGGCGGTGAATCTTCTATGGTTTCATTCCTACACTTCTGGGCTCTTCAAGAGTTCTTAGACCTGGCTAAGTTCCGCAATAACGATGCTGACGTTACTAAATACACTGAAATGGCAGCTAACGTTCGCGAAGCGTGTGAAACGCACCTTTGGGATGACGAGGGTGGTTGGTACATCCGTGGTCTAACTAAAAATGGCGACAAGATCGGTACCGCTCAACAAGCTGAAGGTCGAGTTCACCTTGAATCAAACACGTTAGCGGTTCTCTCTGGCGCGGTATCTCAAGAACGTGGCGAGAAAGCAATGGACGCAGTTGATGAGAACCTATTTTCTGAATACGGCCTACACCTAAACTCTCCATCATTCGCAACACCAAACGATGATATCGGCTTTGTAACTCGCGTTTACCAAGGCGTAAAAGAGAACGGTGCTATCTTCTCTCACCCGAATCCATGGGCTTGGGTAGCAGAGGCGAAGCTTGGCCGTGGCGACCGTGCGATGAAATTCTACGATGCGCTTAACCCTTATAACCAAAACGACATGATTGAAACACGTTACGCGGAACCATATTCGTACGTGCAGTTCATCATGGGTAAAGACCACCAAGACCACGGCCGTGCAAACCACCCATGGTTAACAGGTACCTCGGGCTGGGCTTACTTTGCGGTAACCAACTTCATTCTTGGTGTTCGCACCGGATTCGAAGGTTTAACTGTAGATCCTTGTATCCCGACTGATTGGCCAGAGTTTGAGGTCACTCGTCAATGGCGCGGTGCAACTTACAACATCACGGTGCAAAACCCTAATGCAGTAAGCAAAGGTGTAGCCTCTATCACTATCAACGGTGAGTCAGTTGAAGGTGCAATCCCAGTACAAACAGAAGGCAGCGTGAATGATGTTGTCGTTGTTCTAGGCTAGTCACGCAATTTAACGAACAGCTCCGGTCTCAAGTCTTTACAGGCTTGAGACCGTGAGACTAAAAGGATTTTCTAATGATTAAATTTGGTACCGGTGGCTGGCGCGCTTTCATTGGTGAAGAGTTCACCAGAGACAATGTTCGCTTGGTGGCACAAGCGCTCGCTAACATCATCAATAATGAAAATGCCGCAAAGAACGGGTTTGTGATCGGCTATGACCGCCGATTCCTTTCAGATAAAGCAGCATGTTGGTTTGCAGAAGTACTTGCGGCGAACAACATCAAAGTAAGCTTCATTGATAAGTTCGTTCCAACACCTATCGTGATGTTCCAAGCGAAAGAGATGGGCTGCATCTACTCGGCATGTATTACCGCATCTCACAACCCAGCAGACTACAACGGCATCAAGATCTTCATTGAAGGTGGACGTGATGCTGATGAGATCATCACCGAGAAGATAGAACAGCAAATCGCAACATTGACCAGCGAAGACGTTATACGAGTTGATTTCGAGCAAGCGTTAAACGACAAAGAAATCGAGATCATCAACCCGATGAACGACTTTGTTGATTCAATCATCAACTTCATCGATATCGAGTCGATCAAGAAAGCTAACCTACGCGTGCTGATTGACCCAATGTTTGGCGTAGCGAAAAATGCTTTGCAGACAGTGCTGATCAACGGTCGATGTGATGTCGACGTCATCAACGATGGCAAAAACCCAGATTTTGGTGGCTTGATGCCATCACCAAATGCCGCAACGCTCTATCGCTTGAAGCACTTAGTTGCAGCAGAAGGCTATGACATAGGTATTGGTACTGATGGCGATGCCGATCGTCTGGGTATTATTGATGAGAAAGGTCACTTCATTCACCCTAACGAAGTACTACTACTGCTTTATTACTACTTACTGGAATACAAAGGCTGGAAGGGCTCTGTCGTTCGTAATATTGCCACCACACATCTACTGGATAAAGTAGCTGCGGATCATGGAGAGAAGAGCTTTGAGGTTCCTGTAGGCTTTAAGCATATCAGCTCTCAAATGGAAGCTGATGATTCTCTAATTGGTGGCGAAAGCTCAGGTGGCTTAACCATTCGAGGTCACATCAAAGGTAAGGATGGCGTATTTGCATCAAGCTTGCTGGTTGAGATGATCAGTGTGACAGGCAAGAAGCTGTCTGAATTGCTTGATGAGATTTACTCTAAATATGGCTATGCCTACACCGCAGAAGGCGATTGTAAGTTTAAACCTTCAGAGAAAGAAGCGCTCTACACTAAGATCTACGTCGAGAAGCAACTACCTGAATTTGAATACGAAATTGAAAAAGTTAGCTATGAAGATGGTGCAAAGGTGTACTTCAAGAATGGCGGCTGGGTCATTGCTCGCTTCTCAGGAACAGAGCCGTTACTACGAATTTTCGCAGAAATGGAAGATAAAGACACTGCAGAACATGTTCTTCAAAAAGTAAAAGACTTCCTCTCTCTATAGGCTTATAGAGTGCAGCAGTTTTGTATGGGACTTAACATATCACTGCCTTGTTAAAGCCTATTGATGAAGAACTTTTGCCCAGTACTTTTAATTAAGTTCTGGGCTTTTTTATGACTGAGCTTTATTTACAGGAATGGGAATGACGAGAAATCGTTAAAACGCCAATACGCCTTTGGTATCCACTTTTACGGTTACCGGCATACCCATTTCAAGAGCCTCTGAAGAGGTTGCTAATAACTTCTGACCGTTCGCTTCAATCACATAACGACAGTGGTCTCCCATGAACTGCTGTTCTAATACTGAAAGGTTACTGTCTACATCATGAGTAGCCACGATATGTTGAGGTCTTAACAACAACGCACATTCAGCCCCCACTTCGATCTCGGTTTGCGCCTTGGCCTCAATCAAACCTAAGCTTGTTTCAAATTCGTTATCTGAAATACGTTGTGCATTCAAGTAACTTCCGCCACCTAAGAAATCAGCAACAAACTTGCTTGATGGGTGGAAGTACAGTTCTGACGCCGAGCCGTATTGTTCGATGACACCATGATTCATTACTGCCATCTTGTCAGCAAAAGCAAACGCTTCTTCACGACTGTGAGTCACAAAAATAGCCGTCACACCCTGCTTCTTAAAGATTTTACGAATCTGAGAAATCAGCTCATGACGTACTTGGGTATCAATGTTAGAAAACGGTTCGTCCAATAGCAGTAGGTCTGGCTTATATGCCAAAGAGCGCGCAATCGCGACACGTTGCTGTTGTCCACCAGATAGCTGATGAGGGTAACGATCGCCAAATTGGTCAAGGTGTACGAGCTCAAGCATCTCTTGAACTTTCGCAGTCTTATCTTGCTCAGACATATCGCGTAGACCAAATGCCACGTTCTGATTCACGGTGAGGTGTGGAAACAGAGCATAATCTTGGAAAATCATTCCAATGTTACGCTGCTCTGGCGGCAACCAATTCGCAGCGTCATCAATAACTTGGCAATTCAAGCTCATAACGCCACTACTCAATGGAAGCAGACCTGCAATCGCTTTAAGCAGCGTCGTCTTACCACATCCACTGGCACCAAGCAGACAAACAATTTCACCATGCTCAACTTCTAAAGAAAGAGATTCCAAAATGGTTTGGGAATCATACTTACAAGTCAGATTTTTAATTGATAATGCACAACTCATTAGTGTTTCTGCTCCAAGGAACGGTTTACGATGATCAGTGGGATTAAGCCTACCAATACTAATAACACAGCAGGCATAGCTGCTAATTCAAGGTGTTCATCTGACGCATAGTTATAAACATAAGTCGCGAGCGTTTCGAAATTAAAGGGACGCAGCAGCAATGCTGCATTTAGCTCTTTCATTGATTCGATAAACACCAATAAGCCTGCAATCAAAGCACCACGCTTAATCAAAGGTAGGTGAACACGGCGTAACATCTGGTTGGTATTACACCCCATTGTTTTAGAGGCCATATCCAATGAAGGTGATACTTTACTTAGGCTACTTTCGATACTACCAATAGCAACAGCTGAAAAACGCACTACCATTGCAAAGATAAGCGCAAACATGGAACCAGAGAAGATCAAACCAGGTCGTCCCCACTCCATCACTTTAGCGATGTCATTGACCAAGTGATCCATAAACAACACGGGTACCATCACGCCAATCGCTAGAACGGTGCCTGGAACAGCATAGCCCATTGAAGCAAACCTCATGTAAGCCAGGTTTTTCTTACCAGGGCTCACACGTTGATTAAAATTCACAATCAACGCAACGAGTACACCAATAATCGCCGCGACAACAGAGACGTAAAGACTATTAAGTGCATATTCTCTGAATTCTGGTGTCCAACTTTGAGCGAAATACTTGTAGGCATAAATGATCAATTGCGCGAGGGGGAATAAAAACGCTATGCACACTAACCCCCAACACCAAAACAGTGACAACCACTTTTTCCAACCGATTAGTTCATAACGAAAATCTTCGCGGCTACTAAATTGATTTTGAAATAACTTTTGTTTACGACGGCTGTATCGCTCGGTGCTCAATAAGAGAATGACAATCACCAACATGATTGCCGATATTTTTGCAGCGGCTGTTAGGCTCGAGTAGCCCAACCAAGTATCGTAAACCGCTGTCGTTAGTGTGTTAACAGCAAAGTAGCTTACAGTACCGAAGTCACCTATGGTTTCCATCGCAACAAGAGACAAACCGACCGCCATGGAAGGACGAACAAGTGGAAGTGAGATACGACGAAAACTTTCCCAGGGAGAGCACTTCAACAAGCGAGCAGATTGTAATAGGGAAACGTTTTGCTCCATGAAAGCCGCACGGCAGAGCAAATAAATATAAGGGTAAAGAACGAGAGACAGAACAATAATAGCGCCTGATAAGGTTCTAATGTCGGGGAACCAATATTCACTAGGTCCCCACCCCGTCAGTTCTCGTAGCAGGATTTGAACAGGGCCAGCAAAATCAAACCAGTCGGTAAAAATATAGCCCACAATATAGCCAGGCATTGCCAATGGCAGCACCAAAGCCCATTGCAAAACACGCTCTCCAGGAACACGACACATTGCCATGATCCATGCAGACGGAATACCGAAAATCAAAGACAGGAACATGGTTCCTATGACTAAAACCACCGTATTGTAAGCATAGGTGGGCATTACTGTAGACATAAGATGAGAAAATAGCTCATCCGTTTCTCCAACAGCAGTCGTAAAAATCGCCAAGATTGGTAAAACAAGCAGTACAGCGATTATTCCGCTACTGGTGTTCCATAAATAATTCTTTTCTTTCATCGCCTAACTACAATGAGGCTTAATGAAATACATATGCATTTGCAAATACATCTCATATCCTTTTAATGGTGGGGGTATTTATACCCATATACCGTAATGACTTCAAGGTGAGATACTCATAACTCAATGGATCAAGGGAGAGCTTTGTATCAAAAAGTGATTTCTCCAAAAACAAACAACCCCAAGGAGCCGAAAATAGCCACTTGGGGTCATAATTTTATGCGGGCCGGAGCCTACAATAATAAATTATAGATCGAACTTAACTTCATCTAATAGCTTGATTGCCGCCGCATGGTGGTTTGCAATTTCATCTAGAGAAATAGTATCTGCTTTGAACTCACCCCACGAAGCAACAAGCTCAGAAGGTTTAACGTCTGCTTTCACTGGGTATTCGTAGTTCACTTCTGCGTACATGCTTTGTGCAGTGTTACCAGATAGGAATTCCATCAGCTTAACGGCATTCTCTTCGTTTGGAGAGTATTTAGCCATTGCCATACCAGAGATATTCACGTGAGTACCCGTTGTCTCTTGATTAGGGAAGTTAATGTAAACAGAGTCAGCCCAAGCTTTTTGCTCTTTATCATTAATCATTTTACCTAGGTAGTAGCTATTACCAAGAGCAACATCACATAGACCTTCTTTAATCGCTTTAACTTGTGCACGGTCGTTACCTTGAGGCTTACGTGCTAGATTTGCTTTTACGCCTTCTAGCCACTCTTTCGTTTCAGCTTCGCCTTTATGAGCAATCATCGAAGAAACGAGAGAAACATTGTACGGGTGCTTACCGCTACGAGTACAGATTTTGCCTTTAAATTCAGGCTTAGTTAGATCTTCATAAGTGAATTCTTCACCTAGACGACCAACACGGTCACGTGAAGAGTAAACGCTACGTGTACGAGTTGTTAGAGCGAACCACTCGTTAGCAGTATCTTGGTACTGGGCAGGGATGTTTTTTTCAAGTACATCACTTTCAACTGATTGAACTAGACCTTGCTTAGTTAGCTCAGATAAACGGCTAATATCGACAGTTAATACAACGTCAGCTGGGCTGTATTCACCCTCTTGAGCTAACTTCTCTGCTAAACCTTTTTTAGCAAACTTCACGTTTACTTTAATGCCAGTCTCTTTTGTGAATTCTTTGAACATTGGCTCAACAAGGAAAGGTTGACGGTAAGAGTATACGTTTACTTCTTCCGCAGCCATTGCTGTCGGGGCAATTACACTACACGCTAGAGCTGAAAGTGTTAGCAGTTTTTTCATTGTAAAATCCTTTATATCGAAATGATAATGTCTATCAGTTGCGTTATTATATTCATCATCAACATAATTACAATGACGAGCGACAAAAAATCTGTCTACTCAGACCATTAAAATCTTCACTTTTGTAACAAACCATTTCAACAAGAATAACCACGCACTCACCAGTGCAGAGCCTTTATATTGGCATCAAGGTGTCTAACAATTACTCTACCGTAAATAAAACAAAACCCCACAACCATAAGTTGTAGGGCTTTCTTTCTATCACCTAACCTTTTCAGGCTAGGTTATTATTACTGATTATTTTACTGACACAAACTCAGGGTAAGCACCAACACCACAATCATGCATATCCATACCTTCAAGCTCTTCGTCTTCAGTTACACGAATACCGATTGTCGCTTTAAGCACAGCCCATACCGCTAGACTCGCACCAAATACCCAAGCAAAGATTACTGCAGCACCTAGTAGTTGAGCACCAAATGTTGCATCAGCGTTGCTTAGTGGCACAGCCATTAGGCCGAAGAAACCACACA
The DNA here is from genome assembly GCF_054960695.1 of Vibrio sp. PSi01. Lineage (NCBI taxonomy): Bacteria > Pseudomonadati > Pseudomonadota > Gammaproteobacteria > Vibrionales > Vibrionaceae > Vibrio > Vibrio sp. PSi01. The sequence continues at coordinate 261,933 of NZ_JBHNYN010000005.1, forward strand.
CACCGTGCACAGAGATAGCACCAACTGGATCATCAATCTTAGCTTTATCTAGAGCGATGATGCTGAACACAACAAGTGCACCAGATACCGAACCGATTGCTACCGCGAATAGAGGTGATGGTGATAGAGGGTCAGCAGTGATTGCAACTAGACCAGCTAACGCACCGTTAAGGATCATTGTTAGGTCCGCTTTACCCCATGTTGTCTTACATACTAGTAGTGCTGCAATTGCGCCCGCTGCTGCTGCTGCGTTAGTGTTTAAGAAGATTTGACCAACTGCTGTTGCGTTCTCAAAGTCTGAAACCATTAACTGAGAACCGCCGTTGAAACCGAACCAACCGAACCAAAGGATAAATGTACCTAACGTTGCAAGTGGCATGTTTGAACCAGGAATCGGGTAGATTTCACCGTTCTTACCGTATTTACCTTTACGGGCGCCAAGTAGTACAACACCTGCTAATGCTGCCGCTGCGCCTGCCATGTGTACGATACCTGAACCAGCGAAGTCACTGAAGCCTGCTTCTGATAGGAAACCACCGCCCCAAGTCCAGTAACCTTCCATTGGGTAAATGAACGCTGTTAGTACAACAGAGAAGATCAGGAATGACCAAAGCTTCATACGCTCAGCAACTGCACCCGATACTACAGACATTGCTGTTGCAACGAATACTACTTGGAAGAAGAAGTCTGACTCTAGTGAGTGGTCTGCACCTTCACCTTGAGTACCAATTAGAGTACCGAATGAAGGTAACCAACCACCTTCACCATTGTCTACGTACATAATGTTGTAGCCAACCACTAAGAATGTAGTACAAGCAATTGCGTACAAACAGATGTTCTTAGTTAAAATTTCTGTGGTGTTCTTTGAGCGAACTAGGCCAGCTTCTAACATTGCGAAGCCTGCTGCCATCCACATTACCAACGCACCTGAAATGAGGAAGAAAAAAGTGTCTAGTGCGTAACGTAGTTCCGTTACTGTTGTTGTAAGTTCCATATTAAAGTCTCCAGTCCTTGTAATTCTTTAAAGTGCTTCAGCATCCATTTCACCAGTACGAATTCGTACGGCATGGCTAAGGTCATACACAAAAATTTTGCCATCGCCGATTTTTCCGGTGTGTGCCGCTTGGCTAATCGCTTCAACAACTCGGTCAACATTCTCAGCTTGGGTAGCTATCTCTAGTTTTACCTTTGGCAGGAAATCAACTTGGTACTCTGCACCACGATACAATTCAGTGTGTCCCTTCTGGCGACCGAAACCTTTCACTTCAGAAACAGTCATACCTTCAATACCTACATCAGAGAGCGCTTCACGTACATCGTCTAATTTAAATGGCTTAACAATGGCATTTATTAATTTCATATTCGTTCCTTAAATTCTTCACAAATCCGTTAATTCCCTTATTACAATCCAAGTAGCGTGCCAAAAAGTTAAGTCATTGATTTAAAATAAAATAAAGATATTAAGAGCGTAATAACAAAAAAGGCCGCACCATATTGGTGCGGCCTTTTCACTATCTTAATGCGTAACGCTATTGTTGCTCCAGTTTTGGGCAACGAGATGATTACAGTATGAAACTATTGCTAATTCATAACCTAAAAGTCGTTACTGATCGCTGAGAAATCATAACTAATAACCTAAAAAGTCAATCCAGCGTTCGAGCAACAGCTCAAAATCATCAATTCCGCAACTCGCTTGGCTTTCACAGTTATAAAAATCAAACTCACTACCCTCTTCCATCTCTTGCTCATGCGCTAACACATTTTCTTGAATCGTGACTTCATCTTCATTGATCGCAAGGCTGATCTCTTTGCCAAGTAGTGTAACTTCATTACTAAGATCTTGGCGAGACTGCTCAATAAGCACCATGACATGCTCTAACTTTTGCTTATCTTTACCAATCTCTTCTTGAAGCCAACGACCAACAATTTCATGGCCCATGCTGCATTTCACATAGTATTCACCCATGAGAGTGTTTCTAGTAAATTCGAATTCCATACGGCTCCAAAGTTCCAATAAAGAGAAGATTCAATAAATAAGTAGTAGCAAAAATGAGGCGAGAGTATATAGCTAACTCTATTTGAGATCGAGCCTGTTTAACGAGACACAGTGCCTCTTACAAAAAGCACAAACAAAAACGCCCTCTCACATGGAGAAGGCGTTGAATTAACAGTTAACACGTACCTTAAAAGCAGTAAGTGCTTACTTGTTATCTATTAAGCGCTACGCAGGCTCTTGAAAGATAACAGTGTCTGCTTTTTCCGTGTACTGACCCATTTTATGGAAGTTCAGGTAACGGTATGTATCTGCAGCGGTTGCATTAATCTTCTCAGCGTACTCTAAGTACTCTTCTTTCGTTGGTATACGACCTAGAATCGCGCCAACCGCAGAAAGCTCAGCAGAAGCCAGGTAAACATTCGCGCCATTACCTAAGCGGTTCGGGAAGTTACGAGTTGACGTCGACATAACCGTCGAAGCATCAGCCACACGAGCTTGGTTACCCATACATAGTGAACAGCCAGGAGTTTCGATACGTACACCAGCACGACCGAAGATGCCGTAGTAGCCTTCTTCTGTCAGTTGGTCTTTATCCATCTTCGTTGGCGGAGCTACCCATAGGCGAGTATTTAGCGAGCCGTTAAACTCTTCTAGCATCTTACCCGCAGCTCGGAAGTGACCGATATTTGTCATACAAGAACCGATGAACACTTCTTGAATCTCAGTACCTTGAACGTCAGAAAGAAGACGAGCATCATCTGGATCGTTTGGTGCACATAGGATTGGCTGATCGATGTCAGCAAGGTCGATCTCGATAACATGAGCGTATTCCGCATCTGAATCAGCAGATAGCAACTCAGGGTTCGCTAGCCACTCTTCCATTGCCGCTATACGACGCTCAATCGTACGTACATCACCGTAACCTTCAGCAATCATCCACTTAAGCATAACGATATTCGAGTTCAAGTACTCATCGATAGACTCTTGAGATAGCTTAACAGTACAACCTGCAGCAGAACGCTCAGCAGATGCATCAGAAAGCTCAAATGCTTGCTCAACAGATAGGTGCTCAACACCTTCAATTTCTAGTACACGACCAGAGAATTCGTTGATCTTACCTGCTTTCTCTACGGTTAGTAGACCTTGCTTGATACCGTAAAGAGGAATGGCATGTACTAGGTCACGTAGCGTGATACCTGGCTGCATTTCACCTTTGAAGCGAACCAAGATAGATTCAGGCATATCAAGAGGCATAACGCCTGTTGCAGCAGCAAATGCGACCAAACCAGAACCCGCAGGGAACGAAATACCTAGAGGGAAACGAGTATGCGAGTCACCACCTGTACCAACAGTATCAGGAAGAAGCATACGGTTTAGCCATGAGTGAATAACACCATCACCTGGGCGAAGTGAAACACCCGCACGGTTCATGATGAAATCAGGCAGCGTATGGTGAGTATTTACATCAACTGGTTTAGGATATGCCGATGTATGACAGAAAGACTGCATAACAAGATCAGCAGAGAAGCCAAGACATGCAAGATCTTTAAGCTCATCACGCGTCATAGGGCCCGTAGTATCTTGAGAGCCAACAGTTGTCATTTTAGGTTCACAGTACTGACCAGCACGTACACCTTCAACACCACATGCTTTACCTACCATCTTCTGAGCTAACGTGTAGCCTTTGTCAGAAGCAGAAGGGTCGATTGGTTTAGCAAATAGATCGGTTTCAGCTAAGCCTAGAGCCTCACGAGCGCGACCTGTAAGGCCACGACCGATGATCAGTGGAATACGACCACCAGCACGAACTTCATCTAACAATACTTTGCTTAACTCAAAGTTTGAAATCACAGAACCGTTTTTATGCACAACACCTTCATATGGGTAGATATCAATAATATCGCCCATGTTCATGTCTTGTACGTTTAGTTCAATTGGTAGTGCGCCAGAATCTTCCATTGTGTTGTAGAAGATTGGGGCAATTTTACCACCTAGACAAACACCGCCAGTACGCTTGTTTGGCACGAATGGGATATCTTCACCCATAAACCAAAGCACTGAGTTTGTTGCCGATTTACGTGAAGAACCTGTACCAACAACATCACCAACATAAGCCAGTGGAATGCCATCTTTTTGCATTTCTTCAATTTGAGTAATCGGACCAACGCAACCCTGTTCGTCAGGAGTGATGCCTTCACGTTCCATCTTCAGCATCGCTTTTGCGTGCACTGGGATATCTGGACGCGACCAGGCATCAGGCGCTGGAGATAGGTCATCGGTGTTGGTTTCACCGGTGACTTTGAATACTTTAACGGTAATTTTCTCTGCTACTTTGTCTTTAGCAGTAAACCATTCAGCATCAGCCCAAGATTGAAGTACTTGTTGTGCAGAAGTATTACCTGCTTTCGCTTTCTCTTCTACGTCGTAAAAAGCATCGAACATCAACAGAGTATGAGAAAGCGCTTTAACAGCGATTGGAGCAAGCTCAGCATCATCGAGTAGAGAGACGAGAGGTTCGATGTTGTAGCCACCTTGCATAGTACCAAGCAGCTGAGCCGCTTTTTCTTTGCTTACTAGTGGAGAAGCTACTTCACCTTTCGTGATAGCCGTTAAAAAGCCAGCTTTTACATAAGCAGCTTCATCAACGCCTGGTGGAATGCGGTTTTCTAGTAGGTCAAGAATATATTCATCTTCACCTTGAGGTGGGTTCTTTAGAAGTTCAACTAGGCCAGCGACTTGCTCAGCGTCTAGTGGTTTTGGAACAACTCCCTCGGCAGCACGTTCTTCGACGTGTTTACGGTAGGCTTCAAGCACGACTTTTTTCCTCTCATTGCGGTCCACTTCTTCCCTTCATAATTGTTAGTAAAATAAAGAAGTGAACATCCTTGGAAACTTGGCTCTCCATTGCCATTTTTGTCATTCAATTTGTATTGATGAGCGGCGTCATAGAGGCCAAACTGTGGGCGGTAGAATAGCAAATTTAACGTTAAATTAAAATCTTATCATTTTGACCAACATAGCAAGTTAAGACGAAAGTCCTACGATTTTTACCTATTTAGTCGGAAAAAGAGCTATCACACGCATGTTTATTTGTAAGACGTTCCGATAATTAAGTAGACCGAATCGTAGTTACTTTCGGTTCTACCGTAAGCTAAAATAATCGGCCCTATTGGAGAATCAACTCCAGCAAAGACAGAGCCAGCAGTGAACATCGGCGCTTCATCAAGACTCAGTTCATTGTTCGACCACACACCACCATGTTCAACGGATGCACCCACGTAGAATGGTGATTTAAAGAGGCCGAAATCATTTTCAAACCACTTGTAACGATAGATTAGACTCGTATAAGCCAAGTTTTGACCGATCAGGCTATTTCTTGGGATACCGGATAAATTAAGGAATCCACCAAGCTCCTTCGGATCAATTGGAAATACAGAGTTTTTGCTTTCTACCATACCAAAATCCAGCTTTGCGACTAAAGTATGCTTCTCAATACTTTGTGCCGCCATGAAATTAGCGGAAATCTCGTAAACGGTATCACTCTCAGAGGTTAAGTCAGAATCCCCAAGAGAACTGTCATTTTCAAAGTCATCATGAGAGACAAGATACTCTAAATCAACAAAGTAACCTTCCGTCGGTAAACTAAAGTTATCTAAGGTATCCAACCGATAACTAACGAATCCTCCGATACGTGAATACCCTCCATTACCTAGAGAGGGCAATGAAGCAACCTCAACTTCACCGTCGGTATAACGAACACCTGCTTTAAGCTCTTGCCACAATGTTGGTTGGTAACCCAATGCAAGTTCACCCACATACTCTCTGTAAGTCATCGGTAAGTAATCTTGCGTGACATCGAGGGTCGGCTCTTCAATCGCTTCCTCACCGGCGGGTAAATTTCTTTTCTGGTTGCTGTAAACAAGCGACGCCGAGGTAAACAACTTCTGGCTTGAGAAAAAAGGAGAAAACAACTCAGCCTCAATAAGCTTATCAGTACCCATTTCTAGATTCGTTCTTAACTCAGCACCGTGCGAGTTGATATCAGTGAAGTTCGCAGACATACCTATTGAATATTGGCTATCAGTTGCAAAGTCATCTTCAAGGTAAAAGCGAAAATTGAGATAATTAGGGCCCCATGATTTCTCATTCACATCAACGACGAGTTGATCTTCACCATCAACGTTTTCAAATTCATAAGTGACCAGTTCAAAGCGGTCTAATGCGTAGAGATCTTTAACCTGAGATTCAATCTCACTGGTTTTAAGGATCTGTCCTGAATCGAGGTTCAAGCGATTCTCTATCAACTTATCTGAATAGTGGCTGTTATTGTTGATAATAACCTTATCAACAACGGTTTGATCACCGTGTTTCAGCTTTTTTCGAGCTTGTTGTTTATGCTCGATATACTTCTGATAGTCTGCATTGGAGAGTGATAACTTAGAAAGTTCAGCGCTGTATTGGCGCGCGGCATCATAACCCGCTTGATAGGCGCCCGGCATCTTATCAAATTCAGTGGTTTCCATTAGCCCAACATCAGGGCGTAGGAACACATCGTCGTCCGTTAACGTCTCGGCCTGCTCTTGAGTGCTACGACGAACAAGGTAGTTGGATAGCTGATCGGCGGCGGCTAGAAAATTAGTAAAATCTTCCTTACCTTTGTAGTTTGAGCTGATATCGACAGCAATAACGATATCTGCTCCCATCGCTCTGGCAACATCAACCGGCATGTTATTGGTGACACCGCCATCAACCAGCATTCGCCCATCGACTTCATAAGGCGGCAAAGCGCCAGGCACCGACATACTTGCCATCATCGCATCAACAAGATGACCATGGTCGATAACGACTTCTTCGAGTTTAATAATATCTGTAGCAACAGAACGGTAAGGGATAGCAAGGTGGTCAAAAGAATCCAGCGGGGATAAGTTACCCGTAGTTTCACGCAAAATACGCAACATATTCTGACCTTGAACCACGCCTTTTCTTGCTTTGATTTCTCCCCAGCCTAAACCTAGATCGGTGTTCAGCTGATAGCGGTCTTCATACTCTTTGTCACGCACTCGGCGATCACTACGATTAACGCGATCACGGTAGCCGCGATTCCAATCAACCGTATAAATAAAGCTCTCGATCTCGTCAGCGCTCATTCCTGTCGCATAAAGTCCACCAACATAAGACCCCATGCTGGTCCCCGTAATGTAGTCGACTGGAATTTGCATCTCTTCGAGCGCTTTAAGCACACCTATATGTGCCGCACCTTTCGCTCCACCACCGGCAAGTACTACAGCAACCGTCGGTCTTTTATAGGCTTGTTCAGCCTGTTGAGATTGAGCAACGTCTGTCACAGTAAAAGCAAACAGCTGAAAACTGATCACAGCACTGGCGATGCTCAAGCCACTCACTAACCAACGAGAAATCATTATTTAAACTATCCTTGTCATTCTTTTCTGTTACGACTTTACCACTGAAAAAGCTTTTTTAGCCACTGTTTTGGTTGACTTTCACAGCCCTTCTTAATATTTCCGTTCTCATCCCACACCGGCAATTTAACAGCGCCATCACAGTCTAACTCTAAGGCACCATCTGACGTTCGGGTAAAACTAGCTGTCGCGACTCCTGTTGGCCACGGCAGTAACAATTGTTCAGGTGTTCTCTGCTTTAAGTAATCAGCATAAACACGTAACGCACCACTAGAACCGGTTAGCTTTGTTGGTTGATTGTCATCACGCCCTAGCCAAATAGTAGTCACTTCACGGCCATCAACCCCAACAAACCAACTATCTCGGCTGTCATTACTGGTACCCGTTTTACCGGCCAAACCTGCCCATGCAAACTGACCTTGTAAGAAGCGACCTGTGCCTTCCGACACCCCTCGCTTCATTGCATAAGTCGTTAACCAAGCCGCTTGTTGATCAACACTTTGCGATACACGAGGAATCGATTGATACAGAACCTCACCATCATTATCAACAACCGAACGAAGCGCAGACAAAGGTGCTATACGGCCAGAGTTGGTAATCGTTTGGTACATCTGCGCTACCTGAAATGGGGTCAATGAGAATGAACCCAAAAACATCGATGGCACTGGGCGAATTTCGTTTTTATCGACACCCAGTTTTCCGATCGTATCGGAAACGCTATCGATCCCTAGCTGCATCCCTAAGCGAACCGTTGGGACGTTGTAAGACTTAGAAAGCGCTACATACAAAGGCACCTCGCCACGGAACTTCCGATCGAAGTTTCTCGGGCTCCAGACACTGCCTTTACTGCCTTTCAAACTCAGTGGCGTATCCATCAAGGTCGTCGCCAACGTATATTTCTGGGGTCGTTCTAATGCGGTCAAGTAGATTGCAGGCTTAACCAAAGAACCAATAGGACGACTCGCGTTCAAGGCTCGGTTAAAGCCATCGTAGCCAGTACGTTTACCACCTACCATTGCTCGGATTTCACCAGTATTTCGATCAACGGCAATCGCAGCTGCTTCAAGCTTATTACCCGCTGTTTTCGAGAGTTCCGGAACTTTACGCGCAATCGACTTCTCTAGCTTATCTTGAGAAACCGGATCCAAAGATGTAAATACTCGTATCCCTTTTTTCGCTTCAAAGCGGTCACCAACATATCTCTTCAGTTCAATATTAACCTGTTGGAAATAAGCTGGCTGACGACTGGCTATGCGAGGGTTATCTTGAATATCCAAATCACGGCTCGCCGCTTCTTCGTACTGTTGCGGAGTAAGAATATCTTGTTGCATCAACAAACGAAGAACCAGATCTCGTCGAGTCTTCGCTCGTTCGGGATAGCGAACGGGGTTGTAATACGAAGGGCCTTTGACCATGCCAACCAGCAGAGCCAACTGATCAATTCGCAGCTCTTGAATCGGCTGACCGAAGTACAAACGAGACGCTAAGCCGAAACCATGAATGGCTTCACCACCATTTTGACCAAGATAAACCTCGTTCAAATACGCTTCTAAGATACGATCTTTGCTATAACGATGATCCAAGATCAACGCAATATAGGCTTCACGAACCTTACGCCACAAGGTACGCTCACTGGATAAGAACAGGTTCTTCGCTAATTGTTGAGTCAGCGTACTGCCCCCTTGCACCGTTCGACCCGCCTTAACATTAACCACCATCGCACGAGCAATCGCCAATGGTGAAACGCCATCGTGCTGGTAGAAATTTCGGTCTTCGGTTGCCAATAACGCATCAACCATTACCTCAGGGAACTGATTGCGTTTTAAGAACAGACGCTGCTCATCGTTACTTTTCTCAAGCATGCCAAGCATTTTCGGTTCAACACGCAGGTACCCCATATCGCCTTTCTTCTCTAGCGACTGGATACGAGTTAGTTCGTTGCCGTTGAAATGCAGCATCACATGACGATCCGCTTCTGGCCCATCGACAAACTCGAACGGGCGACGAATCATTTCAATCTTAGTTGATGAAGAAGAGTATTCACCCGGATGACGAGGCGCATTCACCTTGCGATAATTAAGAACATCGAGCTCATTCTTCACTTGTACCAAGCTAACCTGAGTTCCCGGTGACAAGTCCAGCACTCGTGCATAAACAACGGTTGGCAAGTCAAACAACTGGCCTTCAAAGCGCTGTTTGACTACCGAATCCAAATAAATACCGACGAACAGCAGCAATGCTGCTAGCGCTAGGCCCGCTTTCCAAGATATGCCCCATAGAATCTTCAGCCAACTTCTTTTACTCGAGTTCTTAGCGCTTGATTTGGTCTTTTTCGTAGCCGTTCTCGGTTTTCTTGTTTTAGCTTTAGTCGTTGGTGACTTTTTTGCTGGCGCTTTTTTAGGTGGTGCCTTTTTTGGCGTTAACATTTTGGTCATCATCGATTCAACTGTCGTTTGGTTTTAGTGGTTGCTACATGGTTAGCAGGGTCATCCGGCCAAGGGTGTTTGGGGTAACGGCCTTTCATCTCTTTTTGCACTTCTTTGTACGCGCCAGCCCAGAAGCCAGCTAAATCTTGAGTGATTTGTAATGGTCGTTGTGCAGGTGAAAGCAATTCCAGAACCACCTTTTTACGCCCTTGAGCTATCAATGGGGAATCTTGTTCGCCAAAAACTTCCTGCATTCGTACTGAGATCACAGGCTCAGATTGATATTGGTATCGAATCGCCTTTTTACTTCCCGTTGGCATTAGGTAATTCGTTGGTAACCATTGGTCGATGTCTTGATTCAAAGGCCACCCAAGATACGCCGATAGCGCTTGCTCCACCGAAACATTCAACAACCCTTTAGCTGACTTAATGCCATTTAAATACGGCGAAAGCCACTCATCAAGATGCTCAACTAAGCTTGCATTATCCATCGCAGGCCAATCATGCTCAGGCATCCAAAGTTCAGCACAACGCACGCGCTCAACAAACTGCTTCGCTGAAGCTGTCCAATTCAAACGGTCAAGACCACATCGAGCGATATAATTCAGTAGCGCTTTGCTTGTCTGATTCGCATCCGGCTCTGGCAAGGCTTTAGTGCTGATGATTAGGCTACCCAATGACACTCGTTGTTCGGCGACCAAACGGCCACGCTTCTCATCCCAATCCGCATAATCAGAAATCACGAAGAGCTTCGGAAATGCCTCTTCTAACTGTTCGATATCAATCGCAGTTGCGAGGAAGATCTGACTTGCTCGCCCAGTGCTGCGCATCAAGTCAATCACCACGATATAATCATTGTTAGCCAATGGGTCATCATCACGCACCTCAGCTCCGTGACCGTTCGCTAGAAGAAAAGCACTGCTCGTTGTGCTTCTCGCCTGAGCAATTCGGTCTGGAAATGCAAAACAAAGCACTAATGGTAGCAATGATTCGTCAAGTTGTGACAAATCTAAGTGATGATTGAGTCTGCTAGCGAGGCTTTTCGCTCGTTGCATAACAATACTGTTTTTCGAGTGTTTTCTTTGCTTAAATCGGTGCAATGAATGCTGAATATCAGTGACATTTCGCTCAGGTTCCTCAAGTAAAGCGGCAGCGACGATGGCAATGTTAAGTGAAAGTTGGCTACTTTGCTGTGCTTTGATTAGCATGCTAGCGATACGAGGTTCTAAGCCTAAACGCTGTGCCTGCTTCCCCATTGCCGTAAACTGGCCATTACCATCGAACAACTCAAGACCCTGCAACAGTTGTTTAGCTTGCGCAATTGAAGCCTGTGGTGGAGTGTCTAGCCACTGCAGTTCATCCGCATTTGCAGCACCCCATTGTGTCAACTCCGCCACCAACGAAGAAAGGTCGGAATGAAGGATTTCAGATTCTGGTACAGCGGGTTGCTGCATAAGTTGCGTTTCGCTGTACAGACGAACACACAGGCCCTCTTCAATTCGGCCAGCCCGGCCAGCTCGTTGCTCTGCTGAGGACTGCGAGATTTTCACTTGCTCAAGCTTAGTGATGCCCGTTTTTAAATCAAACTTTGCCACTCGTTCTAAACCAGAATCCACCACCAAGCGAATGCCCTCAATCGTCAAAGAGGTTTCGGCAATATTGGTAGCTAACACCACCTTTCGACGGCCTTTCACCGATGGCGAGATCGCTTTCTGCTGTTGAGAAAAGCTGAGCTGACCGTACAAAGGGCAAACATCGATATCACCGGCAAGTTGTTCGAGTTGAGATACCAACTGTTTAATCGCAGAAACGCCCGGCAAGAAAGCTAAAAGCGAACCCGACTCTTTTTCCATCACAGATCGAATCACACTGGCCATTTTAGGGGCTAGATATTCATTTGCGTTAAGAGGCTGATAGCGAAAATCGACAGGGAAACTTCGACCTTGTGATTCCACGTATTTAGCATTCGGCAGCAAAGTTTGTAGAGCTTGTTGATCTAAGGTTGCCGACATCACAACCACTTTTAGGTCGTCACGCAGTGCCTCTTGGATCTCTAAACTAAACGCCAATGCGGTATCGGCATGAATGCTGCGCTCGTGAAACTCATCAAAGATCACCATATCAACCCCTGTTAACTCAGGGTCGCTTTGGATCATTCGAGTCATAATCCCTTCGGTAACGATTTCCAAGCGCGTCGAACTGCTGGTTTTAGATTCACCACGAACTCTATAACCTATGCTTTCACCCACCGTTTCTCCCAATTGGCTCGCTAAATAAGTTGCAATATTCCTTGCAGCCAAACGCCTCGGTTCAAGCATGATGATCTTTCCTTGAACAGCGTTAGTCTTAACTAGTTGCAGAGGGAAGAATGTTGACTTACCCGCACCGGGAGCGGCCTTTAGAATAAGTTGAGTGTGCGTTCGTACGCCAGCGAGTAGATCTGGCATCACAGCTTCTATGGGCAGTTGTGGCAATGGGAGAACCTTGTGGTGTAATGTTGGCAACATTGTACATAAAAACCTACCTGTCTAAATAAGTAATATGCACTTCAATCCCCCATTAGAGCCAGCGACTCTTATTAAACGCTATAAACGTTTTCTCACTGATATAAAACTTCCAGACGGCAGTGAGCGTACTATTCACTGTGCTAATACTGGAGCGATGACGGGATGCGCAACCCCAGGCAATACGGTGTGGTACTCCACATCAGATAATGCAAAAAGAAAGTACCCAAACAGCTGGGAGATCTCAGAAACAGACAAAGGCCACCGTATTTGTGTAAATACTGCGCGGGCAAACCAGCTTGCAGTGGAAGCAATTGAAAATGGGACTATAGTTGAACTCTTAGGATACAACGCGTTACGGACTGAAGTTAAGTATGGCAGTGAGAATAGTCGAATAGATATTCTGCTTGAAGATAGCGAAAAGCCGCTCTGCTATATCGAAGTAAAAAGCGTCACTTTGCTCGACGAGCAAGAAACGTCAACCAAAGGACAAGGTTTTTTTCCTGATGCAGTCACAACCCGAGGCCAAAAACATCTGCGTGAACTCACAGAAATGGTCGAATCTGGAAATAGAGCCGTACTTTTATTCACTGTTTTGCATTCAGGTATTGAAAAAGTGTCTGCGGCACACCATATAGACGCCAAATATTCGTTATTACTAAAACAAGCACAAGACGCTGGAGTTGAAGTGCTTTGCTATAAAGCAGAGCTCAGCAGTACTCAAATACAACTAAAACAAGCCGTTGAATTTATCAATAGCTAAGCAAAGATGCTGAACTAATCACATTGATTGCAACTTTGGATAAGAGTATTTGCCACCATTCGTTCTTTCTGCTATAGATACCCGCCTTAAAATTAGCTGCTTTGCAGTTGACTAGGTGTAAATAGGAGATGCTGTATGCCAGAATCTAAGAAAAAAGCGCTAGGCATCCTAGCCATCGCAGGTGTTGAACCGTACCAAGAAAAGCCAGGTGAAGAGTACATGTCACCTGAGCAAACGGAACATTTTACAAAAATTTTAGCAGCTTGGCGCAACCAGCTCAGGGAAGAAGTTGATCGTACTGTGCACCACATGCAGGACGAAGCAGCGAATTTCCCAGACCCAGTTGACCGTGCTTCTCAAGAAGAAGAATTCAGCTTAGAGTTACGTAACCGTGACCGTGAGCGTCGTCTTATCAAGAAAATCGAGAAGACACTAGACAAGATCGAAGAAGACGATTTCGGCTTTTGTGATTCTTGCGGTATCGAGATTGGCATTCGTCGCCTTGAAGCTCGTCCAACTGCTGATCTTTGTATTGACTGTAAAACGCTTGCAGAGATCAAAGAGAAACAGATGCAAGGTTAATTCTTGCGGATGTAAAAAAGGGAGCTTTGGCTCCCTTTTTTGTTTGTTATTCAAGCGAAGTATTTCACACGCTTGATAGTAAATAGCAGCTTTAAGCCTTGGTTCTATACATCAAACCTTGTTTATAGAGATTGAAGCTTAGTTCTACACATTAATGCTCTAGTTAAACGTCTTAAGAATCGGCTACTGCGGTACCATTTAGATTAGGTTGTTCACTCATGAATTATATCGGGCGCTTTGCACCATCACCGTCAGGTCCTCTTCATTTTGGATCACTTGTTGCAGCTCTTGGTAGCTACTTTCAAGCGAAATCTAACCAAGGACAATGGTTGGTTCGCATGGAAGACTTAGACCCGCCAAGAGAAATGGCCGGCGCTGCAGACCTGATTCTTAAGACGCTTGAAGCTTACCACCTGTTTTGGGATGGCGAAGTCGTTTATCAAAGCCAGCGTCATGACCTCTATCAGGCACAAATCGACCAATGGGTCGCTGATGGCCAAGCTTATTACTGCCAATGCACCCGTAAACAGATAAAGTCCTTAGGCGGATTTTATAATGGTCACTGTAGGCATGCTGGTTTAATTGATTCCGGTGAACAAGCCGTACGTTTGTGCATGGACTTCCCAGTAGAATCTTTTCAGGATGTTCGACACGGTCAGATTCAGATCCCTAAAGGATTGGCTGAAGAAGATTTTATTATAAAGCGCAGAGACGGACTGTTTGCCTATAACCTCGCGGTTGTCCTTGATGACATAGAACAAGGGGTGACAGAGGTAGTAAGAGGTGCAGACTTAATAGAACCGACAGGTCGACAGATTAGCTTGTATAAGACACTCAAACAAAAAACCGTGAATTACTTGCACTTACCATTGGCAACCGATGGCTTGGGGAATAAACTGTCAAAACAGAACCATGCTACTGCAATCGATATCGACAACCCAAAACCGACGTTAATCAACGCCATGCAATTCTTAGGTTTTGATATACCTAAAGCTCTTTATGAGGCCTCAATGGATGAGATTTTAACGTGGGGCAGCCAACAATGGAACGTCAGTCAATTACCTGATAGTTTACAAAAAGAGCACTGTAATTAGCTCGAAACTCACGGCAAATAGTAAAAGCGACACATAAAAATGCCATAACCAATAGCTGCAGCTAAGCAGACGATGTTCTCAAATGGCTCGCGCTAAGTTATTATTAGCCGCAATTAAACTCTGCACTACCACTTTGGACTAAGAGAAAAACAAAGTTGGCGATACCTACTTTGTTCTAAACTAATGAATACAAACGACAATACCCCAAGCGAACAACGCGGATTCCACGAATTAGCACTGAATATTTATACTCGTCAAGAGCACAATATTTCACGCAAGCAGATCAGTGACAACGCACTAAAAGTGTTATATCGCCTGAACGGTGCGGGTTTTGACGCGTTTTTAGTCGGTGGTGGTGTACGCGATATCTTATTAGGCTCTCAGCCAAAAGATTTTGATATTGCTACCAACGCAACGCCAGAACAAATCAAACACCTATTTAGAAACTGTCGCCTTATCGGTCGCCGTTTTCGATTAGCACACATCATGTTTGGCCGAGACATCATTGAAGTAGCGACTTTCCGTGGCCACCACCAGGAACCATCGAAAAACGTTTCGGCTCAATCGGAAGAAGGCATGTTGCTACGCGATAACGTATACGGTAATGTTGATGAAGATGCAGAGCGTCGTGACTTCACTATAAATGCAATGTACTACAACATTGCAGACTACAGCATCCACGATTACGCAGGTGGTGTAGAAGATTTAGAAGATAAGCTGATCCGTCTAATTGGCGATCCAGAAACGCGTTACCGTGAAGACCCGGTACGTATGCTTCGCGCAATGCGTTTCGCCGCTAAACTGGATTTCGATATTGAAGAAGACACAGCAGACCCTATCGAAGAGCTGGCACACCTGCTAAAAGATATCCCAGCAGCGCGCCTTTACGAAGAGTCTCTGAAATTACTTCAATCAGGTCACGGTTTAGAAACCTATCACTTGATGCGCGAATACAACCTGTTCCAACAGATGTTCCCTGCAATTGCAGAGCACTTCACTGAAGGTTACGACTCTCATACAGAGCAGATGCTTGACTTAGTACTCGACTCAACCGACCTTCGCATAGAAGATGGCAAGCGAGTAAACCCTGCATTTATGTTTGCAGCGATTCTTTGGTACCCAATGAACAAGCTCGCTGACAAACTTGTCGCTGAGCAAGGTATGGCTCATTACGATGCGATCATGGAAGCAAGCAATATCATCCTTGATCAGCAAGTTAAATCGATTGCGATTCCTCGTCGTCACACTGCAACCATTCGTGAAATTTGGCAACTGCAACTGCGACTGCCTCGCCGCAACGGTAAACGTGCCGTTCGTTTAATGGAACTCAACAAATTCCGCGCTGGCTACGATTTCCTAGAAATGCGTGGTGAGATTGAAGGTGGTGAAACCAAAGAGCTTGCAAAATGGTGGGAGCGCTATCAAACCGCTGGCCGCAACATGCGCCAAGCAATGGCTAACGACGTTGCAGCACCATCAAAATCTGGCCATCGTCGCCGTAAGACTTACCGAAATAAAAAAAGTAAGCAGTCCGAATGATAACGGCTTATATTGCGGTCGGCAGCAACCTTGCCGACCCAGTTAGCCAAGCAAACTTGGCTATCGAAACGCTAAAAAGCCTACCGCGATCAACGTTTGTTGCGACCTCTCAGCTATATAGTAGCACTCCAATGGGGCCGCAAAACCAACCTGACTACATCAACGCGGTAGTAGCAATCCAAACCGAATTAACGCCAATTGAACTACTTGATTGCACTCAAAAGATCGAGCTAGAGCAAGGGCGTGTCCGTAAAGACGAGCGTTGGGGGCCAAGAACCTTGGATCTCGACATTGTGTTATACGGCAATGAGGTGATCGATTCAGAGCGCTTAATCGTTCCTCATTACGGAATGAAAGAACGAGAGTTTGTACTTTACCCGCTTGCTGAAATCGCACCAAGTTTACAACTCCCTGATGGGACTGAGCTGACAGAACTACTCAAAATAGTTGATAAGAACGGGCTCAATGTTTGGCAACAATAGCCAAGCGCATTAAGGAAAACCAATGAAAAAAGTAACCATTAACGACCTGATCAAATGCAAAAGTGAAGGCCGTAAATTCGCGACGTCGACAGCTTATGATGCGAGCTTTGCTCAATTATTCGAAAGCCAAGAAATGCCAGTTCTGCTTGTCGGTGACTCACTGGGTATGGTTCTACAAGGCCATAACGACACATTACCAGTAACCGTTGAAGACATTGCTTACCATACTCGCTCAGTGCGTGCAGGTAGCCCAAACTGTCTTCTTATGGCTGACATGCCTTTCATGAGCTACGCAACGCCAGAGCAAGCTTGTGAGAGCGCAGCAACATTGATGCGTGCTGGTGCGAACATGGTAAAAATCGAAGGCGGAAGCTGGTTGGTTGATACTGTTAAGATGCTAACAGAACGTGCAGTACCAGTATGTGCACACTTAGGCTTAACGCCTCAGTCTGTGAACATTTTTGGTGGTTACAAAGTACAAGGTCGTGACGACGAGCAAGCCGACAAAATGGTTGCTGACGCTCTAGCACTACAAAATGCAGGTGCTCAAATCGTTCTCCTTGAATGTGTACCCGCTTCATTGGCAAAACGAATTACAGAAGCTTGTGACGTACCCGTTATCGGTATCGGCGCAGGTAATGTTACCGATGGTCAGATCTTGGTTATGCATGACATGTTCGGTATTTCTGCGAACTACATGCCGAAATTCTCTAAGAATTTCCTAGCGGAAACAGGTGATATGCGTAAGGCAGTAGCTCTATACAAAGAAGAAGTAGAGAGCGCGCGCTTCCCTGATGAAGCTCATACAATCGCTTAGGAGTAAGTATGCAAACTTTTGCTGAAATAGCGGCTCTTCGTGAGCAGATTAAACAGTTTAAGCGTGATGGACGTACGATTGCTTTTGTACCGACAATGGGCAACCTGCATGAAGGCCACCTCACTCTGGTAAAGAAGGCTCGTGAATTAGCTGACATTGTTGTGGTAAGCATTTTTGTTAATCCAATGCAGTTTGATCGTACTGATGACCTAAACAACTACCCTCGTACGTTAGAAGAAGATCTAAGTAAACTAACAGGCGAAGGCGTTGAGCTAGTGTTTACACCGACTCCAGAAGTAATGTACCCAGACGGATTAGACAAACAGACGTTTGTTGAGGTCCCAGGTATATCTCACATGCTTGAAGGTGCATCTCGTCCAGGTCACTTCCGCGGCGTCTCAACGATCGTCACTAAACTGTTTAATATCGTTCAGCCAGATTTTGCATGCTTTGGTGAGAAAGACTTCCAGCAACTTACCATTATTCGCCAGATGACGACTGACTTAGCATTAGACATTGAAATCGTGGGGGTGGCGACGGTTCGTGAGATGGATGGCTTAGCGATGAGCTCTCGCAATAGCAACCTAACGATTGACGAACGTCAGCGTGCTCCGGTTCTTGCTCGCACTATGCGCTGGATCAGCAGTGCAATTCGTGGCGGCCGCGATGATTACGCGTCAGTTATTGAAGATGCAACAGACCAACTTCGAGCAGCCGATCTGCAACCGGATGAAATTTTCATTTGTGATGCCAATACGCTACAAGCTATTACTTCAGAATCGACTCAAGCTGTGATTCTAATGTCGGCTTTCTTGGGTAAAACGCGTCTTATCGACAACCAAGTTCTCGATTTGGTAACGGAAACGAAAGAAGAAGTGAAAGAAGAAACAGCGGAATAATCGCTTTCTTCTCTAAATGCAGAAAAACGCAAAATATAAAAAAGGTCGATATA
Source organism: Vibrio sp. PSi01 (assembly GCF_054960695.1). Classification (NCBI taxonomy): domain Bacteria; kingdom Pseudomonadati; phylum Pseudomonadota; class Gammaproteobacteria; order Vibrionales; family Vibrionaceae; genus Vibrio; species Vibrio sp. PSi01. Next base: position 280,508 of record NZ_JBHNYN010000005.1, read on the forward strand.
TATCGACCTTTTTCTTTGCCTGTCATTCCGAGACTTACAAGGAAGACATTAACTACGTAAGCCGATCCCCTTAGTGACTAAGTAATGTGCAATGCCATACAACAGCACGATAAACACACCTAGTACGCCAAACGATGTCACGATACCAACATCAGACACACCCAAGAAGCCATATCTGAACGCGTTTACCATGTACACGATAGGGTTCAACTTCGATACACCTTGCCAAAATTCAGGCAATAGACTGATAGAGTAAAACACACCACCAAGATATGTCAGCGGCGTTAAGATAAAGGTCGGGATAATAGAGATATCGTCAAACGTACGTGCAAATACAGCGTTGATTAAACCACCCAGAGCGAACACAACAGACGTTAGAAATACCGTCGCAATAATCACCCCCCAATGATCAACTTGCAGGTCGACAAAGAACAGCGATACGAATGTGACTATGGTACCCACTAACAAGCCACGCACTACACCGCCCATTACGAAACCAGCAATAATCACGTAGTTAGGAACTGGAGCTACAAGCAGCTCTTCAATGTTCTTCTGGAATTTGGCACTAAAGAACGAAGAAGCAACGTTAGAGTACGAGTTGGTGATCACCGACATCATAATCAAGCCAGGAACAATATATTCCATATAGCTAAAACCGTTCATTTCACCAATACGCGCACCAATCAGGTTGCCGAAGATGATGAAGTAAAGTGTCATGGTAATCGCAGGCGGCACCAAAGTTTGCACCCAAATACGCGTGAAGCGATTGATCTCTTTGGTCAACAAGCTGCAGAAAGCGGTCCAATATAGGCTGTACATATTATTTACTCCCCTCACGGACGATACTCACGAATAGCTCTTCTAGACGGTTTGCTTTGTTACGCATAGAGAGGACTTTTACCTTTTGATCGCTCAATTGAGCAAAGATAGTATTCAAACCTAGGTTCTTGTCGATTTCAATTTCTAGCGAGCCATTTACCATCAATTGGCTATTCACGCCTTCTAGCTTAGGTTCAGTCGCGCCCTCTTCAAGATCCAAAATAAAGGTCTCTGCGCTCAACTTGCCTAGCAACGCTTTCATAGTTGTGTTCTCAATCAGCTCACCACGATTGATGATACCGATATTGCGACACAGCATTTCCGCTTCTTCTAGGTAGTGTGTGGTCAGAATAATGGTAATGCCCTGCTTCTCGTTGATCTCTTTCAGGAACTCCCACATAGAACGACGCAGCTCAATATCGACACCCGCAGTTGGCTCATCAAGAATCAGCAGCTGTGGCTCATGCATCAGTGCACGAGCAATCATCAAACGACGCTTCATACCACCAGATAAGTTACGTGCACGTTCGCCACGCTTTTCCCACAAATCTAATTGAGATAGATACTTTTTAGCGCGATCTTTAGCAAGTGCTTTCGGCACACCGTAGTAACCCGCTTGTTGCAGTACAATCTGCTCAACAGTTTCGAATGGGTTAAAGTTAAACTCTTGCGGTACTAAACCTAAGTTCTGCTTCGCCAACTCCAGATCGGAATCAATGTCGTAGCCAAACACTTTAACCTTGCCTGATGTTTTGTTAACCAGAGAAGAGATAACACCGATAGTGGTCGATTTGCCGGCGCCATTTGGACCAAGCAACGCGTAAAAGTCGCCTTTTTTGACTTGTAAACTAATGCCTTTAAGAGCCTCAAAGCCCCCAGCATAGGTTTTTCTTAATTGTTCAATTTCTAATGCATACATAGAGATAGACTGCCATTTGCGATAGATAGATGATGACCAAGCATGAGGAAGAGAGTAAAACTTAAAATGAGTTAGCAGAGAACTAACTAAAAACTTTTTCATTCGGCCATTTTGCAAACAAGTTTATCGTTGATTGACGATGAATACAAACTGCGATTACTGATTTATTTCAATAAACCCTCATAGCTCGTGCTCTATGAAAACAAAAAATGCCGTTAAGTCATTTACTTAACGGCGTAAATCATCAATCACTAGATTTAGAACAACGGCCTAGAATCTATTGTCCAACCGCAAGTCAATCAGAGTTAATGACCAGTCTAAAGCTAACTATCAAACCAATTAGAATGGATGCTCATGTCTGTCGACATAGCTTGTTGCAGCGGTCAGCGCTTCATATCTAAATCGATAAGTATTGGATTCAGGTACGAGATCAAGCACGTGGAATTTCTCTAATTGCTGGCGAGTATTCTCGTTAGGGCACAGCAGGTACACTTCGCATTGTGCATCTAACGCATCTTTAATCGCGTTTTCTAATGCCAAGCCTACAGTGACATCAATCATCGGCACATCCGTCAGATCTAAAATCATAGCTTCATAATCAGAGATACTTGAGTGCTGACGCGAAATCGCCTTTGAAACACTGAAGATCATTGGGCCAGAGAGATAAAAGAACAACACCTTACCATTGGCACTATCCAGCAATTGACGTTCACTATCGGTCAACGGAATATCGTCTTCGTCATCACCATCACTAATGGCCTTAACCTGTCTGGCTTGCTCTCGGCTTAACCTTTCAATGATCAGGATATTCGAGATAAAAACGCCCAGTCCAACGGCGATGATCAAGTCAACAAAAACGGTTAGTAGCATCACGCCATACATCACTCCCATGCCTGCATAACTGACCTTATGTGCACGCTGGATGAAGCTCCAATCAAGTATGTTGAAACCAACATACATCGCAATACCAGCTAAAACCGCCATAGGAATCGGTTCGGTTAAGCCACCAGCAACCAAGACCACTAATGCCAGAGCCAATGCACGAATGACGCCAGAAAGCGGAGAACGGGCACCCACCTGAATATTAGTCACGGTACCCATGGTCGCACCGGCACCAGGTAGTGCACCAAATAAGCCCGAAATCATATTCGCAATGCCCTGGCCGCGAAGTTCTTTGTCTGAATCATGCTCTTTACGAGTCAGTGAGTCTCCAATAACCGCGGTCAGAAGCGTATCAATACAACCAAGTGTACCCAGCACCAGAGCATCGATAACCATAGTGGTAAATTGCTCAGAGCTGATCGTAGGAATAACAAGAGAAGGTAAGCCCGCAGGTATCTCACCGATACGGCGAATAGAATCGGTATCAAAAATGATGACGGATAAAAGAGTAACAGCGACCAAAGCAACAAGCTGGGCTGGTACATACTTACGGTATTTCGCCGGAAAGCCGAAAAGGATTCCTAGCGTTAATCCACCTAAAAACAGTTCGCTTATTTTCAGATTGGCTAAGGTATCAGGCAGCGCAGAAAGCGTTCCCATCACCCCACCAGATGGAGCAGCATGTCCTAACAATGGAGACAGTTGCAAGATAATAAGAATGACACCAATACCCGACATAAATCCGGAGATCACGCTATATGGCATCAACGTAACGTATTTTCCGAGCTTTAATGTACCGAGTAATATCTGAAAAGCACCTGCCATCATGACAACGGTAAAGGTCATTGCCATTCCGGTTTCAGGATACTTAGCCACCATGCTCGTCATCACTGCCGTCATGATCACCGTCATGGGCCCAGTAGGTTCAGATATCAGACTACTCGAACCTCCGAACAACGCCGCGAATAAGCCGACCATGATAGCGCCCCAAAGACCGGCTTCAGCGCCCGCGCCAGACGCGACACCAAATGCCAACGCTAAAGGCAATGAGATAATGGCTGTAGTCACACCGCCAAACATGTCACCTTTGAGACTGATATCCGAAAAACGACTTCCAAACAAAACACACCTTCCTGATGATGAAATGACAAACTTTATAACTTTAACAAATGAGTTAGTCAGACAGAAAGTGTTAATTCAATCACATTATTCATGACTTATAACCAGATGGTAGTTTATGTGCTAAGTTAGTGATTTTAACGACTAGAACACGTCAGATGAGTACGTGTTAACGCAGTTTTTACGGGATTGAATTTGTAACATTGTGTATAGTTACAATTCTTAATTAAGGGATGTAAGACGCAAAATGCCAGAGATTAAACAGCTTTTTGAAAACAACTCTAAATGGTCTGAAGAAATTCGATCTCAAAGACCTGAGTATTTTACAACGCTTGAAGAGGGTCAAAGCCCTGGTTTTTTATGGATAGGTTGTTCAGATAGCCGAGTACCGGCCGAACGCCTCACTGGTTTGTATTCCGGAGAACTGTTTGTTCACCGAAACGTGGCTAACCAAGTGGTCCATACTGATCTCAACTGCTTATCTGTTGTGCAATACGCGGTGGATGTACTCAAAGTTAAACACATCATTGTCTGTGGCCATTATGGCTGTGGGGGTGTGAATGCAGCTATTGATAATCCGAAGCTAGGCCTAATTAATAACTGGCTACTTCACATTCGCGACAATTACCTTAAGTACCGTAAGCAGATCGAATCTTTACCTCGTGAACAATGGGGTGATAAATTGTGCGAAATTAACGTCGCAGAGCAAGTCTATAACTTGGGCAACTCCACCATCATGCAGACCGCATGGGAACGTGGGCAAGATATTGAAATCCATGGTGTTGTTTATGGGATTGGTAATGGCAAGCTGCAAGATCTTGGCGTTCGTTGTTCAAGCAATGACACGTTAGAGAATAGCCACTTAGATGCGCTTGATAAGATCTTATCGACGCCCATTCTTGGTTAACGGTTATCTCTTAACGTTTAATAGACAAATATAAGAAAGGCTCGCATTGTGCGAGCCTTTTTTGTCACTATTTAACAGAGTAATAATTACTCTTGAGGTACAACTTTACCGATGTAAGGTAGGTGACGATACTTTTGTGCGTAGTCGATACCCACACCAACAACGAATTCATCAGGAATTTCAAAACCAATCCATTTAGTATCAACAATCACTTCACGGCGAGAAGGCTTGTCTAATAGCGTACAAATTTCGATGGATTTAGGACCACGTAGGCTTAGAATCTCTTTCACTTTAGTCAGTGTGTTACCTGTATCGATGATATCTTCTACAAGTAGAACGTCTTTACCTTGGATATCGTCATCAAGGTCTTTCAGAATACGTACGTCACGTGAGCTTTCCATACCGTTGCCGTAGCTAGATGCGGTCATGAAATCAACTTGGTGAGTTAAATCGATAGCACGAGCAAGATCTGCCATAAAGACAAAAGATCCACGTAATAAGCCAACTAAAACAAGATCTTCACTACCTTTGTAGTGTTCCGTGATCTGTTTACCTAGTTCATTCACTCGATCCTGAACTTCTTGCTCAGAGATCATGACTTCAACTGTATGCTTCATACTGCTCTCATTTTGTTGGGTGATTGCGACAAGTTTAGACCGTTCTGCCATGGGTGCCGCTCAATTTTGTGCGTAAGTCTAGCATTGCTCAAATACCCACACCACCTTACAGCTCGAATTTACTGTTAGATTCTCAATGAAATGTGCACAGCCCCCTTGTTACATACTCGCTTTCTTTCACATCCATGCTGATCACGCTTTATGTATCAAGTTTGATGTAACTGTCTATAAAATAAGCTCAAAGGATTGACCATTTGCATATGCACCATTACACTCATCTTGGCTTAAATAATAATAAAATCATTAATATAAAAAATTCGTTGGCAAGGAAAACAAAATGGACTCAATATCTAAGAGACCTAGAACTAGGCTTTCACCTTTAAAAAGAAAACTTCAATTGATGGAAATCGCACTTGAGGTATTCTCTCGCCGCGGCATTGGCCGTGGTGGGCACGCTGATATAGCTGACATTGCTCAGGTATCAGTTGCAACCGTGTTTAACTACTTCCCAACCCGTGAAGATCTGGTTGATGAAGTACTTAACCACGTCGTTCGCCAATTCTCTAACTTCCTTTCAGACAATATCGATCTCGATATTCACGCAAAAGAGAACTTACATAATATTGCGACTGAAATGGTGACGTTGGTGGCTCACGATTGCCATTGGTTGAATGTATGGTTTGAATGGAGCGCATCAACCCGTGATGAAGTATGGCCTCTATTCGTAACCACAAACCGCACTAACCAAATGTTACTACAAAACATGTTTAGCAAAGCGATAGAGCGTGGCGAAGTCTGTGACGACCACGACCCTAAGCACCTTGCGAATCTGTTCCACGGCATTTGTTACTCGCTATTCATTCAAGCGAAGCGTGTAGATACGCAAGAAGAACTTTCGACCTTGACGGATAGCTACTTAAACATGCTGTGCATTTATAAGTAGATTCGAGATTCGAGATTCGAGATTCGAGATTCGAGATTCGAGATTCGAGATTCGAGATTCGAGATTCGAGATTCGAGATTCGAGATTCGAGATTCGAGTAAAATGATTTAAGGATTGGCGTTTTGCGTCAATCCTTTTTTATTACCAATAGATTGCTATTTGTTGAAAGAGATTCCCTACAAGTATGATGACCAAATTTTCTTCAGACATAAAAAAACCGCTGACGAATCAGCGGCTTTTATAATCTAGATATGCTCAAAATAATTGGAGTTGCAGCTAGGCGACCCTTTCTTTGTTAAGTAACTAAAGTTCAGCCCTATGAGCATAGATTTACTATGTGATTAGGGTTAACTTACGCAGTTAACAACGCTGCGGCTTCAAGTATGAAGAGTATTTACTTTTTCTTTTTCACTGCTTTCTTATTTGGAAGGTCAGTGATTGAACCTTCGAATACTTCAGCAGCTAGACCAACAGACTCGTGTAGAGTTGGGTGAGCGTGGATAGTAAGTGCAATATCTTCTGCATCACAACCCATTTCAATTGCTAGGCCGATTTCGCCAAGAAGTTCACCACCGTTAGTACCAACAACAGCACCACCGATTACGCGATGAGTATCTTTATCGAAGATCATCTTAGTAACGCCGTCTGCACAGTCAGAGGCGATTGCACGACCAGAAGCAGCCCAAGGGAAAGTAGCAACTTCGTAGTTGATGCCTTCAGCTTTCGCTTCTTTCTCAGTCTTACCTACCCAAGCAACTTCTGGCTCAGTGTACGCGATTGATGGAATAACCTTAGGGTCGAAGTAGTGCTTCTTACCAGAGATAACTTCAGCAGCTACGTGACCTTCATGCACACCTTTGTGAGCAAGCATTGGTTGACCAACAACGTCACCGATCGCGTGGATGTGAGGAACGTTAGTACGCATTTGCTTATCAACATTGATAAAGCCACGCTCATCAACTTCGATACCCGCTTTTTCAGCGTCGATAAGTGCACCGTTTGGAACACGACCGATAGCAACAAGAACAGCATCGTAGCGCTCAGCTTCAGCTGGTGCTTTTTTGCCTTCCATTGATACGTAGATACCGTCTTCTTTCGCTTCAACAGCAGTCACTTTAGTTTCAAGCATTAGCTTGAACTTGTTCTTAATGCGCTTAGTGAAAACTTTAACGATATCTTTATCCGCAGCAGGGATAACTTGATCGAACATCTCTACAACTTCAACTTTAGAACCTAGAGAGTGGTAAACCGTACCCATCTCAAGACCGATGATACCGCCGCCCATGATAAGCAGTTTTTCAGGTACTTCGTTTAGTTCTAGTGCATCCGTAGAATCCCAAATACGTGGGTCTTCATGTGGGATGAAAGGAAGTTTGATTGGGCGAGAACCCGCAGCAATGATTGCGTTGTCGAAGTTAACCGTAGTTGCTTCACCTTCGCCTTCAACAAGAATGCTGTTAGGACCAGTGAACTTACCGAAACCGTTAACAACAGTAACGTTACGCATCTTAGCCATACCGCCAAGACCGCCAGTTAATTGATCAACTACTTTATCTTTCCAGATACGAATCTTGTTGATGTCAGTTTGTGGCTCGCCGAATACAACGCCGTGCTCTGCCATCGCTTTAGCTTCTTCGATTACTTTAGAAACGTGAAGAAGTGCTTTTGATGGAATACAACCAACGTTTAGACATACACCACCAAGAGTGCTGTAACGTTCAACTAGTACTGTTTCTAGACCTAAATCCGCACAACGGAATGCAGCTGAGTAACCAGCAGGACCTGAACCAAGTACAACAACTTGGGCTTTAATTTCTTTGCTCATTGTGACCTCTTGTAGTCATTATCCCTAACAGGCTGAGTAGATGTTCTTAAAATTATTGGGCTTTCAAACAGGAAACATTTTACAGGGATGTTAACAGTGTGAAAGTAGCTTTAAGTTAGCCTGTGAGCTAGACAACAATTCCCTCTCGCTTTCTTAGAAATGCGGGAAACTGTTCTCTAAAAATAGTCTTTATATAAAGAATTAAGGTGACCCGAAAGCCACCTTAATAATTACTTTCTCAATTACAGAACTAGACGACGAATGTCAGATAGTGCGCTGTTTAAGAAAGTAATGAAGCGTGCACCTTCTGCACCATCGATCACGCGGTGATCATATGATAGAGACAGTGGAAGCTGTAGACGTGGTTGGAACTCTTTACCATTCCAAACTGGCTTAATCTCAGACTTAGATACACCTAAGATACCTACTTCTGGAGCATTTACGATTGGTGTAAATGCAGTACCGCCAATACCACCAAGGCTAGAGATTGTGAAACAACCGCCTTGCATGTCTGCCGCAGTTAGCTTGCCAGAGCGTGCTTTCTTAGAAACAACCATTAGTTCTTCAGATAGCTCGTAAATACCTTTCTTGTTCACATCTTTGAAAACAGGAACAACTAGGCCGTTTGGTGTATCAACTGCGATACCCACGTTTACGTACTTCTTAAGAATGATGCTTTCGCCATCGTCAGAAAGAGACGAGTTGAATGCTGGGAATGCTTCTAGCGCTTTAGCAACAGCTTTCATGATGAACACAAGTGGAGTGATCTTCATACCAGTGTCTTTCTTCGCTTCGATTGCGTTCTGTTCTTTACGGAATGCTTCTAGCTCAGTGATGTCTGCGTTGTCCCACTGTGTAACGTGAGGGATCATTACCCAGTTACGGTGCAGGTTAGCGCCAGAGATCTTCTTAATCTTAGAAAGCTTCTGAACTTCAGTTTCGCCGAACTTGCTGAAGTCAACTTTTGGCCATGGTAGTAGACCAAGAGCAGAACCGTCACCGCCTTTGCCAGATGCCGCTGCACCAGACTCAAGACGCTTAAGTGCATCTTTAACGTAAGACTGAACGTCTTCTTTAAGGATACGGCTCTTACGACCAGTACCTTTAACCTTAGAAAGGTTAACGCCAAATTCACGAGCAAGACGACGAACTACAGGAGAAGCGTGCGCGTAGTCACCGTTCTCTTGGAAGTCGCCAGCTGCTGGAGCTACTGTTTCTGCTTTAGGTGCAGGTGCTGCTGCCGGAGCTGCTGCTTGTGCTGGAGCGGAAGCCACTACTGCTACTGGAGCTGCGCCTTCCACAACGAAAGTCATGATTAGAGAGCCTGTTGACACTGTGTCACCAGCTGCAATCTTGATCTCTTTTACTGTACCAGCGAATGGTGCAGGCACTTCCATTGAAGCTTTGTCGCCTTCAACAGTAATTAGAGATTGCTCTTCTTCTACTGTATCGCCAACCGCTACCATGATTTCAGTAACTTCTACTTCGTCACCACCGATATCAGGAACGTTCACTTCTTTCTCAGCAGATGCTGCTGGAGCCGCTGCAACTGGTGCTGGAGCAGGAGCTGCTGCAACTGGAGCGCCAGAACCTGCCACTTCAAATACCATCACTAGAGAACCAGTAGATACTGAATCACCAGAAGCGATCTTGATTTCTTTAACGATACCAGCGAATGGTGCAGGTACTTCCATTGAAGCCTTGTCACCTTCAACAGTAAGAAGAGATTGCTCTTCTTCTACTGCGTCACCGATAGCTACCATGATTTCAGTTACTTCAACTTCATCACCGCCGATATCAGGAACGTGAACTTCTTTAAGCTCTGCCGCTGCTGCCGCTGCAGGCGCAGCTACTGGAGCTGCCTCTGCTGCTGGAGCAGGTGCAGCTTCAGCTGCACCCTCGGCTTCGAAAATCATGATAAGAGAACCAGTAGAAACAGAATCGCCTTCAGCTACTTTGATTTCTTTAACAATACCTGCTTGAGACGCTGGAACTTCCATAGAAGCTTTGTCGCCTTCAACAGTGATCAGAGACTGCTCTTCTTCAACCTTGTCGCCAACGCTTACAAGAATCTCAGTAACTTCAACCTCATCCGCACCGATGTCAGGTACATTAATTTCGATTGCCATTGCTTATTTACCTTCTAGTTAAGCGCTGTATTAAGCGTATTGTGGGTTTGTTTTTTCAGTGTCGATATCGAATTTAGCAATTGCTTCAACAACTACAGATTTCTCGATATCACCACGTTTAGCCAGTTCAGTTAGCGCTGCAACTACGATGTAGCCAGCGTTAACTTCGAAGTGACGACGTAGGTTTTCACGGCTGTCAGAACGGCCGAAACCATCTGTACCAAGTACTTTATAAGACTCAGTTGGCATGTACGCACGTACTTGCTCAGCGTAGTTCTTCATGTAGTCAGTCACTGCGATTGCAGGTTCTTTACCAAGAACAGTTGTGATGTACGGTACTTTTTCTTCCGCTTCTGGGTGAAGCATGTTGTCACGCTCTACCGCTTGACCATCACGAGTTAGTTCGTTGAACGACGTTACAGAGAATACGTCAGATGCTACGCCGTACTCTTCACTTAGAATTGCAGCCGCTTTACGCGCTTCGTTCATAATAGTACCAGAGCTCATTAGTTGAACTTTGCCCTTAGCACCAGCGTGAGATTCAAGCTTGTAAATACCTTTACGGATGCCTTCTTCAGCGCCTTCTGGCATTGCTGGCATTGCGTAGTTCTCGTTCATTACTGTTAAGTAGTAGTAAACGTTTTCTTGCTCAGGACCGTACATGCGACGGATACCGTCTTGCATGATTACCGCTAACTCGTAAGCAAACGTTGGGTCGTAAGAGATACAGTTAGGTACTGTGTTCGCCATGATGTGCGAGTGACCATCTTCGTGCTGTAGACCTTCGCCGTTTAGCGTTGTACGACCAGCAGTAGCACCCAGTAGGAAGCCACGAGCTTGTTGGTCACCTGCTAGCCATGCCATGTCGCCAATACGTTGGAAACCGAACATTGAGTAGTAGATGTAGAACGGGATCATCGGTAGATCGTTTGTGCTGTATGACGTTGCAGCAGCAACCCATGAAGCCATAGAACCTAGTTCGTTGATACCTTCTTGAAGAACTTGACCAGACGTTGCTTCTTTGTAGTAAGAAACGATGCCTTTATCTTCTGGAGTGTAATCTTGACCGTGTGGGTTGTAGATACCAACCTGACGGAATAGACCTTCCATACCGAATGTACGTGCTTCATCACAGATGATAGGAACGATGTTCTTACCAATGTTCTTATCTTTAAGAAGGATGTTTAGCGTACGTACATAAGCCATAGTTGTAGAGATATCACGCTTCTGCTCACCTAGTAGAGGTGCGAATGCGTCTAGCTCAGGAACCTTGAACTCTTGTGTAAACTTAGGAAGACGTGCTGGAGTGTAACCGTGTAGAGCGTTACGACGCGCGTGCATGTATTCGTATTCAGCAGAACCTTCTTCCAGTTTTAGGTATGGAAGTTCAGCGATTTTCTCATCTGATAGTAGGTCTTCAAGGCCTAGGCGATCACGCAGGTGTTGAACATGAGTCATGTCCATTTTCTTAACACCGTGTGCAATGTTCTTACCTTCAGCTGCATCACCCATGCCGTAACCTTTAACAGTTTTAGCTAGGATTACCGTTGGCTTACCGTTTGTCTCTTTTGCATTGTTGAATGCAGCAAACAGTTTAGAAGAATCGTGACCACCACGCTTAAGAGCGAAGATTTCGTCATCAGTCATATCAGCAACGAGTGCAGCTGTTTCTGGGTACTTACCAAAGAAGTGCTCACGTACGTATGCGCCATCTTTAGATTTAAATGTTTGGTAATCACCATCGATAGTTTCGTTCATTAGTTGAAGAAGCTTACCAGTAGTGTCTTTAGCCAGTAGTGAATCCCAGTTGCTACCCCAGATAACTTTAACAACGTTCCAACCTGCGCCTTTGAATAGGCCTTCAAGTTCTTGAATGATGCTACCGTTACCCATTACAGGACCGTCTAGACGCTGTAGGTTACAGTTGATTAGGAAACATAGGTTGTCTAGCTTCTCACGCGCAGCGAAAGAGATAGCACCACGTGATTCTGGCTCATCCATCTCACCGTCACCTAGGAACGCGTATACGCGTTGCGCTGAAGTTTCTTTCAGGCCACGGCCGTCAAGGTACTTAAGGAAGCGCGCTTGGTAGATCGCAGAGATAGGACCAAGACCCATAGATACTGTCGGGAATTGCCAGAACTCAGGCATCAGTTTCGGGTGCGGGTAAGAAGGGATACCTTTACCATCAACTTCTTGACGGAAGTTATCTAGCTGCTCTTCAGTTAGACGACCTTCAACGAATGCACGAGAGTAGATACCTGGAGAGATGTGACCTTGGTAATAAACTAGATCGCCACCGTCAGTCTCGTTTGGAGCACGGAAGAAGTGGTTGAAACATACTTCGTAGAACGCTGCTGCTGACTGGTAAGAAGCCATATGACCACCAAGGTCTAGGTCTTTCTTAGAAGCACGCAATACGATCATGATTGCGTTCCAGCGAATAATCGAACGAATACGACGCTCAAGAGTTACGTCACCAGGGTAAGCTGGCTCTTGTGCTGCTGGAATTGTGTTGATGTAGTTTGTGTTGATGCCTGTAGCCATATCAACACCATCTAAACGCGCTTTATCTAGAACTTGTTCTAGTAAAAACTGTGCACGTTCTACACCTTCTTCACGTACTACTGACTCAAGAGCTTCTAACCAATCTTGAGTTTCCAGAGCATCAACGTCATGCTTCATGTCAGACATGGCGATCTATCCTTTTTGTTAGTTGGATTCTACTAAACACGTAAAAAGCCGAAGTATTACGGCTATTTACCCTGTTGAATTCGACGTAGGGAACGTTCGCGACGCGACTCTTCCTTCGTCAAATCCAGCAATGTTTCTTCGATGTAAGCTAAATGAGAATGTGACATTTCACGTGCCTGTTCTGGCTGCCCTGAAACAATCGCATCTACAATGTTAGCTCGATGTATACTCACTTTCTCCACAACGTCTTTACGACGATGCAACAGCTTTAAATTCTCTAAGACGTTTTGTTCGAGTAACGGAGCCAAACTACGAACAATGTGCAATAACACCACATTGTGTGCAGCCTCTGTTAAAGCAATAAGAAAAGCCATCACTGCTGCAGATTCGGCTTCAATATCACCCTTATCTTGCGCACCATGAATCTTTTCTTGGCATGCTTGAATTCGAGCAAAGTCTTCATCAGTACCACGCAATGCCGCAAAGTAAGCCGAAATCCCTTCCATCGCATGACGCGATTCCAACAAGTCTAGTTGGGTTTCAGAATGGGATGACAACAAATTAAGCAAAGGATCTGAAAAGCTTTTCCAGATATTTTCGCTCACAAACGTACCTCCACCTTGACGGCGAGTAAGCAAGCGTTTTGCTTCTAAACGTTGTATGGCTTCTCGAATTGAAGGACGAGACACATCGAACTGTTTCGCCAGTTCGCGCTCTGGTGGCAGCTGCTGCCCAGGAGCCAGTGTTCCCTCCACAATCAACCTTTCTAACTCTTGTTCGATAACATCGGAGAGTTTTGGCTGACGAATCCTTTGATAAGCCATAGTTTGTTATTCTTCTTTTTCTTCGCTGACAATTGGTAATACCAATTTTAAGTTGCGCAGAAATTAACATAATTAAAACGCCACTGTCCAGTCTAAAATTGACCTGCATCATAGAATGCAGTGTGAATTAACCGTGATTTAACAAATGAAATTTAAAACAGCAACCAAATTGGTCTTACCATTTACAGGGGTAATACTTTTGGGGAGGATTCGTGCTAGAAAGTTTCAGGATAAAAATGAATTGTTTCAGAAAGATTAGTCAAACTAGGTCAAAAATCGAACCGAGCGCACATTAGAGACAGAAATTCTGTTCATAAGTCTTAATATTTAGGCGTTTGATAAGCGCGTCACACTCTGGATTTATTGATGCTTAGCTCCCAACCACTTTATTTACATAGCAACAACAAAAATTCACAAGTCATTATGCTAGGCGTTGATTATTCATACCTAGCTGTCAGTAACATCATTTAAAACTCGAAGCTTAGGCCTTGAGCTTTCTTTTGAATTTCTGCCAGTCGAAAACCAAACCAGGATCAGTCTTACGCAAAGGGGCAATATATTGATGTCCTGTGATGCGTTGTTCTGTGATCTCTGGAAAATTCGACATTAGAGTTTCAGTCAGCTGCGACAAGGATTGATACTGCTGCTCGGTATAAGCCGCAAAGTCACTGCCCTCGAGTTCAATACCAATAGAGTAATCATTACACCTTTCACGCCCAGCAAAACTCGACTGGCCAGCATGCCAAGCTCGGTCTAAGAACGAAACAAACTGCACCACTTCACCATCACGACGAATCAAACAATGGGCAGACACGCCCATTTGGTGAATCACCTGAAAAAACGGGTGTTCAGCGGGGTTCAATTTCCCAGTAAAAAATTGTTCAATATACGGGCCTCCAAACTCACCGGGAGGCAAACTAATATTGTGAACCACCAGCAAAGAAACATCATCAACACTAGGCCTAGCATCAAAATGCGGGGAAGGAACATGCCGAGCGTTGTCATACCATCCGTTGGAGCTGATCGTCATCTTAATCTCACTTTCTTTTCCGCTAACACAATAGATTGTGACTTTGCCCATAGAGCCGTCGTGCTAGCCTCTTTAATTTGAAGTTAAGCAAGAGTATCATTCCATTCCCACTCCCTTTCAAGATTAGATTTGCGATGAAAAACACACATAACAGCCACCAACGCCTTGACTACTTAAAAGAGCAACTGCCTCTAGAGATCACTCGTGCAGTCGCTGAGACTATCCGAGAAGATCTAGGCGGAACACTCGATCCAGCGGCTGATATTACGGCAAGTCTAATCCCAGCAGACGCAATCAACAGCGCGACCATCATTACCCGTGAACACGGTGTGTTTTGTGGTAAAGCTTGGGCTGATGAAGTGTTTAAGCAATTAGGCGGTGAAGTGACTATCGAGTGGAACGTAGAAGACGGCGACAAGGTTGAACCAAACCAAACACTTTGCACGCTAACTGGCCCTGCACGCGCGCTATTAACCGGTGAACGTAACGCAATGAACTTCATTCAAACGCTATCTGGCTGCGCGACGACGACGGCAATCTACGCAGATAAAATCAAGCACACAGAATGCCGCCTGTTAGATACTCGTAAAACGATCCCAGGCCTACGCAGCGCTTTAAAATACGCAGTCGCTTGTGGTGGTGGTTTCAACCACCGTATTGGTGTATTCGATGCTTATCTAATCAAAGAAAACCATATCATCGCCTGTGGTGGCATTGAGAAAGCGATTTCTACGGCAAAAGAGCTTAACCCAGGTAAGCCTGTAGAAGTTGAAACAGAAAGCCTAGAAGAGTTAGAGCAAGCAATCAACGCTGGCGCAGACATCATCATGCTAGACAACTTCACTACCGACATGATGCGTGAAGCGGTTAAAATCAACGCTGGCCGTGCCGCACTAGAGAACTCAGGCAATGTAACTCTAGACACTATCGCAGAGTTCGCTGAAACGGGTGTTGATTACATCTCGGTAGGCGCACTCACTAAGCACTTAAAAGCAATGGATTTATCTATGAGATTCAAAGCTTAATTTATTGAAATATAAATAGCTTATCTTTAAAGGCACGGTTAAATACCGTGCTTTTTTTATTGCTTAAATTATCAGCATTTCAATCACTTATTTAAGTCGATCGCATAATTTTGCGCGCCATATGAAACATCACACTAATAAATACCAAACCACTCGCGACCACACCTGAATCTCATTCCACTTCTCCATTCCGACTTCTATTCTGTCCATCAACCAGTGCCTGCACTGAAATAAACTAAACAATGGAATAGAACAATGAATAACAAAAGTAAAAGAACAAATCAGAAAGGTTTTACGCTGATTGAATTAATGATTGTAGTGGCGATTATTGGTATTTTGTCAGCATTTGCTGTGCCTGCTTACCAAAACTACACAATGAAAGCACACGCTAGTGAAATGTTAAGTGCTTCATCTGCGATGAAAATGTCTCTCGGTATATGTCTAGTAAATGGCGAAGCTAATTGCTCATCAGGTAACGGTGGTGTGCCAGATTCACAGACTCTAGGAGAATTTACTGTCTCAGCAGTTGCTGGTGTTAGTGATGCGGCTACAACGATTCAAGCAATTGTCGATGCAGGCCAAACAAAAGGAAGATTAGTTGAAGGAGACAGCATAACCATAACTCCTGACTTAACAACCTCAGGAGTAACATGGGAAGTGACATGTACAAATGGAGGAACACAAAACGCGGATGTATCTGATTGGTGTCCAGCTAACTAATGCTCACTAACCTCCCAACCGTTCTACGTCAGGCTGGCTTACTTAGCCTGACTCAAGAACAAGCCGTTGCGGAACAAGTACAAGCTTCAGGCATTTCGACACCTGAAGCTTTGCTCGCTCTGGATTTCTTCAGCGGCGATTCCTTAGCAAACAACATTAAAACCATCTTCGGCTTACCCTTAGTACAACTTGCCAATACGGACTATGAAACCTTACGTGACCAATTAGGGCTTCGCGAACTGATTACTAAATATCGTGCTATCCCGATTTCAGTTTCTAGCTCCACCCTCACACTCGCTTCTGCCGACCCTACGGATTTACAAGCTGAAGATGACTTCCGCTTTGCGACAGGATTACAGATTGAATTGGTTGTTGCTAATTACTCTGAATTAGAAGGTGCGATACGCAAGCTGTATGGCCGCTCTATTTCAGGGCAAGATTCTAAGCGTAAAGAGATCACCCAAGATGAGTTAGCTAACCTCGTGAAGGTATCTGACGACGAAATAACGTCGATTGAAGATCTCAGCCAAGATGACTCTCCTGTGAGTCGCTTTATCAATCAGATTCTGGTTGATGCGGTGCGTAAAGGCGCATCGGACATCCACTTCGAACCTTACGAAGAGCATTACCGTGTGCGACTACGTTGTGACGGCATATTGGTTGAGATACAGCAGCCTGCTTCCCATTTAAGCCGTCGTCTGTCCGCTCGTCTGAAAATACTCGCCAAGCTTGATATTGCCGAACGTCGCTTACCTCAAGATGGTCGTATTAAACTGCGTTTAAATGACGAACTAGCAATTGATATGCGCGTATCAACGCTGCCTACCTTATGGGGCGAGAAGATCGTACTGCGATTGCTTGATAGCAGTGCGGCCAATCTCGATATCGATAAGCTCGGTTACAGCGAGGCTCAAAAAGCCCTCTACCTCAATGCACTAAAGCGCCCGCAAGGGATGATCTTAATGACCGGGCCAACCGGCAGCGGTAAAACGGTTTCTCTTTATACTGGACTTCGAGTACTCAACACCTCTGAACGCAACATCTCAACAGCTGAAGACCCAGTAGAGATTAACCTGTGTGGTATCAATCAGGTACAGGTGACGCCTAAGATTGGCTTTGGTTTCGCCGAGGCACTACGATCGTTTTTACGACAAGACCCAGACATCGTGATGGTTGGAGA
This sequence comes from Vibrio sp. PSi01, assembly GCF_054960695.1. Taxonomy (NCBI): domain Bacteria; kingdom Pseudomonadati; phylum Pseudomonadota; class Gammaproteobacteria; order Vibrionales; family Vibrionaceae; genus Vibrio; species Vibrio sp. PSi01. The sequence goes on from NZ_JBHNYN010000005.1 coordinate 298,141, forward strand.
AATCCGAGATTTAGAAACCGCCGAAATCGCGATCAAAGCCTCCCAAACCGGGCATTTAGTACTTTCAACACTGCACACTAACTCAGCCGCAGAAACCGTGACTCGGCTTGCTCATATGGGAATAGAGCCCTTCAACCTTGCTTCGTCATTGAGCCTAATCATAGCCCAACGACTGGCAAGACGCTTGTGCAACCATTGCAAAGAAACAGACGACTCGCCGGACATATTTCTGCGTCACTCGATTCCTAACAGCCAAATAATCTACAAAGCTAACTCTCAAGGGTGTAATGAATGTAACCAAGGTTACTCAGGTCGAGTGGGTATCTATGAAGTGATGCCGTTTACCGACAAGCTAAAAACCAGCCTTATCAATAAACCCAATGCGCTAGCGATTGAAGATCTCGCACGCCGAGAAGGCATGAGAACTTTACAAGAGTCAGGGATAGATAAACTGCTTGAAGGCACCACCAGCTACCAAGAGCTACAACGTGTTCTATACCTATAATTCACGGAGCGAAAATGAGTAGTAAAAGCAAACAATCACAACTAAAAAACTACCATTGGAAGGGAATCAATAGTTCTGGCAAGAAAGTGTCTGGGCAGACCTTAGCGCTTACTGAATTAGAAGTACGGGAAAAGCTCAAAGAACAGCATATCCAGATTAAGAAAATCAAAAAGAAAAGTATTTCAGCCGTCACTCGTTTAACTCATCGAGTCAAAGCCAAAGACATCACTATTTTGACGAGACAGCTTGCTACCATGCTCGCTACGGGTGTGCCTATTGTACAAGCCATCAAGCTAGTCTCAGACAATCACCGCAAAGCTGAAATGAAATCTATTTTGTCTCATATATGTAAGGGCGTTGAGGCAGGAACCCCGATATCAAAAGCAATGCGAACCGCAAGCCGCCACTTTGACGATCTCTACACCGACCTAGTCGCCACGGGAGAGCTTTCCGGCAACCTCGCACAAGTCTTTGAACGCTTAGCGACATATCGTGAAAAAAGTGAACAGTTAAAAGCTAAGGTGGTGAAAGCGCTTATCTATCCAGCAATGGTGGTCACGGTTGCGCTGACCGTCTCCTATCTCATGCTAACCATGGTCATCCCAGAGTTTGAATCGATGTTTTCAGGCTTTGGTGCCGATCTTCCCTGGTTCACCCAACAAGTCCTCGACCTGTCTCATTGGATGCAAGCTTACAGTTTTTATACCGCCCTAGGCATCGGGGCTACCACGCTGGTTGTTCATCAACTGTGCCAACGTTCTTACTCGATTCGACTATCAGCCAGCCGCTTAGTGTTACGCTTTCCTGTACTTGGTAGCGTAATGGCAAAGGCCTCTATCGCCAAGTTCAGCCGCACCTTATCAACCAGCTTTAGCTCTGGTATTCCCATCTTAATGAGCCTCAAAACCACCGCAAAGACTGCAGGTAATCTGCATTATGAATCTGCGATCATCGAGGTACACCGAGAAACAGCCGCGGGTATGCCGATGTATATCGCGATGCGCAATACCAATGCCTTCCCTGAAATGGTGTTACAGATGGTGATGATTGGTGAAGAGTCAGGTAACCTTGATGATATGCTGAATAAAGTCGCTTCCATCTATGAATTTGAAGTCGACAATACCGTCGACAACTTAGGCAAAATTTTAGAGCCACTGATCATCGTGTTTTTAGGTACAGTTGTGGGTGGGCTTGTTGTCGCGATGTACTTACCAATCTTTAATCTTATGAGTGTGTTAGGATAGTTAAAAGCAACTAAACACCCATGAGTAGAAACCTCTGCTCACCTTGAACAAGTGGTAAAGGACACTATGGAAGTATTTCACTACTATCCTTGGCTATTCCCCGTATTAGCTTTCATTTTTAGCCTCCTTATCGGTAGCTTCCTCAATGTGGTCATACATCGTTTACCGATTATAATGGAGCGTGAGTGGCAACAAGAGTGCTCGGAGTATTTTTCTCAATATAAAATTCCAGCACCAGAGGGAAAGTTTAATCTCAGCATTCCTCGTTCTACCTGTCCGAAATGCAAAACCCAATTAAGAATCGTCGACAATATTCCAGTCTTAAGCTGGTTGTTCTTAAAGGGGAAGTGCCACAGCTGTGCTAATCCAATCAGTGCTCGCTACCCTTTGGTCGAACTGCTTACGGCGATACTTTGTACCGTAGTCGCTAGCCACTTTGGTTTCAGTTATTACGCGATTGCTCTGATATTTTTCACCTTTGCTTTGATTACCGCGACCTTTATCGATCTCGATACTATGTTACTGCCGGATCAAATTACCTTACCTTTGGTTTGGTCTGGTATCGCTTTGGCCTTATTTAATATCAGCCCGGTATCACTGCAAGATTCCGTCGTTGGAGCGATGGCTGGTTACCTAGCACTTTGGTCTGTTTACTGGCTGTTCAAGCTGCTCACTGGCAAAGAAGGGATGGGGTACGGTGATTTTAAATTGCTAGCGGCATTAGGGGCATGGCTTGGTTGGCAACATCTACCAATGATCATCCTTCTATCATCGCTAGTGGGCCTTGTGTTCGGATTGATTCAACTGCGACTGAAGCAACAAGGCATAGATAAAGCCTTTCCGTTTGGCCCCTACCTTGCGATTGCGGGATGGGTAAGCTTGATGTGGGGTAACGACATCATGGGTTGGTATTTCACTTCTGTACTAGGAATTTAACCATGGCAACGATCATAGGATTAAGTGGTGGTATCGCCAGTGGCAAAACCACCGTGGCTAACCTCTTCAACGAACATTTTAATATTGATATTGTCGATGCTGATATTGTGGCTCGTGAAGTCGTAGCACTGGGCAGCGAAGGTCTCAAACAGATTACTGCTCATTTTGGGGAGGCTATCTTACTTGAAGATGGCACGCTCAACCGAAGTAAACTGCGTGAGCTAATCTTCTCAGATCCCAAACAGAAGATGTGGCTCAATGACCTCCTTCATCCCATGATCCGCGATAAAATTGACAGTGACCTGTCTAAAGTGACCTCTCCTTATGCTTTATTAGTAGCACCTCTATTAATCGAAAACCATATGCAAGGCATGGCTGATCGCGTATTAATTGTTGATGTGCCAGTAGAAGTACAAATAGAGCGTACGATGAATCGTGATAACGTTTCTAGGGAACAAGTTGCGTCAATTTTAAAATCACAGGCTTCAAGAGAACAACGCTTAGCAGTTGCAGATGATGTGATTAAAAACCATACTAAAAACCAAGAACTTTTGCCTCAAATCACAGATTTACATCAAAAGTATCTGGCAATCAGTACAGTAGATGGGTCAGAATAGAACAATGTTGAATGAAGGTTTGCTCGATGATCACCCACAAATTTGAACATCCTCTAAATGAGAAAACACGAATCTACTTAAGAGTTGAATCACTCTTGAGGCAGCTGCACTTGTCTTCTACATTTTCCGATGCTCAACAGTATCAACTCTTTTTCCGTTCGATCTTTGATCTGATTGAAATCTTTGAACAGATCCAACTCAAAAGCGAGCTCGCAAAAGATATTGAGAAGCAGCGTGTAACCTACAAAAGCTGGTTAGATGTTGAAGGTGTCGATCAAGAAATGCTGACTTCACTGCTCAACGACATTAGCAATATCTATCGTGAATTGATGCAGGCAGAGCGTTTTGGCCAGTCACTTAAAGAAGACCGCTTCCTAAGTGCTATTCGTCAACGCTTTAACCTACCTGGTGGCTCATGCTGCTTTGATTTACCTGCGCTACATTATTGGTTACACCTTCCTCTCGATAAGAGAATGAGAGACGCCAAAACGTGGATGGATAGCCTACAGCCTTTGTATGAGGCGCTAACGCTATGGCTGAAACTAACCAGAGAAACAGGTCACTTTAAAGATCAAATTGCGCGTGCTGGTTTCTTCCAGAGCGATGCTGATGAAGCGAATATCCTACGTCTTTCTATTCCAATGCAATACGGCGCCTACCCGATGATCTCGGGGCACAAAAACCGTTTTGCCGTGAAATTTATGAGCTTTGAGACTGGACAAGCCTGCACTCAAGATATCGAATTTGAATTAGCAATCTGCACCTAATTAATTGTCTTTTATCGTTTGGCTTGAGTACTTATTCAGGCCTAAACTCATTGTTATTGTACCTCCAAATAAAGAATCACTATGTCGAAAAAAATCACCATCGTTAAATGCCCTCAATGTAATGCTGACGTTGAATGGGGTGAACAAAGCCCACATCGCCCGTTTTGCAGCAAGCAATGTCAGATGATTGATTTTGGAGAATGGGCAGACGAAGAGAACAGTATCGCTGGCGCACCGGATATGTCGGATAGCGATGGTTGGTCAGAAGATCCGTACTAAGCGAATAGCGAATAGCGAATAGAATTTGAAGGATTGGCGTTTAACGTCAGTCCTTTTTTTATTGTCTCTAACATGGCGCTAGTAGAGATTCCCTACTCCTTCCTTCATCGGTCTAGGGAATGACGGTTAAATATGAGTTTAGGTTTTGTCCGTAATCCTCGCGAGCAAGAGATGAGCGAGCTGGGGATCTTTTACCTACGAAACGCTAAATAGCAGGCACAAAAAAGCGGAGCCAAATGGCTCCGCTTTTATCGATAGAATGCAAAAAGAATTACTTCTTAGTAAGCTTCTCTTTAATACGAGCTGACTTACCAGAACGCTCACGTAGGTAGTACAACTTGGCACGACGTACTGCACCACGGCGTTTAACTTCGATGCTATCAACCATTGGAGAGTGAGTTTGGAACGCACGCTCTACGCCTTCACCGTTCGAGATCTTACGAACTGTGAATGCAGAGTGTAGACCACGGTTACGAATAGCGATTACAACGCCTTCGAAAGCCTGTAGACGCTCACGGTCACCTTCTTTTACCTTAACCTGAACTACAACAGTGTCACCTGGTGCGAATTTAGGAAGGTCTGATTTTAGTTGCTCTTCTTCAAGAGCCTTGATGATGTTGCTCATTTGTATAAATTCCTAGAATAAACTGATACTAAATTTAATAGGTTACTGCTTGCTTTTCGTTAAGAGCGATGCTCTTTAATGAATTCAGCCAGTAATTGTTCCTGTTCGTCAGTCAGAGCTAGGTTTTCCAGGAGTTCTGGTCTTCTTAGCCAAGTTCGGCCCAGCGATTGTTTCAACCGCCAGCGACGAATATCCTTATGGTTTCCAGACTTGAGTACCGATGGCACATCTTTATCGTCTAGCACCTCAGGGCGCGTATAATGGGGACAATCTAGCAAACCATTTGCAAAAGAATCTTCTTCTGCTGAAGCGAAATCTCCAAGTACACCCGGAACAAACCGAGATACCGAATCAATCAACGTCATGGCTGGTAGCTCACCACCCGTCATCACAAAATCGCCAATCGACCATTCTTCGTCGACTTCAGATTGAATGATGCGCTCATCTACCCCTTCATAGCGACCACAAATAAGAAGTAAATTCTCGTTTGTTGCCAGCTCTTCAACACCTTTTTGGTCGAGTTTACGACCTTGAGGTGAAAGATAGATAACTTTCGTCTTCCCCGGTGCTGCTTGCTTGGCAGTTTTGATAGCGTCGCGCAAAGGCTGAACCATCATTAACATGCCAGGACCACCACCGTAAGGTCTGTCATCAACAGTGCGATGTTTATCATGAGTGAAATCACGAGGATTCCATGTCTCAATAGATAAAAGACCTTTCTTAACCGCTTGACCTGTTACTCCAAAATCAGTAACAGAACGGAACATTTCAGGAAACAGGCTAATTACGCCAACCCACATGTGTTCTCTCGCTCTGTAATTTGGAGTTAAAATCCAGGATCCCAGTCAACTTCGATCCGGCGAGCTTCGCGATCAACTTTCTTGATCACTTGCTCTTCAAGGTACGGTACTAACCGTTCCTTTTGGCCAAAAGCATCTTTAAGATTTGCTTTGATTACTAGAACATCGTTCGAGCCAGTTTCTAACAGGTCAGTGACCTCACCAAGGTTGTAGCCTTTAGTTGTAAAAACTTGCATACCAAACAATTCGCGCCAGTAGAATTCATCTTCTGACAATTCAGGTAACGAAGCAGGGTCAATAGCAATTTCAAAGTTAGTCATCAGTTGCGCGTCTTCACGAACATCTAATCCCGCTAGCTTACATACATAACCTTGGCCATGACGTTTCCAGCTCTCAACTTTGTACTCAACCCACTTACCCTTTAGGTTTAAATACCAAGGGCTGTAATCAAATATGCTTTCAGCATTGTCTGTGTAGGAGAACACTTTAAGCCAGCCACGAATACCATAGGTAGACCCAAGTTTACCCATGACAATTCTATTGTTTTGCTCGCTCATAGTTTCTTTACCCTTCATCGACATAAGCTATTTCTCTTTAAAAAAGAATTAAGCCGCTTTTTGAGCGTCTTTAACTAGCTTAGCTACACGATCAGATAGAGATGCGCCTTGACCAACCCAGTGGTTAACACGATCTAGGTCTAGACGTAGACCTTCTTCTTGACCTTGAGCAGTAGGGTTAAAGAAACCTACTTTCTCGATGAAACGGCCAGTTGCAGCGTTACGGCTATCCGCAACTACGATTTGATAAAATGGGCGCTTCTTTGCACCGTGACGTGCCAAACGAATGGTTACCATGTCGTCCTCTTTGCTTTCTTAATAAAATAATTAACCCCAAGTATAAGTAAATAGCTTGGGGTCTCGTGCCAAATTAAAGCCCCGGAATTTTACTCTTATTCCGGTGCAATGCAAGGGCTTTAGCTATTTTTTCACCAACATAGCTGCCGAACACTTTCTGTGACACGGCTAACACTATGAAAAGTAACGTAGCTAAAGGTTACATTTGTAGATTATCGACCAAACGGGTTAAAACCACCACCCATTCCGCCCATACCTCCACCGCCGCCCATCATGCCTTGCATGTTGCGCATCATGCCTTTCATTCCACCTTTTTGCATTTTCTTCATCATCTTCTGCATTTGGGTGAACTGTTTAAGCATACGGTTTACATCTTGTACCTGAGTACCAGAACCAGCAGCAATACGCTTTTTGCGAGAGCCTTTGATTAGGTCAGGGCGTTGACGCTCTTTCATTGTCATAGAGTTGATGATCGCTTCCATCTGCTTGAACATCTTGTCATCAACTTTATCTTTAACGTTATCTGGTAGCTGAGACATACCTGGAAGCTTATCCATCATGCCCATCATGCCGCCCATATTTTGCATCTGACCAAGCTGTTCACGGAAGTCTTCTAGGTCAAAACCTTTCTTCTCTTTGAACTTCTTCGCCAGTTTCTCTGCTTTCTCGTTATCAACGTTCTTTTGTAGGTCTTCAATTAAAGACAGTACGTCGCCCATACCTAGGATACGAGAAGCAACACGATCTGGGTGGAACGGTTCTAGTGCATCAGTTTTTTCACCAACACCTAAGAATTTAATCGGTTTACCCGTGATATGACGAACAGACAGTGCAGCACCACCACGCGCATCACCATCAACTTTCGTCAAGATAACACCGGTTAGTGGTAGAGCATCACCAAAGGCTTTAGCCGTGTTCGCTGCATCTTGACCTGTCATAGCATCAACAACGAATAGAGTTTCTACTGGCTTAATTGCCGTATGAAGCTCTTTGATTTCGCCCATCATCTCTTCATCGATAGCTAAACGACCCGCCGTATCGACAAGCAGCACGTCGTAGAATTTCTTCTTCGCATGGTCGATTGCAGCGTTTGCAATATCAAGAGGCTTTTGATCCGCTGAAGACGGGAAGAAGTCTACGCCCACATCGCTTGCTAACGTTTCAAGTTGTTTTATCGCCGCAGGACGGTAAACGTCGGCAGACACAACCAATACTTTCTTCTTGTCACGCTCAGTCAGGAGCTTAGATAGCTTACCTACCGATGTGGTTTTACCCGCACCTTGTAGACCCGCCATTAAGATGACTGCTGGCGGTTGCGCTGCTAGATTAAGAGCTTCGTTAGACTCACCCATCACCGCTTCAAGTTCAGCTTGAACGATCTTAATGAATTCTTGACCCGGTGTTAGAGATTTAGATACCTCAACACCCACAGCGCCTTTTTTTACGCGCTTAACAAAATCACGGACAACTGGCAATGCAACGTCGGCTTCAAGTAGCGCCATACGTACTTCACGCAGCGTCTCTTTAATATTGTCTTCGGTCAGACGACCTTTACCGCTGATGTTCTTCAGCGTTTTGGATAGACGATCCGTTAAATTATCAAACATAGTTTTCTCTTCGCTCAAAACTGCGACTATTACTGTGAGTATACATTAGCGCGGATTAGAGTCATACCCGTTGTAGAGCGTTAATCATCCGTGCTTGTGATGTGAGACATTATTCACTTGGAATTGAATGAGGTTCACCATAGCCCCAAAGAGCGATGCGAGGTATAATTCACCAATTAGTAATCATTTAAATGGATACCATGGACAGTCTTATTGCGATCGCAGCAGCCTTTCTTTATATAATGGCGATTTCCACGATCATTCCAGGTCTCGTGCACCAAACAGGGATCCGTGTAAAAACGGTGCTTATCAGCGCATTACTTGCTCTAGTTTTTCATGCTTTGTTGCTTGGCGATTTGATTTTTAATGCCAGTGGCCAAAACCTAAGTATCTTGAACGTTGCTTCATTAATCAGTTTAATTATCTCTGTGGTAATGAGCGGTGCCATGCTCAAAACCCGTTTGTGGTTCATCTTGCCCGTTGTTTATAGCTTCGCTGCGTTGAATTTGATGGCGGCCACTTTTCTTCCAAGCACCTTCATCAAACATTTAGAGAACGATCCAAAACTGCTCGTACACATCTCTTTGGCGTTGTTCTCGTACGCAACGCTTACCATCGGTGCGCTATACGCCCTACAGCTCGCTTGGCTCGATCACAAACTTAAAAAGAAGAAAGCCCTAGTGATAAACCCTAACTTACCTCCTTTAATGATGGTGGAAAGGCAGCTTTTCAAGATCATTTTGATTGGTAATGGTTTATTAACGGGTACTTTATTGACTGGCCTTATCTTCGTACAAGATATGTTTGCTCAAGGAAAAGCACACAAGGCTGTATTGTCTTTTATCGCTTGGGTTATCTACTCCATCCTTTTGTGGGGTCACTACCAGAAAGGTTGGCGTGGACAAAAAGTGACTTGGTTCGCCTTAGCAGGTGCCAGCATGCTGACATTAGCCTACTTCGGTAGTCGCTTCGTTCAAGAAATAATCCTGAACTAATCTGTAAAATAAAGGCAAGGTCTCGTGTACCTTGCCTTTAATATATTGAGTGCAAGACATTCAATTGACATCTCGGCCATGTTCGGTCATAAATTAATCAAGATACACAAATAGGAAAAGAATAGTTTTGGACGACATATCAACGGGTATCTTATTTGCGCTACTCGCGTGTCTCATTGTAATTTCTGGTTATTTTTCTGGTTCCGAAACGGGCATGATGTCCTTGAACCGCTACCGTTTAAAGCACTTGGCCAATACGGGTCATAAAGGTGCGAAGCGTGTAGAAAAACTTCTGAACCGCCCAGACAGATTGATTGGCCTCATTCTCATCGGTAACAATCTCGTCAATATTCTAGCATCAGCGATCGCGACTATTCTAGGTATGCGCATCTACGGGGATATCGGTGTGGCTATCGCTACAGGTGTCCTGACTCTCGTGATCCTTGTGTTTGCCGAAGTCACCCCAAAAACCATCGCCTCTCTGTTTCCTGAACGTGTCTCTTACGCCAGCAGTATTCTATTGATGATACTGATGAAGGTACTGTCACCACTGGTGATTTTAGTGAACTTCATTACTAACGGGTTCATTCGTATCTTAGGAGTCAAAGCCAGTCACGATGCAACCGACCACTTAAGCTCAGAAGAGCTGAGAACCGTGGTAAATGAAGCGGGAAGCTTAATACCTCAGCGTCACCAAGATATGTTGGTCTCTATTCTAGATTTAGAGCACGTCACCGTGAATGACATCATGGTGCCACGTAATGAGATCACCGGCATCGACATCAATGATGATTGGAAATCAATCGTCCGCCAACTGACTCACTCACCTCATGGCCGTATCGTGTTATACCGCGATCAAATAGATGAAGTGGTTGGCATGCTGAGACTGCGAGAAGCTTATCGTTTGATGCTTGAAAAAAACGAGTTCAATAAAGAGACGCTGTTACGTGCTGCAGATGAGATCTATTTTATCCCTGAAGCGACACCACTCAACATTCAACTACTGAAATTCCAACGCAATAAACAGCGTATCGGTTTAATTGTTGATGAGTATGGCGATATTAATGGATTGGTTACACTAGAAGATATTCTTGAAGAGATCGTTGGTGAGTTCACGACTTCAATTACACCTAGCTTGTCGGAAGAAATCACTCCGCAAAGTGATGGGAGCTTCTTGATTGAAGGTAGCGCTAACATCAGAGACATAAACAAAGGCTTACAGTGGGCTCTGCCTACCGACGGTCCAAGAACGCTTAATGGTTTGATATTAGAGCACCTCGAAGATATTCCTGAGAGCCACTTAAGTGTTCAAGTTGCGAGTCACCCAATGGAAATCGTAGAACTTGAAGAGAACCGTATCAAACTGGTTCGCGTGTTCCCGCAGGTCGTGAATGGGTAATGATTGAGTGACCACTATCGGTTGAGAGCAATTGCTTACTCTCACGCTTAGATAAAAATAGATTGATAAACAAAAGAAGGCCCGGTTCATCGAACCGGGCCTTTTAATATCTAGCTAATTTAAAATAAATCTAAATGATTAGTCGATTTTAAGCTCTTGTAGCATAGACTCTGGCAACGCCAGTTCGTCATTTTTGTTTACAGAGATACCAGCTGAGATGATCGCATTGGCAATCTCTTTCGCTTCATCCAAAGAATGCATTGCCGCAGTACCACATTGGTATTCGTTCAACTCAGGAATTTTATTTTGATTCTCAACTTTCAGCACATCTTGCATTGCTGCCAACCAGCCGTCCGCTACCTGTTGCTCTGTAGGTGTACCAATTAGGCTCATGTAGAAACCAGTACGACAACCCATCGGTGAAATGTCGATAATCTCTACATCTGAACCGTTCAGTTGATTACGCATGAATCCAGCATATAAGTGCTCAAGCGTGTGGATACCTTTCTCAGATAGGATATCTTTGTTTGGCGCAGTAAAACGCAGGTCAAACACAGTGATGGTATCCCCTTTCGGGGTTTGCATTGTTTTAGCAACACGAACGGCTGGTGCGTTCATGCGTGTGTGATCAACAGTGAAACTATCTAATAAAGGCATTGCTCTTCTCCATGACGGTTGGCTTTAGAAAAACCAACTTCGATTGTCTTCCAGTTCTTTGCGGCACTGTTTAAGTTGCCAGCCATAATCTTTTGCTTGTTGTTCTACTTTGCGAGCCACCTTAATTAAAGATGGTTTGCTGTTGTATGATTTACGCTTATAACCACCACGCCCTTCATGATAAGCCAGGTATTGGTTATAAGGATCCCACAAAGAAATTCCAAGCTGACGGCGCGTCTCGTTGGTGTACCAACCAATGAACATCAATGCATCATCGAAGTTGGTTCTTGAGCCACCGTTATTGGTCGCTTTTTGGAAATCTTCCCAAGCAGGATCTTGAGCTTGCGCATAACCGTAGGCACTACTTACACGCCCCCAAGGAATGAAGCCCAGAATATAATCTTTTGGTGGGCGCGCATCATGACGAAAGCTACTTTCTTGTTTCACAAAAGCCATCGCTACGTTGATTGGTGTGCCCCACTTTTCTTGCATATCCAAGGCATCTTCATACCACGATGGGTGTTCTCTGAAGATGCTACACAGATTATCTTGCTGTTTAGGCGGTGGCGTTGCACAGCCAACCAACAGGCTAGAGACAACACCAACAGTGATGACAGGTAACCATTTACCACTCGCATGAGTAGGCTGACCTAATAAGGCTTGCTTCCTTTCCACCAAAGTCTCGCTATGCTTTTAAATACGAAAAATAATCCGCTAAGAAGCTATCAAAGTCTTGAGTGCTAGCTTCTTCACTTTGTTGCTGAGCAATCATAGAGCGTTGAACTTCCGCTTCCATCAACTCAGCTGAATACACTTTGTACTGGTGCGCTTTATGTTGCTGAGCGTAAGTTTTTCCTAACGCACAACCTACATTACCCAAACCACCTAATTTTTTGGTTTCTTCAAGCAACTGACCTGAAATAGTCAGCTCTGGATTATCAATCCAAGTTTCAAGCGTATCGCAAGTTTCTTGGTAAGCGCGGCCACCTTGCTCTGCATCCATCATTTCAGCAATAGAACGCAAATCTTTGAATACACGCTTAGCCCAGTCTTGTAATGATAGTCTCTCGCCGTCACAACCAATTTTCAGTTCTAAACCAACCTGACGACCTTCTAAGATTACCTTGTTCCAGTTATCTCGCCAGCATTCCAACTCACAATTATCCATCTCAGCAGAGTCTGTTAACACGCTCCACGTTAGGAACAGGTCAAGGAAACGAACCTGCTGCTCATTGATACCAACTGAACTGAATGGGTTTACATCTAAAGAACGAACTTCTATGTACTCAACACCACTGCGAGCCAATGCTTCAGACGGCTTCTCACCGTTTTTCGCTACGCGCTTAGGGCGAATTGGCGCATACAGCTCATTCTCAATTTGAAGAACGTTAGTATTAAGTTGACGATATTCACCATCAACCTTAGTACCAATCTCAGCAAACTCTTCTGATGGTGTACGAATCGCTTCATTCAAACCTTCGAGGTACTGACCTAGGCTGTTGAAACCAATTTTCAATACACTTTGAGCGCTGTTAGTGTAGCCAAGATCACTCAGGCGAAGTGCCGTTGCTTTTGGCAGGTATAGTGTCTCACCAATTTTTTCAAAAGGTAGGTTTGTTTCTCTTCCTTTAATGAAAGAAGGGCACAATGCCGGTGAAGCACCAAAGAAATATGGGATTAACCAACCAAAACGGTAGTAATTACGAATCAAACCAAAGTACGCATCTGACTTAGCTTCACAACGCGCTTCTTCTGTTTGCTCACCAAACAAGCTATCCCAGAAACTTTCAGGGAAAGAGAAGTTAAAATGAACACCTGAAATGATTTGCATCAGACTACCGTAGCGGCGCTTTAAGCCTTCACGATATAGCGTCTTCATTTTTCCGTTGTTAGAGGTGCCGTATTGCGCCAGCTGAATGTCATCTTCACTCCCTACGTAACAAGGCATTGAAAGCGGCCACATTTTCTCGCCATCTAACTTGGTTTGTGTGAAATGATGGATATCAGATAACTGATTCAAAAGAGTCGGAACGTCGTTAGAAACAGGCGTAATAAACTCCAGTAGCGACTCGGAAAAATCGGTCGTTACCCATCCGTTCATCAACGCAGATCCCAAAGCCTTTGGGTGCGGCCCAGTAGCAAGATGCCCATCTTCCGTGTAGCGTAACGTTTCCCTTTCAACACCACGACCAAATTGAGAGAAGGTCTTAGGGTTGGTTGCAACTTGCTTTAGTCGCGCAGCAAAATCAGTCAAAATTCAGTTCACTTATCTTATATCGTTCTGATTAGAACTATCATAAATTAGGTTGGAGGAGAAAAGTAGAGTCTATTCCCTCCCCCTTTAATGTGTACTCTAACGAATGATTTCAAGCTCTTCTATTGGAATATCTAACTTTTCTAATTGAGGACGAAGCGAAGTCGCATCGCCAACAACAATTATTTGATAATCATTCGGGTCAAACCATTTCTTCGATAGCTCGTTTAACGTCTCTTTTGAGACGGTTTCAACTATCTGATTACGTTGTTGTAGGTAATCTTCATCTAGGCTCAATGCGACAATATTACTCAACAAACCAGCCTTTTGACTTGGTGTTTCGTATTTAAGCGCATCTTGTTGACCGACGGCAAGGCGCATAAATTTCACCTCTTCGTCAGTTAATCCACTCTGACTAAACTCATTCAGTTCATTAATAAACTCTTGAATCGATGGAACCGTCGCATTGGCTCTCACTTGAGCACTAAATACTACGGCACCGGTTTCTCGAGTACTCGCGAAGTAACCGCTTGCACCGTAAGTGTACGCCTTGTCTTCACGTAAGTTTTGGTTAATGCGGCTATTGAAGTTACCGGCCAAGTTAAAGTTGGCTAGCTGGCTCAAATACAACTCACCAGTCGCGTCGAAAGGTAAACCTTTACGCACTAAACGAACGATGCTCTGTGGTGCTCCTGGCTTATCCACTAAGTACAAACGTTGCCCTGAAAGCTCTTTGATGATCTGAGGACGCGTTAGTGGTGCCGCATCGCCTTGCCATTGTTCGAAGAATTGAAGCTGCTTGCTGGCCTCTTTCTTCGAGATGTCGCCTACAATAACAATATTAGCCCCCTCAGGAGTATAGTGCTGACTGTAAAACAGTTTTACATCGTCTAAGGTTAACGATTCTAAAGAGGCCTTAGTACCATCACTAGCTCGACCAAAGATGCTGTTGCCAAACAAAACTTCACGTGTGGCTTGAGAAGCCATCCAGCTTGGTTGTTGATGCTGATAAACCACCCCTTCTAACATCTGTTTCTTAACGCGTTCGAAATCTTGCTCATCAAACTTAGGCTTAAATAGAACCTCTTCTGCTATTGCTAAGGTTTGAGGCAAATTTTTCTCTAACGTTGAGATAGAAATATCCGTGGTGTAGCTGCCCGCGTTTATGCTAACGCTACTGCCCAATTTATCTAAGGTTGCTTGTAACTCTTCAACCGTTCGTTGAGTCGAGCCTTCTTCCATCATCGCTGCGGTTAGGTTTGCTAGGCCTTCTTGACCTTGACGAACATAACGCTCACCAGCAGGAAGCTGAATTTGTAGCTGTACTGTCGGTGTTTCATTGGTCTCGGTACCAATCAAGTCAGTACCGTTTGCAAAGTGCATGCGATAAAGATCAGGCATAGTTGCTTCAACACCAAAGTTCACTTCAGGCATCACACTGCGATCAAAAGTATTCGGTGCTTTTCTGATATCAAGCTGATCTTCCGTTACCTTGCTGTATTCAGGCAGAGTACGATCGGGGGTAGTGAAAGTGGCTTCACGAACCGCTAAATCGAGCTGTTTTTTCGGAACGACACTCAACGTCACCTTATGCTTACCCTCGATAAAATCTTGATAAGCTTTGCTAACACTTTCAGGCGTAACCGCTCGAATTTGATCTAACTGCGATTCAATACGATCCGGTTGGCCATAGAAAGTTTGATTAGAAGCGAGTTGTGACACCTTGCCTTTGACACTTTGCAGCGCAAAAACCGCATCCGCTTCAGCCATACCAGTAATTTGGTCTAAACGCTCTTGTTCAACACCCTCTTTAGAAAATTGTTCTAAGGTATCCATCAATTCTTTATTAAGAACCGTCAAATCACCTTTTTTACCCGAGTTGCCCATCGCATAAACATACATAGTACAAGCGAGTTCAGCACAATCATGGAAAGATCCTGCGCTTACTGCTTTTTGTGTTTTTACTAGGTTTTGATACAGGTAACTGTTGGTACCAGAACCCAATACGTTAGACAAAGCATTTATTGACGCTTGTGTTTCTTCACCGCGATAAGTAGTCGGCCAGCCGACAAGCACCATCGGCTGACGAATATTATCTTCTAGGGTGATGTATTTATCTTCTTTTAGTATCGCTGGTTGCTTCTCTGCAGCCTTAACTTCCGGGCCTCTAGGGATAGGACCAAAATACTTGTTAATCCACTCTAGCGTGTCATCAACATCGATATCACCACCAATCGTCAATACTGCATTATTTGGACCATACCAACGTAAGAAGAAAGCCTTAAGATCATTCACATCAACGCGGTCTAGATCTTCAACATAACCAATTGGTTGCCACGAATATGGGTGGCCTTCAGGGTAAAGAGCTTCACCCATTCGTTCCCACATTAAACCGTAAGGGCGGTTTTCATAACTCTGAGCTCGTTCGTTTTTAACCGTGCCTCTTTGAACCTCAAATTTCTTTTGAGAAACCGCGTCCAATAGGAAACCCATTCGGTCTGATTCTAACCACAACATTTTCTCAAGTTGGTTAGAAGGAACCGTTTCAAAGTAATTGGTACGATCGCGGTTAGTAGTGCCGTTTAGCGAACCACCCGCTTCGGTAATAATCTTAAAGTGTTGCTGGTCACCGACGTTCTCAGAGCCTTGGAACATCATGTGTTCAAAGAAGTGTGCAAAGCCCGACTTCCCAATCTGTTCACGAGCAGAACCGACGTGATAAGTCACATCGACATGCACCAATGGATCAGAATCATCAGGGGAAAGAATAACAGTTAGACCATTCTCAAGTTGATACTTAGTATAAGGGATCACAACTTTATCTTTGGAAGGTTTAACTTCTTCTAATAAAGTGACGCCTTCCGGTAATGAAGAAAAGAAGGGTGTTGAGCTAGGTACATTGTAAGAACAGCCTACGATGGCGATAAGAGAAAATGTACCAAGTAAAACCTTTTTCATAGGTTCTCCTTAGAAAAAACCGAAGTAAATAGCAGCTAGTAAGCTATAGCGAGCGGCCTTGCCAATTGCTATCAAGATAACGCTAGGGATGAATTTCATTCTTAGCCAACCCGCAGCAAGACACAACGGATCACCAATGATCGGTAACCAACTAAACAACAGAGTCCAATAACCATAGCGGCTCAGCCAAGCCATAGCCTTATGACCATGTTTTTCAGATTCAGTTCGGTTAGGCAACCACAAACCAATCCAATAATTGGTCAAGCCGCCTAAGGTATTGCCAAGTGTCGCCAAAAGGATAATCGATGATGTTGAGAACTGATCTAAGCTCAAGGCAGCCACAAGGCTTGCTTCTGAACCGCCGGGTAACAATGTGGCACTCAAAAAGCCACTGATGAAGAGTACCCATAGCGCTGAATCTGAAAACCACAACGCTATATTTTCAAAAAGAGAATTGAAAAACTCTAGCACTGCATATCAACCTTCTTGCATTTTAAGTAGTACCTTGCCTCTGGTGTGTCCGGTTTCAACCTGTAGGTGAGCCGACTGCGCTTCGTCTAACGGGTAAATACCTTGAATTTCTGTTTTGAGCAATCCAACGCTAACCATGTAAAGCATGGTATCCATTTGCTCTGGGTTTGGCTCAACCAGCATACCTGATGCAGTAAAGCCTAATAATGTTGCTTTTTCGCAAATCAATTCAGCAGATAAAGTTGGGACTGTCACAACTCTTGCACCATCTTTTAAGCACTTCAGTGCATCAAGAGCGGTGTCTCCACCGACAAGATCGATCAAAACATCAACATCAGAGACTCGTTCAGATGCCGGAGCAAATTTATAGTTGATCGCATGAGCCCCTAATGTCGCTAGGTAATCAAGGTTGGATTCACTACAAGTTGTGTAGACTTCAGCTTTTGCCGCCACAGCGATTTGAACCGCTAGGTGACCAACGCCGCCTGCCCCCGCCAGAATGAGTACGCGATCGCCCTCTTTCACTTCAGCTTTGTTTAATGCTTGTGCTGCTGTTTGGCTAGCGAGTGGCAGTGCAGCTGCCGCTTCTAGCGTAACTGAATCAGGTACCATGCTTAAGGCTGCTTCTGGAACACACACATACTGGCTGTAGCCGCCACCTTGCAGTGGGAAACCAATAAAGCCAGCTACATTATCGCCAATAGCAAAGCGCTCAGTCTGATCGCCTACCGTGACGATTTGCCCTGAAATGTCGTAACCAGGAACCCAAGGAAGGTTCTCTTTGTTCTGCGCCGCGGCCCAACCGAGGCCTGCACGAGTTTTAACATCAATCGGATTAATGCCCGAAAAAGAAACTTTAACCACCACTTCTCCAGCTTTAGGCTCAGGAATAGCACGGGTTTGAATACTAAGGTTTTCGACGCCGCCGAATTGAGTAATCGCTATCTGTTTATTTTCCATTTCCACATTTCCTTGATTGATAAAGCCCTAGTGAGCAAACACCCTAATTGATAAAAAGAAAGGGATGCGAAAGCATCCCTTTGACTATAAACCATTTAATAAGGCTAAGTTAACCGCTCATTCGTAAATTGACGACCAATTAACGTAACGATACATGACCTAGTATTTTATTAGCCTACTAGCGCTAATAAAATACCCGCAGCAACCGCACTACCAAGTACACCAGCCACGTTAGGTCCCATTGCATGCATTAACAAGAAGTTCTGAGGGTTTGCCTCAAGTCCAACCTTGTTCACAACACGAGCCGCCATCGGAACGGCTGATACACCAGCTGCACCAATAAGTGGGTTAATGTCTTCTTTCGAGAAGCGGTTAAGCACCTTCGCCATCAAGACACCACCGGCCGTACCAATACTGAACGCCACGGCACCTAAACCGAGAATACCAAGCGTCTCTAAGTTCAAGAACGTATCTGCTTGAAGCTTAGAACCAACGCCTAGACCTAGGAAAATAGTCACGATGTTAATCAGTTCATTTTGGGCTGTTTTTGAAAGACGATCCACTACACCAGCTTCACGCATTAAGTTACCCAAACAGAACATACCTACGAGAGGTGTTGCTGAAGGTAGGAACAAAATCGTCATCAATAGTACAGCCAGCGGGAAAAGAATTTTCTCTGCTTTGCTAACATGACGAAGTTGAGCCATCTTAATCTTACGTTCTTCCGGTGACGTTAACGCTTTCATAATTGGAGGCTGAATAATAGGAACCAAAGCCATGTAGCTATATGCCGCTACGGCGATTGCGCCTAATAGATCAGGAGATAACTTACTCGCCAAGAAGATCGCAGTTGGGCCGTCGGCACCACCAATGATCGCAATTGACGAAGCATCTGCCATCGAGAACTCCATTCCAGGAACATAATTCAGCAAGATTGCACCAAATAATGTTGCAAAGATACCAAACTGAGCAGCAGCGCCTAGCCACAATGTTTTAGGGTTCGCAATTAACGCACCGAAGTCCGTCATAGCACCAACACCCATAAAGATTAGTAGTGGAAAAATACCCGTCTCAATACCGACGTAGTAGACGTAGTAAAGCAAACCACCAGGCTCAGTAAATCCAGCATTTGGAATGTTTGCTAATACTGCACCAAAACCAATCGGTAACAACAATAAAGGTTCAAACCCTTTTCGAATAGCCAAAAACAACAATAAGCAACCAACCAGCATCATACAGATTTGGCCGAACTCAAAGTTAGCAATTCCTGTTTCAGACCATAAGGTCATCAATCCTTCCATGGTACTCCCTTACGCCAAGCTTAGTAGTGGAGCGCCTACAGTAACTGCATCGCCTTCCTTAACATTCAATTCTTGAACGATACCACCACGAGCAGCACGAACTTCCGTTTCCATCTTCATCGCTTCCAAGATAAGCAGAACATCGCCTTCAGCAACCTCCGCACCCGGTTGAACGATAACTTTAAAGATGTTGCCCGCCAATGGCGCAGGTACGGATTCCGCATCAGACGCTGCCACTGGTGCCGTTTGAGTCGCTTGAGCCGGTTTTGCCGATGGTGTTACTGATGTAAGTTCACCTTGTGGGCCAACTTCAACATCATAAACTTGACCATCAACCTTCACGCTATAGCTTTCAATACCACCAGAAGCTTGTACAGGAGCTGCTGCAACTGGAGACGCTGTTTCTAGTGTTGGCGCAGGCTCAAATGCTTCAGGGTTATGACGATTTTTAAGGAACTTAAGACCTACTTGTGGGAACAATGCGTAAGTAAGAACATCATCAACCGTGTCTTCAGCTAATGAAATACCGTCTGATTTTGCTTTTTCTAAAAGCTCTGTCGTTAGCGTATCCATCTCTGATTTAAGTAAATCAGCAGGGCGACAAGTGATTGGCTCAGCACCATCGAGAACTTTAGCTTGCAGTTCAGTATCAACTTCAGCAGGAGCTTGACCGTATTCACCTTTCAGTAGACCAGCCGTCTCTTTAGTGATGCTCTTATAGCGTTCACCCGTTAGCACATTGATAACCGCTTGAGTACCGACAATCTGAGAAGTTGGAGTTACCAAAGGAATGTACCCAAGCTCTTTGCGTACGCGTGGTATCTCTTCCAGTACCTCATCCATACGATCGGCCGCACCTTGCTCTTTCAGCTGGCCTTCCATATTCGTTAGCATGCCACCAGGAACTTGAGCAATTAAAATACGAGAATCCACACCTTTTAACTGACCTTCCCATTTTGCGTACTTTTTACGTACATCACGGAAATAAGATGCAATAGGCTCAATCTGATCAAGTTTAAGGTTAGTATCGCGCTCAGTACCCTCTAACATCGCCACAACAGTTTCAGTTGGCGTGTGACCGTAGGTACAGCTCATTGAAGAAATAGCGGTGTCTAGAATATCGATTCCCGCTTCAACGGCTTTAACCGCGGTTGCTGTCGATAGACCTGTTGTTGCGTGGCTATGTAGCGCTAGAGGCACGTCACACGACGCTTTGATACGAGTAATCAGCTCTTCAGCTTCATACGGCTTCAATAAGCCGGACATATCTTTAATACATAGAGAGTGACACCCTAAATCCTCTAAGCGTTTAGCCAAATCAACCCAAGTATCTGAGTTGTGAACCGGACTGGTTGTATAAGACAAAGTACCTTGAGCGTGACCACCAACGTCGATCGTTGCTTTCACTGCTGTTTCAAAGTTACGTACATCATTCATCGCATCAAAGATACGGAAAACATCCATACCATTCTGGTGTGCACGTTCAACAAATTTTTCGACTACATCATCCGCGTAGTGACGGTAACCCAGCAGGTTTTGACCACGCAGTAGCATCTGCATTGGTGTGTTTGGCATCGCTTTTTTCAGTTCACGCAAGCGCTCCCATGGATCCTCTCCAAGAAAACGGATACACGAATCAAACGTCGCTCCGCCCCAAGTCTCTAATGACCAGTAACCGACTTTATCCAGTTCTGCCGCAATTGGCAGCATATCTTCGATACGCATACGAGTAGCAAATAGTGACTGGTGCGCATCACGAAGTACCACATCTGTGATAGCTAGTGGTTTAGACATGCTCATAAACTCCTTTTTAATCCTTTAAATGCTACTTAGCAGTAGACGCACGGTATTGATGAACCGCGGCCGAAATTGCTGCCACAACTTGTGGACTAACAGCTGAAGGGTTTGATTGTGATTTTTTAATTTTTTTAGGTGCTGCGATCGGTTCAGGTACTTCTTCTGGTACCAGTTTTGACATCAACCGAACGAGGTAAACTAGAATAGTTAGGAAAATAAAGACAACGGACATACCCGTTATCATTAGAGTTGCCGCATCTCCTAGCAGGCTTCCAATATTAGTCATGTTGCTTCCTTTCTTCGTCATCCTGACATGTGCACAGGATTTCAGCGAATAGTTATCCCGACCCATGGATTATCTCGATTGCTAAAAGTTTGTCAATTTTGTTTAAGGTTCTGTTACGGATAACGCACACATCAGGTTAATTATTCGCCTATCAGATCACATAAATCTGTTAAATACGTCATTTTTAGATATTTAAACTGTGACTTAAACGGGGCTCTTCTGGGAAATAATATGAGAAAGGTAGAATAAGAAGGAAGTACTCAAGAACTACTTAAAATACAATAAGTTAAATAATCATTAAATTTAACATTACAGTAACAATTTTATAGCAAGTATAAAAAAAGCCTCGCATAAACGAGGCTTTTTTTAATAATGTGGCGCGCTCTGGAGGATTCGAACCTCCGACCGCCTGGTTCGTAGCCAGGTACTCTATCCAGCTGAGCTAAGAGCGCACGGTTTTAATATCAATTTATTGTTAGTAACAACATATCAATATAAGGATTTCATTCTCATAAGAAAGAAGCCCTAAAGAGTGGCGCGTCCTGGAGGATTCGAACCTCCGACCGCCTGGTTCGTAGCCAGGTACTCTATCCAGCTGAGCTAAGGACGCGCAGTTTTCGATATCGGTATTTCCAATATCAGGAGTTCACAAGGAAACCCTAAAGAGTGGCGCGTCCTGGAGGATTCGAACCTCCGACCGCCTGGTTCGTAGCCAGGTACTCTATCCAGCTGAGCTAAGGACGCGCAGTTTTCGATATCGGTATTCCCAATATCAGGGGTTCATAAAAGAAACCCTAAATAGTGGCGCGCTCTGGAGGATTCGAACCTCCGACCGCCTGGTTCGTAGCCAGGTACTCTATCCAGCTGAGCTAAGAGCGCACGGTTTTAGTATCAACTTGTTGTAATCAACAATTCAATACAAGGATTTTCATTCTCGTAAGAAAGAAGCCCTTAAATAGTGGCGCGTCCTGGAGGATTCGAACCTCCGACCGCCTGGTTCGTAGCCAGGTACTCTATCCAGCTGAGCTAAGGACGCACGGTGTTCATTCACTTAGAATGAAGTTGTGAAATATATCACATTCTTCTTGCTACGAAGAAAAAAAAAGGCCATCGGCCTGTAATGAATGGCGGTGAGGGAGGGATTCGAACCCTCGATGCGGCTACAAACCACATACTCCCTTAGCAGGGGAGCGCCTTCGGCCACTCGGCCACCTCACCTAATTCATTATTCCCAAATCACTTACAAGTAAGAGAAAAGAGAATGGCGCGTCCTGGAGGATTCGAACCTCCGACCGCCTGGTTCGTAGCCAGGTACTCTATCCAGCTGAGCTAAGGACGCACATTTACATTTGTCTAAGTTGCTAATTTTAGACTCGCAAGAAATGGCGGTGAGGGAGGGATTCGAACCCTCGATGCAGCTACAAACCACATACTCCCTTAGCAGGGGAGCGCCTTCGGCCTCTCGGCCACCTCACCGTCTTGCGGAGGCACATATTACGTTTTACCGAAAATATGTCAAACACTTTATTGAAAAAAATTGGACAAAAACACTCAACCGTTTGCTATTTAATCAAAGCGCTTGCAAATTGAACTTCCAAGATCAATTTAACGCATTTTCCCTTAAAAATTAAGGCGAAAGATTGACGATAATAAACAGTCGAAAACAATTATCTATTTTATCCAGTAACAAGTGTTACCGCTGTTTGCACCATACTACGGGATGCATTATTGCGCCATAGGGCAAGCTAACAAAACTTGAGTTTTAGCCAACAAATAAACCGTCAAACGAACGACTTCAATCACATCTGTGTCTCACCACTTTATGAAGTATTCGTTTCACTGCCGCAGTGATCATCTAGCTGGTCGTCAATTTATATAGAAATACTCTTTTCTATTCTGCAAGATCAAAAAAGGCTAGCAATAATGCTAGCCTCTTCTCTACGCAAAAGTATTAGTAGTTGCCAGGTGCAACGTTACCATTACCTTTTTCAGCTTGAATGCGCATGTAAATCTCTTCACGGTGAACAGATACTTCTTTAGGTGCGTTAACACCGATACGTACTTGATTACCTTTAACGCCCAGTACAGTAACTGTTACTTCATCACCAATCATCAGTGTTTCGCCAACGCGGCGAGTCAAAATTAGCATTCTTTGCTCCTTGAGTAATCTCTAAATTTATCTAGCTACGAGAGCATTATCCAACAAAAGTTATATTTTCGTAAACTATCGATTGAGTTTATTTAACCAAAATGCACTTCTTTTTTAGGATAATCCTGTGTTTCACGCGCTACGATGTATGCATTGTGTAATATGTTAGCAGCCATATCGACTTGCGTTGGTGATATCACCAAAGTTAAAGACTGCTGCTGCAATAAGTGATGTTGTACATCAATTTCGCCTTCAGACAACAATCCATGTGAACTGACCACAATATCTTGTGTTCGGCTTCCTACCACAGTTAACAAACTAACCTGTTCACTATTACGGATTTTTTCGGCAAAAACTAGTTTTAATTTAGCACTTATGTCTTGTTTAATAATGAGCGCTGCCCGTTCTGTTTCCTCGATCACACTACAGACTTCGATCCCTAACAAATGGCATTGCGATATAAAAGACGGTAAATCATCATTCAAACACTCAATACGCACCATATCTCTTTGAATGGCGATGCCAGCGATCTCATTCAAACACTGATTGCCCGCAATTAACGTGCCCTCGCCTGATTCAAAACTTGATAGCACTCTCAATGGCAGATTATGTTGCCACGCATACTGGACACACGGTAGATGCAGCACTTTAGCGCCTCTACGGGCCATCTCTTCCATCGAGGGAAAATCTAGCGTATCCAGTTTTTTAGAATGCTTAACGACTCTAGGGTCACAAGAATAAACACCATCAACATCAGTATAGATTTGGCACTCTTTAGCCTGCAGTGCGCCCGCTAGTGCAACCGCCGTGGTATCTGAACCGCCACGGCCTAATGTCGTTATATCGCCTTTGGCACTGAAACCTTGAAAGCCAGCCACTACGACAATTTGACCATCATCTAACAGGGCTTGAATTGGAGCGGTATCAATACGCTCAATCGTCGCATTATTATGATTTGAATCGGTGTGTATCTTAGCTTGATAACCCGTCATCGATGTCGCTTCATAACCTAACTTGTGCAACGTCATCGCCAACAAAGCCATGGAAACTTGCTCTCCAGCCGTTAACAGCACATCCAGTTCTCTAGCGTTTGGTACGCTATCAATTTGCGAGGCTAAGTTAACTAACCGATTTGTTTCACCTGACATAGCAGAAACGACAACCACTACCTGGTTACCTTCATTTTTCGCTTCAATGATTTTATCTGCTACATGATGGATTCGCTCTATTGAACCCACCGACGTTCCACCAAATTTCTGCACGATAAGAGGCATTTTCACCCTTCCTCACCTTCCCAAGACCAATGTCTATATATGACAAAAAAACACTCGCTCCGCGTCATAGCGAAGCAATAAAAATTAACCAAGGAGTCTAACGTTACCATTAGACTTCTTGGTTAATCTCAATCAAACCTTGTTTAAAAGCTCTTGCTATAGGCAAAATAAAAGATGCCCAATCAATTGATTGGGCATCTTTATATCAATTACTTAAGCTTAAAGGCGCTCTTCAAGCCAAGTACGTACCGATTTAAGCGCTTCTGGTAGTGCTTCAACGTCTGTACCACCCGCTTGAGCCATATCAGGACGACCACCGCCTTTACCGCCAACTTGCTCAGCAACCATCTTAACGAGGTCACCCGCTTTTACTTTGCCAACAAGGTCTTTGGTTACGCCAGCAATCAAGCCAACTTTGCCGTCAGCGATATTCGCGATAAGGATGATGCCGCTACCTACTTGGTTTTTAGCGTTATCAACCATAGTACGTAGGTTCTTGTTGTCTGCGCCTTCAATTGCAGCAACCAAAACTTTAGTACCAGAGATATCTTCTACTTTGCCCATGATGTTTGCGCTTTCTGCCGCAGCCATCTTTTCTTTAAGCAGTTGGATTTCTTTCTCTAGCGATTTTGCTTTCTTAGCTGATTCAGCAAGCTTCTCTTCGTAAGCGTTAGCCTGAGCTTCTACTGCATCTAGAGCTGTTTCACCCGTTACCGCTTCAATACGACGAATACCCGCAGCAATACCACCTTCAGAAGTGATCTTGAATAGGCCGATATCACCCGTATTGCTTGCGTGGATACCACCACAAAGTTCAGTAGAGAAATCGCCCATAGATAGAACGCGAACTTCATCATCGTACTTCTCGCCAAACAGTGCCATTGCACCTTTTTGTTTCGCTGACTCGATATCCATGATGTTGGTTTCAATCACGTGGTTCTTACGAACTTGTGCGTTAACCAAGCGTTCTACTTCTTTAATCTGTGCCGGTGTTACCGCTTCAAGGTTGGAGAAGTCAAAACGTAGATTGTCTGGCTTAACTAAAGAACCTTTCTGAGCAACGTGCTCACCTAGCACTTCGCGCAGTGCAGAGTGAAGTAAGTGAGTTGCAGAGTGATTCAGTGAAATAGCAGCACGACGCTCAGCATCAACGCGCGCTTCGACTTTATCGCCTTGAGCAAATACGCCTTCAATTAGCTCGCCGTGGTGTGCAAATGCGTTACCTAGCTTCTGAGTATCTTGTACTTTGAAGAGACCCGACGCAGTGCTTAGCGTACCAGCGTCACCACATTGACCGCCTGACTCTGCATAGAATGGTGTCTCTTCAAGGATGATGATTGCTTTGTCGCCAGCCGATAGTGAAGATACTTCTTCACCGTCAACGAATAGCGCAGAAATTTCACCAGCACCTTCAGTACTTGTGTAACCACAGAACTCAGTGTTCGTGTCTACTTTGATCGTCGCGTTGTAATCAGTACCGAACTGACCGGCTTCACGTGCACGCTTACGCTGTGCTTCCATCGCCTTCTCAAAGCCTTCTTCATCGATGGTAAAGTCGCGTTCACGAGCTACATCGTTCGTAAGGTCAGCAGGGAAGCCGTATGTATCGTAAAGTTTGAATACTGTTTCACCGTCAAGCTCTTTGCCTTCAAGTGCGTCTAGTGCGTCGTTAAGGATAACCATGCCGCGCTCGAGCGTGCGACCAAAGTTCTCTTCTTCAATGCGAAGTACTTTTTCAACAAGCTCTTGCTGTTTCTTAAGTTCATCTGCCGCAGAGCCCATCACTTCAGCCAGTACACCCACAAGTTTGTGGAAGAACACGCCTTGTGCGCCAAGCTTGTTACCGTGACGAACTGCACGACGAATAATACGACGTAGAACGTAGCCACGACCTTCGTTTGAAGGCATAACGCCGTCAGCGATTAAAAATGAACAAGAACGGATGTGGTCAGCAATAACGCGTAGCGATTGGTTAGATAGATCGTCATGACCCACAACTTCCGCTGTCGCTTTGATTAGCTTTTGGAATACATCAATTTCGTAGTTAGAGTGAACGCCCTGCATGATTGCAGAAATACGCTCAATACCCATACCTGTATCTACAGCAGGCTTAGGTAGCGGTTCCATTGTGCCGTCAGCGTGACGGTTGAACTGCATGAATACGTTGTTCCAGATCTCGATGAAACGGTCACCATCTTCTTCAGGTGTACCAGGACGGCCGCCCCAGATGTGCTCACCGTGATCGTAGAAGATTTCAGTACATGGACCACAAGGACCTGTGTCACCCATCGTCCAGAAGTTATCAGACTCGAACTGTTTACCGCCTTCTTTGTCGCCGATTCGAACGATACGGTCAGCAGGTACACCTACTTTCTTGTTCCAGATATCGAATGCTTCATCATCTGTCTCGTATACCGTTACTAGTAGACGATCTTTTGGCAGTTGAAGAGTTTCCGTCAGGAATTCCCAAGCAAACCCAATCGCTTCTTCTTTGAAGTAGTCACCAAAGCTGAAGTTGCCTAGCATTTCGAAGAACGTGTGGTGACGAGCCGTAAAACCTACGTTTTCAAGGTCATTGTGTTTACCACCCGCACGTACACAACGCTGAGCCGTAGTTGCTCGAGTGTAGGCACGTTTTTCGGCGCCTAAGAAGCAATCTTTGAATTGGTTCATACCTGCGTTAGTGAATAGCAGGGTTGGATCGTTATGTGGAACTAACGATGAACTGTCTACGATTTGGTGTTCTTTGCTCTCAAAGAACTTAAGGAACGCGTTGCGAACCTCATCAGTGCTCATGTACATGCAGCTCTTCCTGAAAATAGTCGAGTTAGAATTTTGCCGTATTGTAGATCATGGTTAAGGCTTCGACTAGTTTTCTTGTAGAAAAGACACCCTTGGGCAGGATTTTAGTTGAAATTCGATAAAACGTAGAATATTCCACTATACCTAGCCGTAGAAAAGCAGAACTAAATTGGCGACATAATCACTAAAAACTCAGGTAACGAGAGAGAGTTGATTAAAGAGATATCCGATAGGCTATTCCAATAAAAAAGCCCCGCAAAATATGCGAGGCTTTAAATTCTTTCCAAGTGAATGCTTATTTCAAGCATTCACTTTATAAAACGTTAGCTTATAGCTCTTCGCTTTCTTCTTCTTTCTCTGCGCCCTTCTCTTCAAGAACAGCAGGAGTTAATAACAACTCACGAAGTTTAGTATCGATCTCAAGAGCAACCTCTGGGTTTTCACGTAGGTATTTACCAGCGTTAGCTTTACCTTGACCGATCTTGTCGCCCTTGTAGCTGTACCAAGCGCCTGCTTTTTCTACTAGCTTATTCTTAACACCTAGGTCGATAAGCTCGCCTTCACGGTTGAAGCCTTTGCCATAAAGAATTTGAGTTTCAGCTTGTTTGAATGGTGCAGCAATCTTGTTCTTAACAACCTTGATACGCGTTTCATTACCAACAACTTCATCACCATCCTTAATCGCACCTGTACGGCGAATATCAAGACGAACAGATGCGTAGAACTTAAGCGCATTACCACCAGTTGTTGTTTCTGGATTACCGAACATCACACCAATCTTCATACGAATTTGGTTAATGAAGATAGCCATACAATTAGACTGCTTAAGGTTACCTGTTAGCTTGCGCATTGCTTGAGAAAGCATACGAGCTTGAAGACCCATGTGGCTATCGCCCATTTCGCCTTCAATTTCCGCTTTAGGTGTCAGTGCAGCTACTGAGTCAATAACAAGAACGTCGATAGCACCTGAACGAGCTAGAGCGTCACAGATTTCTAATGCTTGCTCACCCGTATCAGGTTGAGAAACAAGAAGCGCGTCGATATCAACACCAAGCTTCTGAGCGTAAATAGGGTCAAGTGCGTGCTCCGCATCAACGAATGCACACGTTTTACCTACTTTCTGTGCTGCAGCAATAAGCTCAAGCGTTAACGTTGTTTTACCTGATGATTCTGGGCCGTAAACTTCAACGATACGACCCATTGGAAGGCCACCAGCACCTAGTGCGATATCTAGAGATAGAGAACCTGTAGAAATAGTTTCTACGTCCATTGTGCGGTTGTCACCAAGACGCATGATCGAACCTTTACCAAATTGTTTTTCAATCTGACCAAGGGCTGCGGCTAACGCTTTTTGTTTATTCTCGTCCATTTCTATCTCCACATAATCGGTTGTCTCAACAAGCGATTTAGAATCTATTTCTAACCCACATAGGGGTGACTAATTGGCTTTCATTATACTGTTGATTCATACAGTGTCTATACCTGTGTGAAAATAATTTGTACAAATGTTATCTGTCTTCCATTGAGAGGTAATCATAAATAACTTGCAGGGCATGGTGCGTCGCTTGTTGGCGTACTTGTGATCTATCACCTGTAAATACATTCGTTTCTACTTTATTCCACCCATCACAGGCCTTCCAAGCAAAACACACCGTCCCTACAGGTTTATCTTCCGAGCCACCACCAGGACCGGCAATACCACTTATCGATACCGAAATTGTGCCATTTGAATTTTGCAACGCACCATCAGCCATTTCTATTACTACAGGCTCACTGACAGCACCAAACTTAACTAAGGTTTCAGACTGAACACCGATCATCTCTTGCTTTGCTTCATTACTGTAGGTCACAAAGGCGCGATCAAACCATGCTGAACTTCCAGCAATATCTGTAATAGCGGTCGCTACACCTCCACCAGTGCAAGATTCAGCCGTCACTAAGATATGTTGGTGTTTAGCGAGTAAATGTCCAAGCTGTTCACTAAGAACTTGAATCGTATACATCATCGGCTCCCTTTATCTACGGTCATATCATTTGGATTTGCATCTTTTCGCATGTGTCGCTTTTCGCACGAAACGCTTTCACGTATCCTAAGCCGCAATAGAAATAAACGAAAGAAGTTAACTGTGAAAGCCGATCAAAAACATACTCCCATGATGCAGCAGTATCTGAAACTCAAAGCAGAAAACCCAGAAATTCTGCTGTTCTATCGCATGGGCGATTTCTACGAGCTTTTCTACGATGACGCTAAAAAAGCCTCTCAACTACTCGATATTTCACTGACTAAGCGTGGCTCTTCAAATGGTGAGCCAATTCCTATGGCGGGTGTTCCATACCATGCTGTTGAAGGGTATCTTGCGAAGTTAGTGCAGTTGGGCGTGTCCGTAGCAATTTGTGAGCAGATTGGTAATCCAGCAACTTCAAAGGGCCCTGTTGAGCGCGCGGTTGTGCGTATCGTGACACCGGGTACCGTAACCGACGAAGCCCTGCTTTCTGAGCGAGTCGACAACTTAATCGCCGCTATTTACCACCACAATGGTAAATTTGGCTACGCGACGCTTGATATTACTTCTGGTCGATTCCAGCTATGTGAGCCGGAAACCGAAGAAGCAATGGCGGCAGAATTGCAGAGAACGTCACCACGTGAACTGCTATTCCCTGAAGATTTCGAACCTGTAAATTTGATGGCAAGTCGTAATGGCAATCGCCGTCGTCCAGTATGGGAATTTGAATTAGATACAGCTAAGCAACAACTCAATCAACAATTTGGTACTCGCGATCTTGTTGGCTTTGGCGTAGAAAATGCGAAGCTCGGTTTGTGTGCTGCGGGTTGTCTGATCCAATACGTTAAAGATACCCAACGAACAGCCCTTCCGCATATCCGTTCACTCACAATGGATAAGCAAGATCACTCAGTGATCCTTGATGCGGCAACTCGCCGTAACCTAGAGATCACTCAAAACTTATCGGGCGGCACTGATAATACCCTTGCCGAAGTGCTTGATCACACCGCAACCGCTATGGGCAGTCGTATGCTTAAGCGTTGGTTACATCAACCAATGCGCAATATCTCAGCACTCGATCAGCGCCTAGACGCGATAGGTGAAATGAAAGATTTGGCTCTATTCACAGAGCTACAACCAACCTTAAAACAGATCGGTGATATCGAACGCATTCTTGCTCGATTAGCACTTCGTTCAGCGCGTCCTCGCGATATGGCTCGTCTTCGCCAAGCAATGGAATACTTACCAGAGCTTGCTGAAACACTGACGCAACTTAAACACCCATATCTTACTCAACTTGCTCAATATGCTTCTCCTTTGGGTGAAGTTTCTGAACTACTTGAGCGTGCGATCAAAGAAAACCCACCGGTGGTTATCCGAGATGGTGGTGTGATTGCAGAAGGCTATAATACCGAGTTAGACGAATGGCGTGACCTTGCAGCGGGCGCAACAGAGTTTCTTGACAAGCTTGAGCAAGAAGAGCGTGAACGCCATGGCATCGACACGCTTAAAGTTGGCTACAACAACGTACACGGATTCTTCATTCAAGTAAGCCGCGGGCAGAGCCACCTTGTGCCACCACACTATGTTCGCCGTCAAACGCTTAAAAATGCAGAACGCTACATTATTCCCGAGCTAAAAGAGCATGAAGATAAAGTCCTCAACTCAAAATCGAAAGCCCTGGCTATCGAGAAGCAGTTGTGGGAAGAGTTATTTGATTTGTTACTGCCTTATCTAGAGCAACTGCAAAATATCGCTTCTTCTGTATCTCAGCTTGATGTTCTGCAAAACTTAGCGGAACGTGCAGACACTCTTGATTACTGCCGTCCAACGATGACAGAGTCAGCTGGTGTGCAAATTCAAGCAGGTCGTCATCCTGTAGTGGAACAAGTGATGGACGAACCTTTCATTGCGAACCCTATCGACCTCAATGATCAACGTAAAATGCTGATCATCACAGGTCCAAACATGGGTGGTAAGTCGACCTACATGCGTCAGACCGCACTCATTGCGCTGATGGCTCATATCGGTTGTTATGTACCAGCAGAAAGCGCGACGATTGGCTCTATCGACCGTATCTTTACGCGTATTGGCGCATCGGATGATTTAGCTTCGGGTCGTTCAACTTTCATGGTTGAGATGACAGAGACCGCGAATATTCTGCATAACGCTACACCAAATAGCCTTGTGCTAATGGATGAGATCGGCCGCGGCACCAGCACTTATGATGGCCTATCACTGGCTTGGGCAAGTGCTGAATGGCTAGCTAATCAAATCAATGCGATGACACTATTTGCAACGCACTACTTTGAACTAACTGAACTGCCTAACCAACTTCCAACCTTAGCGAACGTACACTTAGACGCAGTTGAACACGGTGACAGCATTGCCTTTATGCACGCAGTGCAAGAAGGTGCTGCAAGTAAATCTTACGGCCTCGCTGTAGCTGGATTGGCTGGTGTACCTAAAGCGGTCATCAAGAATGCACGCACGAAGCTGACTCAGTTAGAGTCATTGAGTATCGACTCTCCAACCTCAAAGCCAAGCGGCGTCGATATAGCGAACCAACTGAGCCTGATACCTGAACCAAGTGAAGTAGAACAAGCACTGGCGAATGTTGATCCTGATGATCTAACCCCTCGCCAAGCATTAGAAGAGCTCTACCGCTTGAAGAAACTACTCTAATTAAAATAACCAAGCGCTGTGTTTTCTAGCTAAGATAGAGCTAGACCAAAAACTAAAAAACGCTGACATTTGGTCAGCGTTTTATTATTTCGAGATCGTGGAATATCGTTTAGTCGTTTTCAACGTTAAACAGGTTTTCCATGTTCAGACCTTGCTTGATCAGAATCTCTCGTAGACGGCGAAGACCTTCAACTTGGATTTGACGAACACGTTCACGAGTCAGGCAGATTTCACGGCCTACTTCTTCTAACGTTGACGGTTCATAGCCAAGTAGTCCAAAGCGACGTGCAAGCACCTCTTTCTGTTTCGGGTTCAGCTCATCTAGCCAGAAAATCAACGAGTTCTTGATATCGCTATCTTGAGTTGAAACCTCAGGATCGGAATTGTTGATGTCCGGAATAATATCCAACAGTGCTTTCTCACCGTCACCACCAATTGGCGTATCAACGGAGCTCACTCGCTCGTTTAAACGAAGCATCTTGCTCACATCACCAACTGGCTTGTCTAGCTTAGTAGCAATTTCTTCAGCCGTTGGTTCATGGTCAAGCTTTTGTGATAACTCTCTTGCTGTACGTAGGTAGATGTTCAGCTCTTTCACAACATGGATTGGCAAACGGATGGTGCGAGTCTGATTCATTAAAGCACGTTCAATGGTTTGACGAATCCACCATGTCGCGTAAGTTGAAAAGCGGAAACCTCGCTCTGGGTCAAACTTCTCTACGGCGCGAATCAAGCCTAGGTTGCCTTCTTCAATTAGATCGAGAAGTGCCAAACCACGGTTGCTATAACGACGAGATATTTTAACCACCAAACGCAGGTTACTTTCAATCATGCGTTTGCGGGCCGCTTCATCACCGCGTAGAGCTCGACGTGCATAAAGCACTTCTTCTTCAGCGGTTAGTAGTGGTGAGAAACCAATTTCGCCTAAGTAGAGTTGAGTAGCATCTAAACTTTTAGACGTAACTTCAGCTTCTTCTTTCGCTTCGGTTTTCTTAGTGACTGTTCGTTTTGCTTTTCCAAGTGTTTCCGATTCCGTGGTTACTTGGTTAAGATCGAACTCTTCTTTGGTTACTGCATTGCTTATACTCATAACGCCTCCCCCTGGCGAAATTAGCATGACATCACAACTTTATATGTCGCTAAATGACTATGTCACTCCATACAATATGTATTATTTGCATATTGTATTTAAGGCAAATATCGTTTTGGATTAACGGACTTACCTTGGTAACGAATCTCAAAGTGCAGCCTAACACTGCTGGCTCCAGAGCTTCCCATTGTTGCAATCTTCTGCCCTGGTTTCACACTTTGCCCTTCAGATACTAATAGTCGGTCGTTATGCGCGTATGCACTTAAGTAATTATCATTATGCTTCACAATCACTAGATTGCCGTAGCCTCGTAATGCATTACCCGAATAAACAACCGTTCCCCCTGCAGTAGATACTATTGGCTGACCTCGCTGTCCTGCTATGTCTATGCCTTTATTTCCTTGTTCGCCTACAGAGAAATTCTTGATTACTCTCCCTTTAGTTGGCCATAACCATTTGGATACTTTATCACTTGTTGGTTTGGTGGACGGTGTAACATTCTGTTTACCTTTAGAACCAACATACTCCTTTGATTTGGATTGTTCAACCTTCTTTGGTGGATCTTTTTTAACCACTTTAGTCGTAGTTTGAGTTGGCGCAGGTTTAGAGTTTTTACTCTTTTTAGGCGTAGTTTTAGGGGTACTTGCTGTCGATGACGTAGTGGATGCCGATGATGTAGTGGATGCCGCGACAGGCGCAGCAACTGCTGCAACCGCCACTGTTGATTTACCATACGCTGGTGCGCTGTAGCTCGGGCGCCACAACTTAAGCTTCTGCCCTGGGTGGATTGTATAAGGAGCAGAGAGCTTGTTATAACTAACTAAATCGTTAACGTCTTTGTTCGTCACATAAGCAATAAAATAAAGCGTATCGCCTTTTTTCACTTCGTAGTAACTACCGCGATAGCTGCCACGATCAATCGAAGAGTATTTTTTATTTAAGCTTGAAACTGGCGCAGGCGAATTCGCTGCACACCCAACAAGGGCACAGCTAAGTAGTAAAGCACTTACTTTTAACAACTTCGAACGCATCGACTCTCTACCCACCTACACCATTAGTCTTGTTATTAAGCTAGTTCACCGGGAACAAGAGGTACAAATCTCACCATCTCGATCACGCTCGATAAAAACTCGTCACCATGGCGAACAATCTTCAACAATTGTTGTTCGTCATCACCAACAGGGATTAATAAACGGCCGCCATCTTTCAACTGCTGTAAAAGAGCCTGAGGAATCGACTCTGCAGCTGCGGTGACAATAATCGCATCAAAAGGCGCCTTGGAAGACCATCCTTGCCAGCCATCACCATGTTTGGTTGAAATATTGTAGAAATCGAGTTGCTTCAACCTGCGTTTAGCATCCCATTGTAGAGACTTTATTCGTTCAACCGAATACACATGGTCAACAAGTTGAGCTAGTACAGCGGTTTGATAACCAGAACCCGTGCCAATTTCCAAAACACGGCTATCTTGTTGTAGTTCAAGTAACTCTGTCATTTTAGCAACGATGTACGGCTGAGAGATCGTCTGCCCTTGTCCAATAGGCAGCGCATTATTATCATAAGCTTGATGATGCATCGCCTGCGACAAAAAACTCTCTCTTGGTAATTGGTAAATCGCATCAAGCACTTTCTGATCTTGAATGCCATTTTCAATCAGAAAAGTAACTAAGCGCTCTGCTTGTGGATTACTCACTTACTTCTCTCCTAACCATGTCGCCATCGCACCCAACGACTCATGCGCCGTTAAATCAACCTGTAGCGGTGTTACCGATACAAAACCATGCTCTATCGCATAAAAGTCCGTACCTTCACCAGCATCTTGTTCTTTTCCCGGAGGACCAAGCCAATAAATATCATGCCCGCGAGGATCTTTCTGCTTAATCATATCTTCAGCATGATGACGAGCTCCTAAGCGCGTCACTTGAGTACCAGACAGTTGATCCAAGGCTAAGTCAGGAACATTAATGTTTAGTAGGCGATTGGTCGGGATTGGATTTGCTAAATGTTGTTCGACGATACGACGAGCAATAACTGCCGCTGTCTTAAAATGTTTTTTTCCAACCAGAGAAAACGCCACTGACTGAACACCTAAAAAGTGCCCTTCCATTGCTGCTGCTACTGTACCTGAATAAAGCACATCATCACCAAGGTTAGCACCGTGATTAATACCCGTTAAAACCAGATCAGGCATCTCATTTTTGAGTAGTTCATTTAACGCAAAATGCACACAATCTGTTGGTGTCCCTTGTACCGAATAGGTATTTTCAGCAATCTCTTGAACACGAAGAGGTTGTTCTAAAGTTAATGAATTTGAAGCTCCCGAACGATTACGATCAGGTGCAACAATGATAATTTCAGCAAGATCACGTAATTCATTTGCCAGCTCATGAATACCTTGAGCGTGCACACCATCATCGTTGCTGAGTAAAATCTTCATCTTGTTTCCTTTCTTTTGTTCCATGCCAAGTGACTCAAATTCCCATATCAAGCCACTTAGCTCCAAACTGAATCATTACTGCTCGTAGCTTCTCTCTACGTGAACTTCTTCGACAAGTTCACGAACGATAGCGGTAGCAAAACAACCCGCATCAAGAGAAAACTTAAGAGTAATATTATCTTCGTCCACTTCCCAAGTTAAACCAGTAGGCTTCAACGAAGCTTCACGGCGATCATGGCGCATGCGGTTACCGCAAATAAGCGCCATTAGATCCGGTTCAGCATCAAGGTGTTTTTGCTCTAAAGCTTGAGACGCATCAATTGTAGGTAACGCATTATCTCCAGCCAAAGCAACCGTAATAAACGAAGAGCCGTTCTCGATGTCTTGATTTACCGCTTCGATATTATCCGCAGTTACCACTAGTTGAGCACCGTCTTTCACGACAATATCGCCAACCAGTGCCGATGCAAACGCATCTTGCTTGATACGGTCTGAAAGGATCAGGTTGTAAATCCAAGAACGAGCTGCAGAAAGGTACAAGCTGCGCTTATTCTGATTACGCGTACGAACATTTTCACGCCCCCAACGTCGAGCTTCAGATAAGTTGTTACCTTCATTACCAAAACGCTGAGCTCCGAAGTAATTTGGCACGCCGACTTGAGCGACTTTTTCTAAACGCTTTACCACATCATCACAATCAGTTACTTCAGACAAAGTCAGCTCAAATTGGTTGCCAACTAAATCACCTGGACGTAACTTTTTGTTGTGTCGTGCCATCGCCAAGATCTCAATGCTTGGATACTGTGCTAAGAAATCTGAAAAGTCAGGCTGACCTTTAGGTAGGTGTACGCTCAACCATTGCTCGGTAACCGCGTGACGGTCTTTCAAACCAGCCCAACTCACGTCCTTCGACTTAACACCACATGCTTTAGCCAGCTCATTTGCTACGAAGCTCGTGTTTTCACCAGTTTTACGAATACGAACCATTAGGTGTTCGCCTTCACCAGTAAACTCAAAACCTAAGTCTTCATTAACGACAAAGTGTTCGGCTTTTGCTTTTAGTTTTGCTTTCGCAGTTGGTTTACCGTTTAGGTAAGCCAATGAAGATAAAATATCTGACATGCTGTTCTTTTCGTGTTGGTGCTTACGCACTTTTAGTAATTAGGACTACCGCTTCACATGCGATGCCCTCTTTGCGACCTGTAAAACCTAAACGCTCAGTAGTCGTCGCTTTTACATTCACATTGCCAATGCTGGTTTCTAAATCTTGTGCAATAGCTTGGCACATAGAGTCTATATGAGGAGCCATTTTAGGCGCTTGCGCCATGATAGTAATATCTGCATTACCAATCACATAACCTTGCTCTTTTACTCGACGGTACACATCTTTAAGCAATTCACGACTATCTACGCCTTTCCATTCATCATCCGTATCAGGGAAATGACGACCAATATCACCCGCTGCAATTGAACCCAGTAAAGCATCGCATAATGCGTGTAGGGCAACATCACCGTCTGAGTGTGCGATAAGCCCTTGCTCGTAAGGAATACTAACGCCACCAATAATTACCGGGCCTTCACCACCAAACTTATGTACATCAAAGCCGTGACCAATACGAATCATCATTATTCCTTATTCTGACTTAAATAAAACTCAGCCAAAGCTAAATCTTCAGGCTGAGTAATCTTAAAATTATCTGAACGCCCCGCTATTAAGGCTGGAGATAAACCTTTCCACTCAAAAGCAGAGGCTTCATCTGTAATTGAAACACCTTGCTCTAACGCCTGACTCAATGCGTTACGTAAAGGCTTAGTTCGAAACATTTGTGGTGTAAGGGCGTGCCATAAATCGGCTCGATCAACGGTATGCTCAACCTGCCCTTGGGCACCTCGCTTCATCGTATCGCGAACAGGCGCAGCTAAAATAGCCCCTACCTCATGGTTCATCGCACCTGAAATCAACTTGTCGATATCACTCAATTGAACACAAGGTCTTGCTGCATCGTGGACCATAACCCAATCACCGAGTTGCTGTCGCGCGATATAATCTAAGGCAGAGAGCACGGAATCAGCTCTCTCGCTCCCACCAGACACTCTGAGCACTTGTGGATTATGATTAAGCGTAAGCTCTGGGTAGTAAGGATCATCGTCACTAACCGCAACCACAATTTGCGACACTTGTGGATGAGAAAGTAACTTCTCAACGGTGTGCTCTAAAATGGTTGTGCCGTGAATCTTAAGATATTGCTTAGGTCGGTCAGCCTTCATTCGGCTACCAATACCAGCTGCTGGTACGACCGCTACAACGCTTTGAAGTTGTGTAGACATTAATGAGATTCCTCACCAATTATGCGGTAAAACGTTTCGCCTTCTTTCACCATCCCAAGCTCATGACGAGCACGCTCTTCTATTGCGTCTAAGCCTTGGCGCAGATCATCAATCTCAGCAAACATTTCTGCATTTCGAATATGCAGCTTTTCATTTACTTGTTGTTGAACTTGGATTTCGTTGTTCACACCGTAGTAATCAGAAATACCATTTTTACCGAGCCACAGTGTATGTTGTAGCCAGCCAAACACTATGAGCAGTACTAAAGCAAAAATTCGCATAACACCTTTCGCCGGTTGAAAAAGAAGGAACTAGAATAAGGCACATATATACCATAATGCGCTTATTGGTGCGAGATATGTGGAGCTAGGGAATAAATAAGTCGGGGGACTATTATTGTTCGTAACACGCGATGAGATTATCAACGCCCTCCTCCGTAGGTCTCGAGAATGACGAATTGTAGGTATAAAAAGGACAGTTTAATAAGTTCACTTTTATACAGGCAAAAAAATACCCCGCATAAGCGAGGCATTTAAAAAGCTTAGATGAATAATTCGCTAGGAATTATTGACCTTTAACTTCTTTAAGACCGTTGAAAGGAGCTTTAGAACCTAGAGCTTCTTCGATACGGATAAGTTGGTTGTACTTAGCAACACGGTCAGAACGGCTCATAGAACCAGTTTTGATTTGACCTGCAGCTGTACCTACCGCTAGATCAGCGATAGTTGCATCTTCAGTTTCGCCAGAACGGTGAGAGATTACTGCAGTGTAGCCAGCGTCTTTAGCCATCTTGATAGCAGCTAAAGTCTCTGTTAGAGAACCGATTTGGTTGAACTTGATAAGGATAGAGTTAGCTACGCCTTTCTCGATACCTTCAGCAAGGATCTTAGTGTTTGTAACGAACAGATCGTCACCAACGATTTGAAGCTTGTCGCCTAGAAGTTCAGTTTGGTGCTTGAAGCCATCCCAATCTGACTCATCAAGACCGTCTTCGATAGAAACGATTGGGAAGTTGTTCGCTAGCTCAGCTAGGTAGTGGTTGAACTCTTCAGAGGTGAAAGTTTTACCTTCGCCCTTCATGTTGTAGATACCAGCTTCTTTGTCGAAGAACTCAGATGCTGCACAGTCCATAGCAAGAGTAACGTCTTTACCTAGTTCGTAACCAGCAGCTGCAACAGCTTCTGCGATAACTTCTAGAGCTTCAGCGTTAGACTTAAGGTTAGGAGCGAAACCACCTTCATCACCAACTGCAGTGCTGTAGCCTTTAGACTTAAGAACTTTAGCTAGGTTGTGGAATACTTCAGCGCCGATACGTAGACCTTCTTTAAGAGTTTTAGCGCCAACTGGTTGGATCATGAACTCTTGGATGTCAACGTTGTTATCTGCGTGCTCACCACCGTTGATGATGTTCATCATTGGTAGAGGCATAGAGAACTGACCAGCAGTACCGTTTAGCTCAGCAATGTGCTCGTATAGAGGCATGCCTTTCGCAGCAGCAGCAGCTTTTGCGTTAGCTAGAGATACAGCTAGGATAGCGTTCGCGCCAAACTTAGACTTGTTATCAGTACCGTCTAGGTCAAGCATGATTTGGTCAACGTCAGCTTGTGCTTTAGCGTCAGAACCTACTAGAGCTTCAGCGATTGGGCCGTTTACAGCTTCAATAGCTTTAAGAACACCTTTACCTAGGAAACGTGATTTGTCGCCGTCACGTAGCTCAAGAGCTTCGCGAGAACCAGTAGATGCGCCAGATGGAGCAGCAGCCATACCTACGAAACCGCCTTCTAGGTGTACTTCAGCTTCTACAGTTGGGTTACCACGTGAATCGATGATTTCACGACCTAGAACTTTAACGATCTTAGACATTGAATGTTTCCTTCTCGTTGAATATATATAAATGTCAAATTTAAAAGGTAGCAGCACAACTTACGCAGCTACCTGTATTCCTTTTTACTTTTCTAATTCGCCGCGCTGATATTCACCAGCTGCTTTAACGAAACCTGCAAACAATGGGTGACCATCGCGAGGTGTTGAAGTGAACTCTGGGTGGAATTGAGCAGCAACGAACCATGGGTGGTTCGGGTTCTCAATAACTTCAACCAGTTTCTTGTCCGCAGATAGACCTGATACTTTTAGGCCCGCTTTTTCAATTTGTGGACGAAGATTATTGTTCACTTCGTAACGGTGACGGTGACGTTCATGGATCGTCGCGCTACCGTATAATTCGTAAGCCTTAGTACCTTTAGCAAGGTGACAAAGCTGTGAACCTAGACGCATAGTACCACCTAGGTCGGATTTTTCAGTACGTTCTTCAACTTTACCTTCGCCGTCGATCCATTCAGTGATTAGGCCAACAACAGGGTATTTAGTTTCCTTACAGAATTCAGAAGAGTGTGCTCCTTCCATCTTCGCAACGTTACGAGCGTACTCAATAAGAGCAACTTGCATACCCAGACAGATACCTAAGTAAGGTACTTTGTTTTCACGAGCGTATTGAGCAGCAAGAATCTTACCTTCAACACCACGATCGCCAAAGCCACCAGGAACTAGGATTGCGTCTAGGCCTTCTAAAATTTCTACGCCTTTTGACTCAACATCTTGAGAGTCTACGTATTTAATTGTGACGCTTAGGCGGTTTTTCAAGCCTGCGTGCTTAAGTGCTTCGTTTACTGATTTGTATGCATCAGGTAGTTCAATGTACTTACCAACCATACCAATCGTCACTTCACCCGTTGGGTTAGCTTCTTCGTAAATTACTTGTTCCCACTCAGACAGATCAGCTTCTGGTGCATTGATACCGAAACGCGTACACACAAGATCATCAATGCCTTGTGCACGGATTAACTGTGGGATCTTGTAGATAGAATCTACGTCTTTCATCGAGATAACGGCTTTTTCTTGTACATTACAGAAAAGAGCAATTTTCTTACGTTCGTTTGCTGGGATAACACGATCTGAACGACAAACTAGGATGTCAGGTTGGATACCGATAGAAAGTAGCTCTTTTACAGAGTGTTGCGTTGGCTTAGTTTTCACTTCACCTGCAGCCGCTAGGTAAGGAACTAGAGTTAAGTGCATGAACATTGCGCGTTCACGACCTAATTCGACAGCTAGCTGACGAATCGCTTCCATGAATGGTAGAGATTCGATGTCACCAACAGTACCACCAACTTCAACAAGCGCGATATCGTGGCCTTTAGCACCAGAGATTACGCGTTCTTTAATAGAGTTAGTAATATGAGGGATAACCTGGATTGTTGCACCTAGGTAATCACCGCGACGTTCATTACGTAGAACGTCAGCATAAACACGACCTGCTGTGAAGTTGTTACGCTTAGTCATCTTGGTGCGAATGAATCGCTCGTAGTGACCAAGGTCAAGGTCAGTTTCAGCGCCATCTTCCGTAACGAACACTTCACCGTGTTGAGTCGGGCTCATAGTGCCTGGATCAACGTTGATGTAAGGGTCAAGCTTCATCATAGTCACTTTAAGACCACGAGCTTCTAAAATAGCCGCAAGAGATGCTGCTGCAATACCTTTACCTAGAGAGGATACAACCCCGCCAGTAACAAAAATGTAATTTGTCGTCATGTTTAACCTGAAATTGGTTGAATGAGGGAAATGGATTACTTCTGGACGGGATGAAAATATACCAGAAGCCCCTTATCGCCACAACGTGAAATCTATCACACTGCTATTTTTTATTTTTTGCTTCAAATCAATTCATGATAAATGCTTTGGTTATCTTTTCTCCGCCACTTTGACTTCATCCCACATAGAATCAAGCTGTTGTAGTGAAAAATCGGTTAAATCCTTATCTTGTTGGCGAACTATTTGTTCGACGCCTTTAAAACGTCGTGAAAATTTCAGGTTTGCTTTTGTCAGAGCCGATTCCGGATTTTTTCCCAGATGTCGGACCAAATTAACCGTCGCAAACAGTAAATCACCCAACTCTTCTTCAACCAGGTCTTCATTTGGTGTCACTTGAAGCGCTTCTTCTAGCACCTCATCGACTTCCTCTAAAACCTTATCTGCAACTGGACCGATAGAGTCCCAATCAAAGCCGTATTTTGCGACTTGTTTTTGAATCTTTGTAGCACGCGAAAGTGCAGGCAGAGAGTTTGGTATTGAGTCTAGAATACTTTCCTGAGTTTTTCCTGCCTCGGCTTTTTCTTTGGCCTTTTCAGCTTCCCAGTTAGCATTAATTTCTTCATCACTTGCAAATTCGGTATCAGAAAAAACATGCGGATGGCGGCGTGTTAGTTTCTCATTGATACCGTCGACCACATCAGAGAACTCAAACAAGCCCTGCTCTTTTGCTAATTGGCTGTAGAAGATTACCTGAAACAACAAGTCACCCAACTCTTCTTGCAGGTTCGGCCAGTCTTTGTTGTGAATCGCGTCCACCACCTCATATGTTTCTTCGATAGTATGCGGCACAATTGTTTCAAAGTTTTGTTTCAAATCCCAAGGACAGCCACCTTCAGGATCGCGCAGCTTAGTCATAATCTGTTCAAGTTGTTCAATCGGGTGATTCATCGTTTTCTTCCTATTCACTGTCTTTGATTTTTTAAATTTATAGCTTCACTGAAACTAAAAGGTACTCAAACTAAAAGATATTAGAACTAAAAAAGGTGAGCAGCCAAAACCACTCACCTTTGTTGATACTGTCTAATTCTCTAAATAATTGAAACTGTGGCTAGGCGACAAGCAAGCGAAACTCCTGAGCATAGCTTGTCTATGTGATGAGCCTGGGCCGGCACTCCGGAGTGCGCTCAGGCAACAACGCCATCAGCTTCAAGTATGACGAGAATTTTAGCCTAGGCGTTTTACGCTCATGACATCTTTGATTTGTTCTACTCGGCTAGTCACTCGACTCAGAATTTCAATATTGGTCACTTCCAAATCAAAATCCATCACCGATAGCTGACGTTTGTAGTCGATACGGCTCTTCATTGTCGTCACACTAATCTTTTCATTTGAAAACAAAGAGGTGATATCTTTCAATAAGCCATTCCGCTCTAGCGCTTCAACACGCAGCGTTAGGATATATGATCCAACGAAGCCATTACCCCAGACGGTATCAATGATACGCTCTGGTGCGTGCAGGTGAAGCTCACCTAATTGCTCACAATCAGCCCGGTGAACTGAGATACCACGCCC
This sequence comes from Vibrio sp. PSi01, assembly GCF_054960695.1. Classification (NCBI taxonomy): domain Bacteria; kingdom Pseudomonadati; phylum Pseudomonadota; class Gammaproteobacteria; order Vibrionales; family Vibrionaceae; genus Vibrio; species Vibrio sp. PSi01. Next base: position 341,381 of record NZ_JBHNYN010000005.1, read on the forward strand.
TTGAGTGATATAACCTTTGATTGTATCGCCAGGGATAGGTTGGCAACAACGCGCTAAATGCGTCATCAGGTTATCAACGCCTTCAACGACAACCGCATCTTTCTTAGGGCGGCTTTGTTGCGCGGGTTTGTTTTCTGACTCAAGCAGTTTCTCTAACGCTTTTTTGTCTTCTTCTTCCGCTGTTGGTTTGTTAACCAAGGCATTAATGTGATTAACCACTTGGTTAATACGCAAATCGCCACTACCAATACCAGCATAGAGTTCATCTGGCGTATTTACATTGAAACGTTTCAAAGCATATTGATCGGCATCTTTTAGGGTTGCACCCACTTTGGCTAGTTCAACCTCAAGGATGTCTCGACCCGCTTCTAGATTTTTCTCACGACTTTGAGCACGGAACCATGCGTTAATTTTTGCACGAGCACGACCAGAATGAACGAAGCCTGTGGTTGGGTTTAGCCAGTCACGTGAAGGGTTCGGTTCTTTCTGGGTGATGATTTCAACTTGATCACCCATTGATAGCTTATGAGTGAATGGGACGATTCGACCAGCAACTTTGGCACCGATACAACGGTGTCCAACCATAGAGTGGATGTGGTAAGCGAAGTCCAGTGGGGTTGCCCCCATAGGTAAATCAACCACGTCACCTCGTGGTGTAAAGGCATAAACGCGGTCATCGAATACTTGGCTACGAACTTCATCCAGCATCTCGCCAGAATCAGACATCTCTTCTTGCCAGTCGATAAGTTTACGCAACCAAGTAATTTTCTCGTCGTAACCACTGCGTCCGCTTGAAGCACCTTCTTTGTACTTCCAGTGCGCAGCGACACCAAGCTCAGAGTCTTCATGCATCTGCTTGGTACGGATTTGAATCTCAATGGTCTTGCCTTCAGGGCCCAGAACTACAGTATGAATTGATTGGTAACCATTTGGCTTAGGGTTCGCCACGTAGTCATCAAATTCACTTGGTAAGTGTTTGTATTTGGTGTGAACCACACCTAAACCGGCATAACAGTCTTGCAGTTGGTCTGCGATAATACGCACTGCACGCACATCAAAAAGCTCATCAAACGCTAAGCCTTTCTTCTGCATTTTACGCCAGATACTGTAGATGTGTTTTGGTCGACCGCTGACTTCCGCATTAATGCTTGAACGCTTCATTTCTGCCGTTAAGTCATCAACAAAGTCTGTGATGTATTGTTCTCGGACGATACGACGCTCAGACAGCTGTTTAGCAATCTGCTTATAAGTGTCGGGTTGTTGATAACGGAACGCGTAATCTTCGATTTCCCACTTCAGCTGACCAATACCTAAACGGTTAGCAAGTGGAGCATAAATATTAGAACACTCTTTTGCTGCCGCACGGCGCACAGCATCAGGGGCCTTTTTCACTTCAATAAGGTTACAAATTCGCTCTGCTAGCTTGATGACTACGCAGCGGAAGTCGTCGACCATCGCCAGTAGCATACGACGAACGTTATCGACTTGACCCGAGGCAGCACTGCCTTCAAGGGTCACGTTTAGCTGGCCTAACGCCGCCATTTCTTCAACGCCATCAATCAGCTTTACGGTTTCTTTGCCGTAGTATTCTTCAAACGCTTCACGCTCAAAAACACCACTTGAGACGACTGGGAAAAGTTGTGCAGCGATCAACGTCGCACGGTCCATAGACAGCGTAACCAAGATTTCGATCATCTCACGCCCACGCCAAAGCAGGAGAGACGCTTGATCGTGATCTTTTAACAGCTCTTCACAGTGACGATAAACTTTGATCAGTTTATTCGAGGTCTTTGCGTCTTGATTCAATGACGCAATCCAACTTTCTAGCTCAAACTGTTCGCTTGGGTTTAAATGTGCGCTTCTTACCGCAACCATCATGCCTTCCTAGTTATTATGTTTTATACCCAATTCAATATGACTAACTGATTCCAAGTTAGTTCGACCATATTGATATCAGCGCAGGCTTTCCTGCACCTTTTTGATTCATTTTGAAGCCTTATTTATAGGCCTCTAAGCCTTGATAAAGAGAGCCATCGATTCTAGATGACTGGTGTGCGGGAACATGTCTAGCATACCCAATTTGGCCAATTGATAGCCTTGTTTTTCTAAGCTCTCAGAATCTCTAGCTAGAGTAGCAGGATTACACGAAACATAAACCACACGCTTCGCTCCTAGCGCTGAAATTTGATCAACGATCCCACTCGCTCCAGCACGGGCAGGGTCAAGCAATATTTTATCAAATTTCTCTTTTGCCCAAGGTTGTGAAGACAGCTCTTCTTCTAGGTTAGCTTGGTAGAAATCCGTATTGCTTAACTGGTTTAATGCTGCATTAGATGTGGCCTGTTGGACCATTTCATCTACACCTTCAACACCCACCACAAATGCCGATTGTTGCGCGATCGGTAAACTGAAGTTACCCAGGCCGCAGAACAGATCAAGCACTCGCTCATCGGCTTGAGGTTCTAGCCATTCAATCGCTTGAGCAACCATTTTCTGGTTCACTTTCTGGTTTACTTGAATAAAGTGGTTTGGTTCAAACGGTAACATTACGCCAGTTTCGCTATAAGAAGGCGTATCGCCAACTAAACGAATAAGCTTGTCCGTTTCTGGCATAGTATACAACGTAGCACCTTCAAATTTAGCGAGTGCAATCAATGCTTGCTCATCTTTCTCAACCAAAGGCTTAAGATGACGTAGCACCATAACAGGGCCAGTATCGCCCAAAACCAATTCAACGTGTCCTAAAGACGTAAGGTTGCTGAAAGTATTGAGTAAACTTTTCAGCTTTGGCAGCAATATATTAAGGTGAGGATCCAGTACAGCACAGTCGGTGATGTTTTCAATCTGCTTACTTTGTTTCTTACGGAAACCGAATTGAAGCTGCTGTGTCTTCTTGTCAACAAATAGGCTGATACGCGCGCGACGTCGATAACCGGTTTCATCACCTACAATCGGCTGAGTAACTTCAGTATTCGCCGTTTGATATTGGCTCATCAAATGCGTCAAAGATTGTGATTTATGCTCAACCTGAGAAGAGTAACCAAGATGTTGAAGGTGACAGCCACCACACTGATTAAAGTGCTTACAAAATGGCTTTAATCGCAGCTCACTCGGTTTAAGTAATTTGATGAGTTTTGCTCGCGAAAACTTACTTTTGCTCTCAGTAAGTTGAATAACCACCTGCTCACCTGGCAATGCGCCATCAATGAAAACGGGTTTATTCTTCTGATAAGCGATGCCAGCGCCATTGTGATCCATTCGTTCAACCAAAACCGATTGATGCTTGGTCTCGAGTTGAGTTTTCTTTTTTGGTTGGAAAAAACGTGCCATTGCTTGTGCCTAATGTATCTTTTAATAAGTAATTGGTATCCAGGACTCACTATTATGTCTTGGAATCATTGTCGAACGTCACGGCTTTGATTAAGCTTACCGTTCACTTAACCGCCATTGTGTGCGTTATTTTCCCATATCCAGACCTCGATGTAATTAAAGAACATGACCAGATATGGCTTAAGAGCCCGTGTAATTACCTTAACTCTAGCTCCAACCCTGATTATTGGGCTGCTATTGAGTGCATTTTTCTCATTTAACCGCTATCAAGACCTTGAGGGTCAAGTGGTTAATACTGGTACTAGCATCATTGAACCACTGGCGATTGCGAGTGAATCAGGCATGAAACTCGAAAGTCGAGAGTCTGTTCGTCAGTTGATTAGCTATGCGCATCGAAAAAATTCTAAACTGGTGCGCAGTATCGCGGTATTTGATGAACGCCATGAGCTGTTTGTAACCTCAAACTTCCACCCAGACTTCGAAAGCCTTACCTACCCTAAAGATAAACCGATTCCGCATTTAAGCTCATCGAACCTACTCGATAACACGCTGATTCTTCGGACGCCTATCATCGCTGAGGGTCAGTACATCAACTCAGCCAATGGGCAGTCTCAAGCCAACCAAGCGATCGGTTATATTGCGATAGAGTTAGACCTGTCATCACTGCGATTACAGCAGTATCAAGAGGTGTTCTCTGCTTTCTTGGTATTAATTCTTGGGCTTGGGCTCTCTGGTGTATTTGCTTTTCGCTTGATGCATGACGTAACGCAACCGATCACACACATGAAAAATATGGTCGACCGAATTCGTCGTGGTCATCTCGATGTGCGTATCGAAGGAAAAATGCATGGTGAGCTAGACTCATTGAAAAACGGTATCAACGCGATGGCGGTATCGCTATCAGAATACCACGTCGAAATGCAGCACAGTATCGACCAAGCGACCTCAGATCTACGTGAAACGCTGGAGCAGTTAGAAATTCAAAACGTTGAGTTAGACATCGCGAAAAAACGAGCTCAAGAAGCGGCGCGAGTTAAGTCTGAATTTTTAGCGAATATGTCTCACGAACTGAGAACGCCGCTGAACGGGGTGATTGGTTTTACTCGTCAGATGCTTAAGACGCACCTATCGAACAGTCAAACTGATTACCTGCAAACCATTGAACGATCAGCCAACAACCTGCTTAGCATCATCAACGATATCTTGGACTTCTCGAAACTTGAAGCCGGCAAACTGGCTCTAGAGAACATTCCATTTGAGTTCCAAGCTAGCCTTGAAGAGGTAGTGAACCTTCAAGCAACCAATGCTCATGAGAAAGGGCTAGAGCTGACGCTTAAGATCGATCCGAAAGTTCCACCAGGTGTGGTAGGAGACCCACTCCGAATCCAGCAAATTCTAACCAACCTAGTAGGTAACTCAATTAAATTCACTGAGCGTGGCAACATAGACATCAGTGTTGAACTACGCTCTCAAACCGAAGATAGCATTGAGCTACAGTTCATGGTTCGAGATACCGGCATTGGTATCTCTGAGCGCCAACAAGCTCAACTATTCCAAGCGTTCAGCCAAGCCGATGCAAGTATTTCTCGTCGTTATGGAGGTACTGGTTTAGGCCTAGTTATTACCCAAAAGCTGGTGAGCCAGATGGGAGGAGAGATAAGCTTAACCAGTCGCCTACACCAAGGTTCTACGTTCTGGTTTACGTTGAGACTTTCTTCTACCGATATGCCAATGACAGAGCTTATCGAAACACAGTGCCTACAAGACAAACAGCTCCTGCTGATCGAACCAAATATGCAAGCGGCATCGATCACTCAGCAGATCTTGACCCAAGAAGGCTTAGTGGTCACTTATCGTTCGGTGATGCCGGACGAGTCTACCTCGTATGACTACGTTCTACTCAACCTTGCTGCAAATCAAGAATACCAATTTGATACCGTAAGTGGTTGGGCTATTGGCGCTAAGAAGATCGCTCAAAATGTAATTATAGGAACACCAAGTACCGAACTCGCGCTGGGTGAGCAATTAATGAAAGAGGTCGATGTTCAGTGCATAACCAAACCTCTCTCTCGTAAAAAACTGTTGCAAACTCTCGTCTCTAATCAGGCGCCAACTTTGATTGCACCAGCGATTGAGACTCACTCGGAAGAGAAGTTGCCGCTCACGGTATTAGCGGTTGATGACAACCCAGCCAACCTTAAATTGATTACCGCGTTGCTAAAAGAACGTGTAGAAACGGTCATAAGTTGCACCAGTGGTCAGCAAGCGATCGACAAGGCAACAGAAACACACTTTGATATCGTCTTCATGGACATTCAAATGCCTCAAATGGACGGTGTAACCGCTTGTCAGAACATTAAGAAACTGGCTAATAATGCGAATACACCCGTGATAGCCGTGACAGCTCATGCCATGATTGGCGAACGTGATCGACTGCTTGCAGCAGGTATGGATGACTACCTCACCAAGCCAATTGAAGAGCACGTTTTACAACAGGTATTGATACATTGGAGTTCGACATCAGAGGTTGAGCACATTGAAAAAATAGATCCAGCGCATCCGGCGGTATCCACTGAAATAGACAGTAACCAAATATCAGAAACAGAAGCGAACGAACATAAGAACATCATCATTGATTGGCAAGCAGCAATGAAACAAGCCGCCAACAAAGAAGATCTCGCACGCGATATGCTGAAGATGCTAGTGGACTTTATCCCTGAGGTTTATGAGGCCGCAGATAAGGCCATTGAAGACAGTGATTACCCAGTTGAACAGTTGATACACATAATCCATAAGATGCATGGCAGCAGTTCATACAGTGGTGTCCCAAGGCTAAAATCGGTTTGTGCGACGATAGAGAAAGAGTTACGTTCCGGCACTTCCGTTGAAGATATCGAGCCAGAACTTTTTGAACTTCAAGATGAATTAGATAAGGTTCAAGCAACCGCAATTCATTATTTGAAACCGGCCAAGAGATAACAGCGGTAGAATGGCTGAGCGCTCTAAATGTAGACCAATAAAAAGCAGAGCCTATGAGCTCTGCTTTTTTTTCTAATTCTGAATTCGAACTAGATTAAGATTAGCGGTAATTTGTTTATGATTCGAGTAAGACCGTTGCTACTGCATAATGCCGCTCGTCGGAAATAGTCAGATGGATCGACTTGGTTCCACTTGCTTCCGCAATTTCACGCGCTTTTTTATGCAGACTCAATACGGGCTTGCCATGCTCATCATTAGAAACCTCAAAGTCGTGAAAGGTCACACCAAGCGCGATGCCGGTGCCTAACGCCTTAGATGCAGCTTCTTTTGCCGCAAAACGCTTCGCAAGATAACGCCCTTTCTGCTTGAGTTGCTGAAATACTTCAAACTCAGAATCCGTCAAAATTCGCTGTGCGAAAGCGTCACCACTTCTCGACAACGCCTTTTCGACACGTTCAATTTCTGCGATATCTGTACCTAGTCCAACAACAGCCATGTTTACCCTACTACCAAATTTCTATCGATTAACTTTAACTATTTTACTGATTAACCGCTTAACGCTTACTACTAAACTACTTACTCGTTAAAGAACTAAGCGTTGTTGCGTGCTGTCTCCATTACGGCTTTCATGTCTGCAACGGCTTTGTTTAAACCATCAAAGACTGCGCGTCCCATGATCGAGTGGCCAATGTTCAGCTCATAGATCTCTGGAAGTGCCGCAATCGGTGCTACGTTGTGGTAAGTCAGACCATGACCTGCATTAACTGTAATACCAAGATCATCAGCGTAGCTTGCGCCTGCTGCAATTTTTTTCAGTTCGTCTTGTTGGTCTTCTTCTGTTTTCGCGTCAGCATAGTGGCCAGTGTGCAGTTCAATGAACGGTGCGCCACACGCTTTTGCCGCATCGATTTGCTCACGGTCAGCATCGATAAACAGAGATACTTTGATACCAGCAGCCGACAGTTTCTCTGTCGCCGCTTTGATCTTTTCAAGCTGACCAACCACATCCAAGCCACCTTCAGTCGTCAGTTCTTCACGCTTTTCTGGAACCAGACAAACAAACTCAGGGTTAGTATCGAGTGCAATTTGAACCATCTCGTCCGTCACTGCCATCTCTAAATTCATACGAGTTTGAATAGTTTCAGCCAGAATACGTACATCGCGATCAACAATATGACGGCGATCTTCGCGCAAGTGAATGGTAATGCCATCTGCCCCCGCACGTTCAGCAATTTCAGCTGCGTGTACTGGATCTGGGTATTTAGTACCACGTGCATTACGCAGTGTTGCAATATGGTCGATATTAACGCCTAAAAGGATTGAGCTCATTTTCCAATACTCCGTGCTCTAGAGAGAGCTATTGTTGGCATAAATAGCTCTCTACTTTTTAATGGTTTGCCGCCAAGATACGGCTTTAAGGCTATGCGTGTAAAGCGTTTTGCCGCTTTTAACTGCTCTTTAGTGATAAACCTACGTTCGCTGATTGCGATAAGTTCATCGCCCATGAATGTCAGGTTATCTCTGCGTATCGAAGCGATGAAGCCTTTCTGTTCTCGATAGCGATAAGTCATACTAGGATCAATCGTTTCACCGGTGCCCGCGCAATGTAAAAAGTCGACGCCGTATCCCATAGCGGATAATAGAGCCAACTCAAAACGACGCAGCGCTGGCTCAGGGTTCTCATTATGAGCCAGTTCTGTTAAAGCATGAAGATAGTCGTGAAAAAGAGCAGGCATGGCGACTTCAGCCATCAATACTCGGCCGATTAACTCGTTCACATACATAGCTGAATACAGATTGATACCGGCGAGGGGAAGCCCTAAGCTAATAGGCTCAGCTTGGCGTAACGTTTTCATTGAACCATTGCCTGACCACTTAAGCAGTAGCGGCGTAAAAGGTTGCAATGCACCTTTCAAATTGGAACGCTTACTTCGAGCGCCTTTAGACATCAACGTCACCCGACCGAACTCTTCACTGAAGACATCCAGAATCAGGCTCGACTCACTGTATGGTCGACGGTGCAACACAAAGCATCGCTGTAACCCTTCGCTCAATCACTTACCCTTATTACAGATACAAAAAGAGAGAGTTCGCACTCTCTCTTGGATTTATATTTAGTTCAACTTTCTTATCGAAGAAAGTGATACTCAGCCTATATTATAGATCGTCGATGTAACCTAGTGAACGAAGTGCACGTTCATCATCAGCCCAACCAGATTTAACTTTGACCCAAGTCTCTAGGTAAACCTTACGACCGAATAGCTCTTCCATATCGATACGCGCTTCACGACCAATCGTCTTGATCTTCTCACCCGCTTTACCAATCACCATTTTCTTCTGACCAGTACGCTCAACAAGAATCAGTGCATTGATATGGAAACCATCGTTATCTGGGTTGTAATCAAAACGTTCGATTTCAACCGTCACCGAATAAGGTAGCTCATCACCTGTAAAGCGCATTAGCTTTTCACGGATGATTTCAGATGCCATAAAACGTTGCGAGCGATCAGTCACATACTCTTCAGGGAAGTGATGTGTCGCTTTCGGTAAATGCTCACGTACGTGCTTACGCAGTACATCAATGTTTTTACCTTGCTTCGCCGAAATAGGTACAACATCAACGAATTCCATCTTCTTAGAGACTTCCATCATGTGTTGCATTACATCTGTACGGTCTTGAACGTTATCTACTTTGTTAATACAAAGTACCACTGGGAAATCTGTTTTTCTCAGCTTATTCAATACCATTTCATCATCTTCAGTCCAATGTGTACCGTCAACAAGGAAGAATACTAGGTTCACATCACTCAGTGAGCTATTCGCCGCACGGTTCATCAAGCGGTTGATTGCACGCTTTTCTTCAATATGAAGTCCAGGAGTATCAACAAAAATCGCTTGGTAATCACCTTCAGTTTCTACGCCCATAATACGGTGACGTGTCGTCTGAGGTTTACGTGATGTAATAGAAATTTTCTGTCCCAGAATATGGTTCAGAAGCGTCGACTTACCTACGTTTGGGCGACCGACAATAGCGATGAAGCCACAGTGTTGGTTTTCCGGTAGGCCCGTTTTTTTGCTATCAGATGAAAAGAATGCATCGATATCGAAATCTTGGTTGTTATCAGACATTGCTTAGTTGCTCTAATGCTGTTTCAGCAGCCGCTTGTTCTGCCTTGCGGCGGCTAGTGCCTTTACCGATAACAGGTTTATCCACACCTGCCACTTCACACTCAACCGTAAACTCTTGGTTGTGTGCTTCACCTTTAATATTAGTCACTGTGTAGACAGGTAGAGGATTTCTTCGACCTTGCAAAAACTCTTGTAGACGAGTTTTCGGATCTTTTTGAGATACTCCAGGCTGAATAGCATCTAGGCGAGATTGGTACCAGCTTAAAATAATGCCGCGAACCACTTCGGTGTCACTATCTAAATAGACAGCACCGATGATCGCTTCGACAGCATCCGCTAGAATAGAATCGCGACGGAAACCGCCACTCTTCAACTCACCTGGACCTAATTTTAAGTAATCTCCTAGTTCGAATTCACGACCTAGTTCTGCCAATGTATGACCACGTACTAATGTTGCGCGCATGCGGCTCATATCACCTTCGTTTACCTTAGGAAAACGGTGGTAAAGATCATCAGCGATAACAAAACTTAAAATTGAATCGCCCAGAAACTCAAGACGTTCGTTATGTTTACCTGCGGCGCTGCGGTGAGTCAGCGCCAAGTGGATAAGATCGGCATCATTAAACTGATAGCCAATCTTTCTCTCTAGTTTATCAATTGGAGAATTCATGCTCTCTCGATGTGTTATGTGATCGATTAATGAATCCCACCGATGCGATTAAAACGCACACCAGTAGGAATCCATGTTGGAAGTATACTGTCTGAACCGCGTTCGAATTCGAAGCTGATCCAAATAGCAACAGCCTTACCAACAAGGTTTGCTTCAGGGACAAAGCCCCAGTAACGGCTATCGGCACTGTTGTCACGGTTATCACCCATCACAAAGTATTGGCCTTCTGGAACGACCCATTCATTAACACCATTGCGAGGCTGATATGCTTGCACACGATCACGACGTAATGGGTTAACTAAAATCTGGTGCTCTACGTCTCCAAGCTGTTCGTTCAGCTGAATCAGAGGCACACCATCTTGAATAAATTGACTTTCTTCAACGTTACTTAGTTTCACTGGTTCACAGCTACTTGTACCCTTCGCCTGAATACAGATCTCTTTACGACTGCTGTAGCGAATCGTATCACCTGGCATACCGACAACACGCTTAATGTAGTCAATGTTCGGCTGAGGTGGATACTTAAATACGATTGAGTCACCGCGTTCTGGTTTGCCTGTTTCTACCAATTGAGTTCGCCATACTGGGTCTTTCAGACCGTACGCGTACTTCTCTACCAAGATGAAATCACCAACCAAAAGGGTTGGCATCATCGAGCCAGAAGGGATTTGAAACGGTTCATAGATGAATGAACGCAAGATCAAAACAAATGCAATTACCGGGAAAATGGACACACTGTTCTCAACCCACCAAGGCTGAGCCGTAACTTTTGCGCTGATTTCAGCGTCTAGGCCATTCGATTGTGCTTCAACGTCAGCAAGCTTTTGCTGGCGCTTCTTCGCCCACACAAACTTTTCCAACGTCCATACAATGCCGGTTACTAGAGTTACGATCACTAAGATAAGCGAAAATGTGTTAGCCATTGATATCCCTTAAATTTCATTTCTTTAAAAATAACGAAAGTGAAAGAGTAGCGAGCTACTCTTTCACTTTCAATTATTCGTTTAATGCTGGATAAAGTTAGTCTTTTCCAACATGAAGGATTGCAAGGAAAGCTTCTTGAGGCAGTTCAACGTTACCGATCTGCTTCATACGCTTCTTACCTTCTTTTTGTTTCTTAAGAAGTTTCTTCTTACGACTGATATCACCACCATAACATTTTGCGATTACGTTCTTACGCAGTTGTTTCACTGTAGAACGAGCAATGATGTGGTTACCAATCGCTGCTTGAATCGCGATATCGAACATCTGACGAGGGATGAATTCTTTCATCTTCTCTACCAGTAGACGACCACGAGACTGGGCAATATCTTTATGCGTAATGATCGCTAATGCATCAACGGTTTCGCCATTCAGCAATACGTCGACACGTACCATGTTTGATGGCTCGTAGCGTTGGAAGTTGTAATCCAATGATGCGTAACCGCGAGACGTTGACTTCAGACGGTCGAAGAAGTCTAGAACGACTTCTGCCATAGGAAGATCATACGTCACAGCAACTTGGTTACCGTGGTAAACCATGTCGACTTGTACGCCACGCTTCTCAACACACAGTGTAATTACGTTACCTAGGTAATCAGAAGGTACCAGAATATTACAGCGTGCAATTGGTTCGCGAATTTCTTCTAGGTCATTAACTGCTGGCAGTTTAGCCGGGCTATCAACGTACAGAACCGTTTTATCTGTTTTTACAACTTCATATACTACTGTTGGTGCAGTCGTAATTAGGTCTAAGTCGTATTCACGCTCTAAACGCTCTTGAATGATCTCCATGTGAAGCATTCCTAAGAAGCCACAACGGAAACCAAAACCAAGTGCTGCTGAACTTTCTGGTTCGTAGAACAACGATGCATCGTTCAGGCTTAATTTGCCTAGCGCGTCACGGAAGTTCTCGTAGTCATCAGATGATACAGGGAATAGGCCTGCATATACCTGAGGTTTCACTTTTTGGAAACCAGGTAGACGTTCAGTGCTGCCGCCTTTAGCAAGCGTCAACGTATCACCAACCGGTGCACCTAGGATGTCTTTAATACCACAAACAACCCAACCTACTTCGCCAGTATTTAGCTCAGTGGTGTCGATTTGCTTAGGAGTAAAGATACCTAGACGATCAACACCCCAAACTTGGTCTGTCGACATAACTTTAATCTTGTCGTTCTTCTTCAGTTTACCGTTTTTAATACGAACCAAAGAAACAACACCAAGGTAGTTATCGAACCAAGAGTCAATGATCAGTGCTTGTAACGGCGCTTCAGGATCACCTTCCGGTGGCGGGATTGCCGTCACGATGTTCTCTAAAACGTCGTCGACACCCAAACCTGTTTTCGCAGAACAGCGAGTCGCTTCCATCGCATCGATACCAACGATCTCTTCGATTTCTTCTGCAACACGTTCTGGTTCAGCTGCAGGTAAGTCAATCTTATTCAAGATTGGCACTACTTCCAGTTCCATTTCAATCGCGGTGTAACAGTTAGCTAGAGTCTGAGCTTCAACACCTTGGCCAGCATCCACTACAAGAAGTGCGCCTTCACAAGCTGCTAGAGAACGAGATACTTCGTAAGAAAAGTCTACGTGTCCAGGAGTGTCGATAAAGTTAAGTTGGTAAGTTTCACCATCTTTAGCTTTATAATCTAAAGTCACACTCTGCGCTTTAATTGTAATACCACGCTCGCGTTCTATATCCATAGAATCGAGGACTTGAGCTGCCATCTCACGTTCACTTAATCCTCCACAAACTTGGATTAAGCGGTCAGAAAGGGTCGACTTACCGTGGTCGATGTGGGCGATAATCGAAAAATTACGAATGTGCTTCATAGGCTTGGTGTGACTAAACTCTTTGAATAGGGATAATAAGAAAGCCGCGACACGTCCAATCTAGATTCAGCATTGGTGGCGGCATTTCAATCAAGTTGGCAGATTCTACCCAATTTAAGGGCAAGAAGCATCATAAATTAGACGAGAGACTCACCTAGAATTCGAATCAATACGACTTCTTGCTTGGATTTGTCTTCCATAGGTTTGGCCAACCGCTTCGCTAAGGCAATCCCACCAGCAGTAAACAGCGCCGCACTGAGTATGACTATCCCCTCGCCCCCTTGGAGCAAGGGTTGTAACAAGAGTTGTCCAAAACCAGCACCAATCATCAACATGAAAAGTGGGATGAGATAAACGATCGCAGCCGACTGAAGTAGGCTTTTTTCTGGAAAGCCAATTTCTACAATTTGTCCTGCTTTGACTAAACTTTTGGTTTTAAGCTGCCAAAACAAAGATTTATTGCCAACAGCCTTAGTCACAATACCCGTGCCGCAGCTTTTTTGAGAAGAGCAACTGCTACAACTAGTTTGTTGTTCACAGCTCAGCTGAACAAAATATTGCTTACCTGTTCGTTCGACCGAGCTAACAGTCGCTAACGCGGTCATCATTGCGTTGACACCTGTTTGTTGAACGTCACAGATTGAGCTATACGTTTGGCGGTTGCTGGCGGAATATCACCAACGACAGAGATTTCTTTATCGCCAATCACTAAGCTGTGTAAGGTTCTGCGCCCTTGGCGTACCAATTGCCCTTTCAATGAATGCTCATCTTTATCGGCGATATACACAGAAAAGCTAAACAACCCATCACTGAACAGCTGACTTTCGACCATTTTATCGGTCGCTGCCATTTGATAACGACTAAGCTCTTTTGACTTAAACCCTTCCGGAATCCAGGCAGCTTGCCAGTTAGTTTCGCTCACAAGACCTTCTGGCAGTGATAGAACCTTAGGTAACTGAGCTTGATTCAAGCCTCCCATAGCCTCGGCAATCTTGTCACTCACCACGAAAGAGATGGTGCGGTACTGTTCAAGCACTTCGCCATCACGGTCAAGAAGGTCTGCACGCAATGGAAGGCTCGTTTTTTCATCAACCCAAACCACGTAAGAGTAACGAAGGCCGTCTTTCGGCACGACACGTAGGACTTGAGTGGTGCTGCCCGCCTCACGAGAACGTCCAACTTTTACAAAGTCGTAGAACTGATTAAGAGATTCGATATCTCGATTAATCATTGGAATAACAGGTGCAACCATACTGCCAGACTGAATAGTAAAAGGCTCTGTTCCCGGTTCGATATAGCTAACTTCATTGCCACGTCGAATGACTTCACGAACAGGGCCACTCAGATAAACAAGGTGTGCAAGTTGTTGGTCGTCTTTAACTGCATGTCGATAAACCAGAGGTTCGATACTGCTCTTCTTTATCAATATGTAGGAGAGTTCGTAATTTAGATGCTGACTGGCCTCGTTCATTTGATGTAACAATGCCTTTGCAGTAGTTTCCTCTGCAAAGGCTGTTGGAGACATCAAGCTGAACAGTGTCAGTGCACTGACCAGGATTTTCTTCATTCAATGTCCGATTCTAGATGTGCATCTTGCATTGGCGATGCATCACTGTTTAATCTTAGTTGTAGCTCATAATCTTCTAGCATTGCATGAACGCGTTTACGCTGCTCTTGCAAGTTAGCTTCAGATGCAGGCTTTTCAACAGAGTCACGAGTCAAGCTTACTGGTTCAGCAGAGCCCGCAAATGGAATCGTTTGTAGCACAGGCAACTGTTCTGGTGCTGCTGGATCGCTACCACCATATTGCTGAACACCTAGAACAACGGCCAGAGAAACACACGCTGCCACGGCAACTTGTCCAAACTGTTGTAACCACGCAGGAAGCTGACGCTTCGCTTGCTGAGGTTTGGGCTGCTCTTCAATTGGAGTAACAGCCGGTTCTAAATTCACTTGGTGCAGATTCGACATTGAACCATGAGCAGGCTCATTATCAAGCGCTGCCGCAACACTGTTAGCAATGTTCCACTCTGGAGTTTCTGGCGCATCCCCACGCATAACATCACCAATTAAATGGTAACTCTGCCAGGTATCCATGCTTTCTTGATCAGATTCTAAGTCTACTATGAGAGCTTTATCGATCGTTTCACCATCCATGAGTGCCGAAAGCTTTTCTTTATCAGCCATTATTTTCACCATAATTATTACAAGTTCTAGCGTTGCAAAAGAGGCTTAATTTTCTTTTCCACCGCTTCACGAGCTCGGAAAATACGCGAACGTACGGTTCCTACAGGGCAATCCATTACTTCTGCAATCTCTTCGTAGCTCAAACCTTCAAGCTCACGTAACGTCATTGCAGTTTTTAAGTCTTCTGGTAACGCTTCAATCGCTCCAAAAACGACTTGTTTCAATTCTTTTGACAGCGTTAAGTTCTCAGGGTTCGATATTTCTTTTAAAGCGCTGCCTGTTTCGTAATATTCTGCATCTTCTGCATCTACATCTGTTGCTGGCGGCCTACGGCTTTGGGCAACAATATGATTTTTAGCGGTGTTCACGGCAATTCGGTACAGCCATGTATAGAAGGCACTCTCGCCACGAAAGTTAGGTATCGCGCGGTAAGCTTTAATAAAAGCTTCTTGTGCTACATCAGGTACATCACCGGAATTATTCACGTATCGAGAGATAAGATTACAAACTTTGTTTTGATACTTAACCACTAGTAAGTTAAATGCCTGCTTATCTCCACTCTGAACTCGCTCAATCAACACTTGATCGGTTAGCTGCTCGTTCATTCGAGCGGGTACTCCTATTGTTATAACCCTTACCTTCACAGATATGGGTACTAATTATGCGAAATGTAGTATTGACACCACCGTCTACAAGAGCACTATTGTGACTGAGCCAAATACCGAAAGTTCCAACTTTCTTAAAATTATTTGCCATTATTGTTTCACAATGTGATGTAATAAAAACAGCTATCCCTATAAATTTGGGGAAACTTGAGCAAAAGCAATGGTATTGAGCAATTAAATATTTCTAGATAGCTGTCTATATCTTGATTTTGCATAGCGTTTTAGGATGGCTCAAGGAAGATTATAACAGTCTTAGCGCATCTCCTAGAACAAGACAAAGTCAATTGAGAGTGGACAACTCGACTATAGCCCGGGATTGAATAAGTGTTATGAACGCAAACCGTGAACATCAGTGTGATGTATTAGTGGTAGGAAGTGGTGCGGCAGGCTTGTCATTAGCCTTACGTGTAGCTGAACATGCAAAAGTAATTGTATTGAGCAAAGGACCACGCAGCGAAGGATCGACGTATTACGCACAGGGTGGTATCGCCGCGGTGTTCGATGAGTCGGACAGTATTGAGTCTCACGTAGAAGATACTCAAATTGCTGGGGCTGGGTTATGTGAAGAAGATACCGTTCAATTCATTGCTGAAAATGCAAAAGAGTGTGTTCAGTGGCTGATTGATGGCGGCGTTCCATTTGATAAAGATGAGAACAGTACCGAAGGTCAACCGAAATACCACCTCACTCGTGAAGGTGGTCACAGCCACCGAAGAATTCTGCATGCGGCCGATGCCACTGGCATGGCGATGCAAACCTCACTACAAGATAACGTCAATAATCACCCAAACATCGAGATCTTCGAGCGCCACAATGCACTTGATTTGATCACTGAAGATAAAGTTGGTGGTTCAAAAGACAAGGTTATCGGTGCCTACATCTGGAACCGTAACCAAGAACACGTGGAAACCGTGCGCGCTAAATTTGTTGTACTAGCAACTGGCGGCGCTTCAAAGGTTTATCAATACACGTCTAACCCAGATGTTTCTTCAGGTGATGGTATTGCTATCGCTTGGCGCGCGGGTTGTCGAGTAGCAAACCTTGAATTCAACCAATTCCACCCAACTTGCTTGTTCCACCCAGAAGCACGTAACTTCTTGCTAACGGAAGCACTGCGTGGTGAAGGCGCTTACTTGCGTCGCCCAGATGGTTCTCGTTTCATGAAGGACTTCGATGAGCGCGGTGAACTGGCGCCTCGCGATGTAGTCGCTCGTGCGATTGACTTCGAAATGAAGCGCCTAGGTGCTGACTGCATGTATGTCGATATCAGCCACAAGCCTGAAGATTTCATCACAACGCACTTCCCAATGATCCACACTCGCTTGATGGACCTTGGTATCGACATGACCAAAGAGCCTATCCCGATAGTGCCTGCAGCGCACTACACTTGTGGTGGTGTCATGGTCAATAAGCAAGGTCAAACTGACCTAACCAATCTATATGCTATTGGTGAAGTGAGCTATACCGGCCTACACGGTGCGAACCGTATGGCTTCTAACTCACTGCTTGAATGTGTGGTTTACGCCTGGGCTGCAGCCAAAGACATCGTTGAAAACATCGATCAGTCTCAGCTTTGTGCTGAACTGCCAGCATGGGATGAAAGCCAAGTCACCAACAGTGATGAAGAAGTTATCATTCAACATAACTGGCACGAACTACGCCTGTTCATGTGGGATTACATGGGCATTGTTCGAACCGATAAACGACTAGAGCGAGCTTTACGTCGTATCCAAATGTTGCAACAAGAAACTCATGAGTACTACAGCTACTTTAAGGTTTCAAATAACCTGCTAGAGCTGCGTAACTTATTACAAGTTGCTGAACTGATGGTGCGTTGTGCGATGCAGCGTAAAGAGAGTCGCGGTTTACACTACACATTGGATTACCCTGAGCTTGCAAAAGACAGTGGCCCAACGATTCTGACGCCAGAGAAAAACCAGTCATAATCATTATTTAAAAGCGACTAGTGAATCAATTATTTAACTAAACGCAATCAAACGAAAAGGAGCCTAGTGCTCCTTTTTCTTTTTATCGAGTGTTCTCATTAACCTCATGCGGTCGTTGTAAGTTCGTCAGAAAATGGCGATATTCACGTTCGCAACAGCTATCACGCCAAAGCAGTACCGAGTGCCCACATTCAAATTTTAACTTAACGAAAAACTGTGCCCAGGTCTTATCGACTGACTTTAATTTGTAGGATTGATCATTCAGGCGAATCTCACCATCTTCTTTGTAATCAAAGTATCCATGTGCGGTATTAAGGATCACATGATCGGATCTAAACAAGCTGAAAATTAGAGATAAACAATAGAGAGCGACAACGAGCGGAATAGAAGATAGGACAATGAAAAACAAAAGGCACCCAAAAATAGTGCCTTTTGCAAATAATGCGAAATACGAAGGGTTAAGCTGAAGCTTAACGAACCTTGCTGAGGTTGTGTGCGACAATTTTATCAACCATTGATGCATGGCCTAGGTTTTCACTGCGTCCGTGTCCCATCACCCAAGTAAACAAATCTGGGTCATCACACTCAAGTAGAGAAACAAACTCACGCTGCTCCTGCTCTTGCAATGAATCAAAACACTCTTCAAAAAATGGCATGATGACAACATCAAGTTCTAACATGCCACGACGGCAACCCCATTTAATTCGAGCTTTCTGCTCTGCAGTGTACATTGGCTATCCTCACCTATAATTTTTCTTTCTCCGAGTGTAACAAGTCATACGCTCTGCAACTACTATGTGAGTCACAGTCCCTATCTAAGCTCACAAAAAAACCTAGGCTGACAAAGAAACAGAACCGGATTAACATAGAGCCAAATAAAATTCTTAGGAAAGATAAAATGGATTGGAAAAACACATTTCAGCCGCTCGCTCATACGCAAAATGAATCGCTTCCAGAACTGATGATGACACACGTGTCGGATTGGAGCGCAATTACCATGATAGGCGATGACAAAAAATCATACCTACAAGGTCAAGTTACATGCGATGTCGTCACTCTTCCTAATGATGAATCTACATTAGGTGCACATTGTGATGCGAAAGGGAAGGTATGGAGTATCTTTCGTTTGTTCCACCACAACGGTGGCTACGCACTCATGCAGCCTAAATCTGCGATTGAAGTAGAGCTCGTTGAAATCAAAAAGTACGCGGTGTTCTCTAAGGTCGATATCGAGCAAACGTCTGACGTTGTTATCGGTGTGATGGGTGCGTCTGCTAATCAATACATTGATTCCATTTCAGAAAGCCAAGGTAATGTACGTGCTATCTCTGGTGGTACGGCTGTTCTAGTATCAGATAACCGCTGGGCTCTACTTGTTACAGAAGAAGCCGCTGAAGCCTTGGTATCAAACAGCGCTGCGGAGAAAGTATCAGAAGCGCTATGGCAGTATCATGAAATTCTTGATGCTCAGCCTAACCTATCGAAAGCAGAGCAAAACGAACACATTCCTCAAGCACTTAACCTGCAAGCGATTGGCGGTATCAGCTTTTCAAAAGGCTGCTACACAGGTCAAGAAACGGTTGCTCGTGCTAAGTATCGTGGCATGAACAAGCGTGAAATGCGCATTGTTTCAGGAACGACTTCAGATGTACTGTCTCTTGAGAATACGATTGAACTAGAACGCAGCGTGGGTGAAAACTGGCGTGGTGCAGGTCGACTATTAAACGTGTATCAATTTGCTGATAACTACGCGATTGGTTTGATGGTGCTACCAAACAACCTTGATGACGATGTTCAGCTTCGATTGACAGCACAACCTGACCAAGTGTGGAACATTCTGCCACTGCCTTACAGCCTTGACGAAGAGTGACCACGTGGAAACACTGATAACACAATGGTTAGATCAACAGCAGGTGGACTATCGCCTGCTGATGCAAAGCAAACCAACCACCAGCATTGAAGAGACAGCGCAAGAACGAAGCATCGATGCCTCTCAAATGGTCAAGTGCATCCTGCTCAAGGATATGGGAAACCAGTATGCGTTAGCTTGTATTGCTGGTGATCGCTCTATCGACCCGAAGAAAGTACGCTCGGTACTGAATTGCCGTCGAATGACCTGCGTATCACTGAAAGATGTTGAAGCCATCACCGGCTTTAAAGCTGGATGTGTCGGGCCGATTGCTCTGAAGAGACACATGCCGATCATTTTTGATCCTTCCATTCAAAAAAACTCGACCGTTACTATTAGCTCCGGTGACCGAATGGCTGGAGTTGCGCTGAATCCCAATGATCTAATGGCACTTTGTGCACCAATCGTTGCAGACATCAGTCGATGATCTTTTCGATCGCGCCTTCGCTCTCAAACTTAACTACAACTTTGCATTGAGTACATTTTTAGTGTGAAGTTTGTCATAAGAAGAGCACTGTAGTAGTAAATATTTAATCAAAATAAAAGCATAAGTAGTCACAGGGGTGGATTTGCGTTATTGTGGGTTTACTGACTCGCCTTAAGGCAAATCAGTACAAGTGAATCCACTGAGTAACATCAGTATCCACTTTTGTGTAATGCATCTGTGACTATTCGCCCGTTTTAGACGGGCTTTTTTTATACTTAAAATTTACAATTTGATTACACAAACAAAAAAATCCCGCCTATTCTTATACTTGTAACATTACCACTGCTTAATACCGGACAGGAAAGTTCACAGCAGTTCACTACTCAGTATTATTTTGGGGAGGAGCTCACGTAAAAATAGATATTTACTGAAGAAAGTGCCTAGAGCAGCACAAATATCTAATTCACGTTAACTCTACTGCATATAACTCCATACTTGTCACACTTATTATCTCGGAGTTTTTCTATAATATGCAGGCTAGGTAAATATAAGGATAATTTAGAATGAGACTGTTTAAGCGCTATACACCGGGTATGATTGCTAAACATGTAAGTCGACTTTTCAAAGGACGAATCTACATTTACGGCGTAGGAAAATTTGAGTTTGATAACGGTAAACTAGTGCTGCCAGATCGAGCAGAAAAACGTCACTTTCAAACTGTGAAAGAGATAAATAGTGAAATTATGAAACTGCGCTGCGCATACGCATGATCTGATTACCTAAAGAATTAAAAACAAAAAGGGTTGGCATTATGCCAACCCTTTTTTCGTGTTTGTGATGCAATGACTAAAATCTTCTATTTGCTATCAACAATGACTCGTCGTGCGCGACTATCGTTGCGATACGGGACGTTTGGCTAAATCAGGAAGATTACCTGATAAGCCAAGTGCCCGCTTCATGATTTCATCTTTCGCGCCAGGCAGTTGACCCGCTAGCTTCATACCGATGCCACGAATCAACTTCTTGGCTGGATTATCGCCTTCAAACAGATCTTTAAAGCCCTGCATTGAAGCAATCATTTTCGCCGCCTCTGCTTTTCTCCAGCGCTCATAACCACGAAGATTGCGCTTGGTACCAATATCCTCACCAGCACCCCATAACGTTAATAGCTCTTGCGCTAAGCTTGCTGCGTCTAATAGGCCAAGGTTCACGCCTTGCCCTGCTAACGGGTGAATCGTATGAGCAGCATCACCCACCAAAGCAACACGATCTACAGCAAAGTCACGTGCATAACGCATGCGCAGAGGGAAGGCAAAACGATCACCAACCACTTCGCATAAGCCAAGTTTTGAGTCAAATTCAGCAGTCAGTTGCTTGTTAAAATCAGCATCTGACATTGATACAAGCTTCTCTGCACGATTAGGATCCGTTGACCAAACAATCGAGCTCATATGGCTTGGCTGCATTGGTAGGAATGCCAAAGGCCCTTGTGGTGTGAATATCTGACGAGCAACGCTGTGATGCGGCTCTGTGGTCTTGATATTCGCGACAATCGCACTGTGGCCGTAATCCCAATGTGTCAGAGGGATGTCTTGCTGCTTACGAACCCAAGAATTTGCGCCGTCCGCTCCAACGACCAACTTGGCTGTCAGTGCTTGTCCATTATCTAATGTTAACCATGCTTCGCTTTCACCAATCGCCATCGTTTTGCAGATTGCAGGCATGTATAGGCTAACGTTGTCTTGCTTCTTAACCTGCTCAAGCAAAGCTAATTGGATCACACGGTTTTCAACAATGTGGCCAAGATTAGGCTGAGCCAAGCGCGTTGAATCAAACTCAATGCGAGCAAAGCTGTCTTGTTCCCATACTTCCATCGCTTGGTAAGGTGCAGCGCGCCTTTGTTCAATGCCTTGCCATGCGCCTAAATTACGAAGAATCAATTCGCTCGAACGACTCAGAGCCGAAACTCGAACATCAGGTAATTCACTAAGCCCTTCGCTAGGTGCCTTGCCTTCAATAACAGCAATTCTTAAGTCACTGTCTTTCAGTGCTGCAGCGAGTGCTAAACCAACCATGCCACCGCCAACAATGGCGATATCAACACTTTGCATCATTATTTTTCTACCTTATCTTTCTACTAGGCCAAGCGTATGACGCAAAAGTGGACCTTTAAGAGGTGGGAGGTTATCGATGACAGCTAACCCAAGATTTCGCCCAATACGAGCAGTCAAAAAATCGTTTGAAAACAGGTGGACTAGGCTTGATGTCAGCGTTATCGTGGTATCTCTGTCTTGTTCTCTACGCTTTCTAAAGTTAACAAGACCGGTATAACGACCCACGTCATCCAATTGAGAACACAGCTCTTCAGCTAATGAAGCGACGTCACGAATACCGAGGTTAAAACCTTGCCCGGCAATCGGGTGAAGAGTTTGAGCTGCATTACCTATAATCGCGAATCGATGAGAAATATTTTGTTGGCGGTGGCGAAGAATCAATGGGTAGTTAGCACGCTTGCCTACCTTCTTTAATCGGCCAAGTCGCCAACCAAAGTCATTCTGCAACTGCTCAAGAAATTCGTCATCGTTTAAAGCCATAACTTGATGTGCTTGTTCCGGTGACAAACACCAAACCAGCGACAAACGGTTGTCATTCATCGGTAATAGAGCGACGGGCCCATGATGAGTAAAACGCTCAAATGCTCGACCTTGATGGGGTTCACTCGCCACAATATTAGCAATCACAGCGACTTGCTCAAAGTCATGTTCACTCAATGGTATATTCAGTTGCTGGCAACAGGTTGAGATAGCACCATCAGCAGCAACCAATAATTTGGTTGTGACTGTCTTTCCACTTGTCAGTTCAATGGTAGTTAGTGCTTCATCACGTACCACGTTACTGACAGACTCAGGGCAAAGCATCGTAATTGTGGCTTCTGATTCAAGCTTTTGCTGATAGATTCGCCCCACATCCGCCAATTCAACCACATAGCCAAGTGCATCTACCGCAAGCTCTTCACTGTAGATATCTGTCATTCCGGCATGACTTCGATCCGATACGTGAATATCTTTAATCGGAGTCGCAACCGGAGCAATAGCTTGCCACAAGTGCAAAGAATCGAGGATCTGTACCGTGCCATAAGACAAAGCAATCGAACGAGAATCAAACCCTGGATGAGCTTGATGGTTAACCTGATAAGGCTCCACTACCGCAATCGACAAGGAACCTTGACTTAATTGGTTCAGAGCAAGAGCTAACGTAGCCCCTGCCATTGCACCACCAGCAATTACAACATCATACTGAGCCATCATAACCTCAAACCGACAAACGGATTAATGAATGGTTGGAGCCACATCTTCAGATGGGCGAGCACCGAATTCAGCATGAATTGTCAATGCACACGCTTTTACGTGCTCAATAACATGCTCTAGCAACTGTGCTTGCTCTTCTAGATCATCTTCTTCGTCGATACCGAGCTTTGCCATCTCTTCAAGATCAGCTAATGCTTCTTTAGTACCGTCAGACGCTTTGTTTAATTGAGCGCCAACCAGACCTAAACCAGAAATAAAGTGGTTAATCCAGTCAGAAACGCCATCCGCCAAATCAAACAAGCTTGCACTTGCATCTTCATCAGGCAGCAACATAGATAGTTCCATACCTGAACCTGTGATTTCACTGGTCGTTACTTTTAGTGTCGCTTCCGCTAATGTCAAAGCACGATCTGGCCATCCCATACCTTCGTTGGTGTAATCAAAGATAAGTGGTTGCCAGCTTTTATCTGTTAGGTTTAAGCCTCCGCTCAACATACCCGTTAATAAACCATGCATCTCAGCAGGGGTTACGGCTAGACTTGCCGATTGAAGTTCAGTCGCAACCGTTAGGTAGTCAGGTAAAGTAGTTTCGCTCATCAGATAGCTCGCTCAGTTATTCTTTATATCGATAGTTTAATCGTACCACTTCACCCCAATTCTGGTAAGCATCGATCCTGAGCAATTGAAGGATGACTGACTACCAATTGTTCAATTTGCTGAATTACTGTGTGCTCAAGCTCTCATTTACAAACAGTCACTCTGAAAAGCTTGAATCTTAATAGCGGTTTACCTATAGTTTCTCCCTCAGAGGAGATTGCTTCCTCATCGGTACTTGCACTTTTTCTTTTAAAAAAAATGATAAAGAGCAGCAGCCTTAAAAATAGCGCGTTAAAGAGTTCATCCATCATGAGTAATCAAGCGGTAGACGTTGAAATATTAGGAAAACTGACTCGAGTGAATTGTCCCCCAGGGCAAGAAGAGTCATTGATTGCAGCGGCGGCCGATCTTGATAATCGATTGAAAGAGATGGCTGAACGTACTAAGGTAACCAATGAAGTGAAGCTGCTAACGATTGCAGCTCTGAATATTTGCTACGAATTACAAACCAAGAAGTTTGAAGCAAATGACGAACAAAACGCACTGACCGAGCGAATGGAACAGCTCACGACATCACTTTCAGATGTTCTCAGTAAAGTTAAGCACGGACAGCAATAGCGTACACAAAATTTACCCTGGAGTGTTTGTCAGAGGATTCACGTCCCCGAGCCGATAAGCAATCCCTAAGGGTTAGTACTTGAGTGCTATTGAGCATGCTCGGCCTGACCGAGAAGCCTACGGTAATCATTGCTGATCCGCCTTGAACTCGCTGGTTCAAGGGCCATCTATTCTCAACGGCACTTTGGGGTATCCCTTCTTATGAAGACGCTCACACGCAGCGAATTTCGCAAACAGATCCGTATCAAACGCAATGCCTTATCTGGCGAACAACAAACTCAATCCGGTATCGACTTAGTAAAGCAATGTTCTCAACTCAATGAGATTCAGTCAGCTCAACATATTGCCCTCTATATCTCCATTGATGGCGAACTCGATACTCAGCCTTTAGTCGAATGGTTATGGGCGCAAGGTAAGCAAACTTATTTACCAGTATTACACCCCTTCTCTGCCGGACATCTTCTGTTCCTGCACTACTCGCCAACCACACCCACTGTGTTGAATAAATACGGCATTGTCGAACCTCAGCTCAATCAATTGCTCGTTAAGCCGTGCCAACAACTAGACCTTATTCTTACGCCCCTTGTCGGCTTTGACTCCCATGGCCATCGCCTAGGTATGGGCGGCGGATATTACGATCGCACCTTGGCGAAGTGGTTCGAGACAGGGGAAGGCGCAACTCCCATTGGTTTAGCTCATGATTGCCAGTATGTTGATACCCTACCGATTGAAGAATGGGACATTCCGTTACCTAAAATCGTGACTCCGAGTAAAACTTGGCAATGGGAAAACAACCATTAAAGCGCTATAATCGCGCCGCAAACGTTAACCTCGATATATAAACGTTAACTTCAATACGCGAACGATTAATTCAAAGCGCAAGACCTTATTCAGGAGAATGGCATGACTCAAGATGAAATGAAAAAAGCAGCTGGCTGGGCAGCACTTCAATATGTTGAAGAAGGCAGCATTGTCGGCGTAGGTACTGGCTCTACAGTAAATCACTTCATCGACGCACTTGGCACAATGAAAGATAAAATCAAAGGTGCGGTTTCAAGCTCTGTAGCCTCTACTGAAAAATTAGAAGCACTAGAAATCAAAGTTTTTGAGTGCAACGACGTGTTCAAACTAGACATCTATGTCGACGGCGCAGATGAGATTAACGGTTCACGTGACATGATCAAAGGCGGCGGCGCTGCACTGACCCGTGAAAAAATCGTAGCGGCGATCTCTGATAAGTTTATTTGTATTGTTGACGGTACTAAAGCCGTTGATGTATTGGGTAAATTCCCACTGCCTGTTGAAGTTATCCCGATGGCACGTTCATACGTTGCACGTGAACTAGTAAAACTTGGTGGTGACCCAGTTTACCGCGAAGGCTGCACAACCGATAACGGCAATGTGATCTTAGATGTTTACGGCATGGCCATCGAAAATCCAAAACAACTGGAAGATATCATCAATGGTATCGCAGGTGTGGTGACGGTTGGTCTTTTTGCTCACCGTGGTGCTGATGTGGTAATCACTGGCACACCTGAAGGTGCAAAAATCGAAGAATAAATAATAGAAAATTGAGTTTTTCTGTTACTTCATTACATACGGTGCCCAAGGGCGCCGTTTTTTTTGCTTTCTGTCTGTAAAATTATGTCTTATTCCGTAATTTTCTTACCCAAAACATTTTTTTTTTGTTACTTTATTGTTCAGAAGACGCACAGGGAAAACGTTTGTCTCCTGACAAAGTGGTGAATTTGTTCCCCTTTCAGCCATTTTGTAGCACGTGCGCCGCATTTGCCCAACCTTTCCATTTTAAGGACGAGAACAATGGCCAAAGTTTCACTGGAAAAAGAAAAGATTAAAATTCTACTTCTGGAAGGTCTTCACCCTTCTTCTGTAGAAGTACTGCAAGCCGCTGGTTACACAAATATTGAGTACCATAAAGGCTCGCTACCTGAAGATGAACTTCTTGAAGCAGTTAAAGATGCTCATTTCATTGGTATCCGTTCTCGCACAAACATCTCCCAAGAAGTGATTGATGCCGCTGAAAAGCTAGTTGCAGTCGGTTGTTTCTGTATTGGTACTAACCAAGTCAATCTTCAAGCGGCAGCAAAACGCGGTATTCCTGTTTTCAATGCACCGTTCTCAAACACTCGAAGCGTGGCTGAGCTGGTTCTTGGCCAGGTTCTACTACTATTACGTGGTATTCCTGAAAAGAACGCACTTGCTCACCGCGGCATTTGGAAAAAGAGTGCCGATAACTCAAACGAAGCTCGTGGTAAGCGTCTCGGTATTATTGGTTACGGCCACATTGGTACTCAGCTGGGGATTATTGCGGAAAACCTTGGCATGCGCGTTTACTTTTACGATATTGAAAACAAACTATCTCTAGGTAACGCAACTCAAGTCCATACCATGACTGAATTGCTGAATAAGTGTGACGTGATCTCTTTACACGTACCTGAAACCAATGAAACGAAGAACATGATGGGTAAAGAAGAGTTCGAGCGCATGAAGCCTGGCTCTATCTTTATCAATGCAGCACGCGGTACTGTAGTCGATATTCCGGCTCTGTGTGGCGCTCTAGATTCTGGTCACCTTTCAGGTGCAGCAATTGATGTATTCCCAACAGAACCAAAAACCAATGCCGACCCATTTGAGTCGCCATTGATGCAATTCGATAACGTGATTCTTACTCCTCATGTAGGTGGTTCAACACAAGAAGCACAAGAGAATATCGGTGTAGAAGTTGCAGGTAAGTTAGCTAAATACTCAGATAACGGTTCAACACTATCAAGCGTTAACTTCCCAGAGGTATCATTGCCACTGCATACAGGTACTTCTCGCCTACTTCACATTCACGAAAATCGCCCAGGAATCCTAACTCAAATTAATACCATCTTCGCTGAAGAAGGGATTAACATCGCAGGTCAGTACTTACAGACTGCAGCAGATATGGGTTATGTGGTTATTGATGTAGAAGCAAACCGTTCAGAAGAAGCACTGCTTAAGTTGAAAGAAATTGAAGGCACAATCCGCGCTCGTTTACTTCACTAATCATCGAATTAGATCTTAAGTAACAACAAAAAGGCTCTCACAATGAGAGCCTTTTTAGTATTTAGTCTACCGTAGGTAAATAGATCATGATGATCTAACGACTCTTTGAAGTACGCTCACTACTCTTCTAGTTGGTAGATCACATTCACTCGGTCACGAATGGTGATCGTCGAATCTTCATAAGAATTCGACTCGGTTCTTGCATCCATCGCCATTGAACGCATCAATACAGGCTGAGAAGATTGTGCGTTGTAATCTACGCGCCAAACGTCACCTAACTCTCGTTCAAAACCGCTCGCTAATGATTTGGCTTTTGATCTTGCATCTTTGATTGCTTCTAAACGCGCTTGCTCTTGATACTTAGCTTGGTCACGAACTTGAAGCTGGATGTTATCGATCTGGTTAATGCCCTGCCCAATAGCAATATCCATATACTCATTGAGATTTGCTAACTCATTCACTTGAACTG
The DNA here is from genome assembly GCF_054960695.1 of Vibrio sp. PSi01. Classification (NCBI taxonomy): domain Bacteria; kingdom Pseudomonadati; phylum Pseudomonadota; class Gammaproteobacteria; order Vibrionales; family Vibrionaceae; genus Vibrio; species Vibrio sp. PSi01. The sequence goes on from NZ_JBHNYN010000005.1 coordinate 369,480, forward strand.
TCACATTACGTGAAGCTCTATAGCCCACCAATTCAGGCTTACCATCTTTAGGGTAATGGTACTGAGGCGATAAATAGAGGTTCGAGCTGTGCACACTCGCCTCATCTACACCAGCTTGATGCAGCTTGTTAAGAAAACCAGTCACCACTTTATCAACGGTATTTTTAGCCTGTTCAGCAGTCATCGTCGATTCTACGACTCTCACGGAAAATGTCGCCATATCTGGTGTTGCGATCACTTCACCGTAGCCCGTCGTTGAGATATGCGGAAAAGATGGTGAGTTAGCCAATGATGGAAAACTCACAGTACTCAACGCAGCAGTAAGAGTAAGAGACGTTGCTAACATCTTTGGTACAAACTTCATTAGGTAGACCTATGCTGAACAAATGTTCTTTTATCATAGAGCAATTTGTCACATAACCAATCCCACGGCAGGACTTCTAACACAACTTTGACGCTGCAAAAACCAACAGCTTACTGAGGTAAGTGATTGTGGGTATAGCTTAATATCGCTTGAGATATCTCTTTTAATACCCCGCTCTCTAGTTGCCAATGGTGCCAATAGATTCGATAAGACAACAAGAAGCCGGGAGTAATATCAATCAAAGCACCAGATTCCAACTCCTCAATAATTTGCAATCGAGGGATCAAGCAGTAAGCGACACCCGACAACGCCAAGCGAACAAATGCTTCTGAACTACCAACCGTATGGTTTATCACACTGTCTCTCGGCACATTAAAATGATCATGCAAAAACTTCTTATGTAGATCATCGTATTGATCATAAGAAACAGCCGGAGCTTTACTGAGCGTTACGTAATTTACACCCTCAGAAAAATAGCGTTCATGGAAATCCGGACTAGATACACACACATAATCCATCCTACCCAGATAGTCTGCACTGCAGCCCGGAATCGCTTGGGACTCTAAACTGATCGCCCCTGCAACCTCACCGCTTTTAATCTTCTCAATGGTTCTCGATTCACCATGAATCGCAAGATTCAATTCAACCTGACGCGACGTCATTACATCCGATAATGCTGGTAACAACCAAGTTGCTAAGCTATCAGCGTTGGTTGCGATAGAGATCGATAATGGTTGAGAACCCTCTTCATTCATTAGCTCAGGTACAAGCTCATGCTCTAGTAAGCGAACTCGACGATATAAACCCAAAAGCTTTTTACCTGCCGGTGTCGGCCTTGGTGGATTTTCTCTCACTAAAGCCGGCTGTGCTATCCACTTTTCGAGCTGCTTGATACGCTGTGACACCGCTGATTGAGAAATATATAACTGCTCAGCGGCCCTTTCGAAACTGCGTTGTTTTACCACAGCATCGAGTGCTTCTATCCACTTATAGTCCAACCCACGCATCAACTTGCTTCCTTTTTAACCTAATCATCCTTTACATTAGCAACTCTAATAATAGATTAAAATCATTAATTATACTTATTCAAAGGGTCAGAGTATCTTCGCCATATAGCACATAAATATCGTTAAATAAGTGGAGGTTAAAATGAATTTTTGGGTTTTATTACAAGGTTTTGGTCTAGGGGTGAGCATGATCATCCCTATTGGCGCTCAAAATGCGTACGTCCTAAATCAAGGGATAAAGCGCAATCATCATTTAACGACAGCGACAATTTGTAGCCTGCTCGATACCTTATTTATCTCATTGGGTATTTTTGGCGGAGGAGCGATCCTTTCGCAAAATGAATTGTTGTTAACCTCTGTCACTTTGGGTGGTATTACCTTTCTAACGGTCTATGGGTTGTTATCACTACGTAGTGCATTTAGAACACGTACAAGTAATGAATCAAAGGGTGAGATACTGGCTCGTGGCAAGCGTACCGTTGTTTTAGGTGCGTTAGCGGTGACCGTGTTAAACCCGCACCTCTACTTGGATACCGTAGTGATTCTAGGTTCAATCGGTGGGCAATTTGAAGGTAATGACAGAATTGCGTTTGCTATGGGGACGATCTTGGCTTCATTCGTGTGGTTTTACTCATTGTCACTAGGCGCTGCAAAATTAGGCCCAACGCTATCTAAACCGAATGTTAAGAAAGGCATCGATATCGCAGTAGCGGCTATGATGTTTGCTATTGCGTTTGTACTTGCCAACGGACTAGTTGAACAATACGTGTAACCTGATTTCAAAACAAAACGTAGCCCACAAAAAAGGCGGATAACTTAAGTTATCCGCCTTTCTTTATAAAAGCTTATCGCTATAAAAACGAACTAGAGATTAAGCTTCTACTTTATTCATGTGTACATCCATTTGCGGGAATGGAATTTCGATGCCTTCATTATCCAAGCCTTCTTTGATTGCTTGCATCAGGTCGAAATAAACACTCCAGTAGTCAGCCGTGCTAACCCATGGACGAACTACGAAATTAACTGAAGAATCAGCAAGTGTATGAACACCAACTTGAACGCCAGGTTCTTTTAGTACACGCTCATCAGATTCACAGATCTTAGTCAGTAGCGCTTTTGTCTTCTGAAGATCAGCGTTGTAAGAAACACCAATCATTAGATCAATACGTCGCGTCGCATGACGAGAGTAGTTTGTGATTGGACTACCGATAACACTGCCGTTAGGTACTACAACCATTTTGTTGTCTGGCGTTGTTAGGATTGTTTGGAAGATTTGAATAGAATCAACCGAGCCTGCTACACCACCAATCTCTACATAGTCACCTGACTTGAATGGACGGAATGCAACAATAAGTACACCGGCAGCAAAATTAGATAGCGAACCTTGTAGTGCAAGACCTACCGCTAAACCAGCAGCACCAATAACAGCGACCACAGATGCAGTTTGAACACCTAGACGACCAAGTGCAGCAATAAGAACAATAACAAACAACAAGTAACGAACTAAACCGTGGATAAACTCCACAACAGCTCGGTCCATTTTCTTCTTCTCAAGAACCTTGGACACGCTATTCGCTATTGCTTTAACGATGATGTTACCGATAAATAAAATTATCAGTGCAGAAATGATATTTACGCCATATTGGATAAATAGGTCTGAATTATTTGTTAACCACTGCTCAGCGTGAGACAAGCCGTCCACAAGTGGGGTTTCAATTGCTGTCGAACTATCAGCCATAATGTGCATCCTCTATATAATATGCTATGGGCTAAACTGCCTTAAGCCAAACTTACTCTACGATAACGAAAAAGATTAACCTCTGTTAAGTCATTGTGTTAAAAGTAAATTAAAGCCAAGTCCTTTTTATAAACTGAACCAAGTTCAGTTTTTCGGCACGATATCCTATCTTTGACAGATTGCAAAGTCATATTTATGTAAGCTTTTGAATTAATAAAACTTACTAATAAACACAAATACCGATAACTAAAAGACTACGAAATTTATTCACCGTAGGCTAGGTTTTTCACATATTTAATACAAGTTTTTATCAGACATAAAAAAACCCGCTCTATGAGCGGGTTTTAAAAACTTAAAGAGTACTTAATTCAAAGAATTATAGTACGTCTACAGCGTTAAGGTCAGCAAATGCTTTCTCTAGACGAGCAACCATTGAAGCTTGACCAGCACGTAGCCATACGCGTGGATCGTAGTACTTCTTGTTTGGAGCAGCTTCGCCAGTTGGGTTACCAATTTGACCTTGTAGGAAGTCGAAGTTGTCAGCAGAGTACTGACGGATACCATCCCAAGTTGCCCACTGTGTATCAGTATCGATGTTCATTTTGATAACACCGTAGCCGATAGACTCTTGGATTTCTGCTTCAGAAGAACCAGAACCACCGTGGAATACGAAGTTTAGAGCGTTAGGTGCAATACCGAACTTCTCTGCACAGTATGCTTGAGAGTCACGTAGGATAGTTGGAGTAAGTACAACGTTACCAGCTTGGTAAACACCGTGTACGTTACCGAAAGAAGCAGCGATAGTGAAACGTGGGCTAACAGCCATTAGTTTCTCGTATGCGTATGCTACGTCTTCTGGAGAAGTGTAAAGCTCAGATGCGTCCATATCAGAGTTATCAACGCCGTCTTCTTCACCACCAGTACAACCAAGTTCGATCTCGATTGTCATGTTCATTTTAGCCATGCGCTCTAGGTACTTAGCACATGTTTCGATGTTCTCTTCTAGAGACTCTTCAGAAAGGTCTAGCATGTGAGAAGAGAATAGAGGCTTACCAGTTTGTGCGAAGAACTCTTCACCAGCGTCTAGTAGACCGTCGATCCATGGAAGAAGTTTCTTAGCAGCGTGGTCAGTGTGCAGGATAACTGGAACACCGTAAGCTTCAGCTACAGCGTGTACATATTTTGCACCAGCTACAGCGCCAAGAACTTGTGCGCCTTGACCTTCAAGTTTAACGCCTTTACCTGCGAAGAATGCAGCGCCACCGTTAGAGAACTGAACAACTACTGGAGCTTTAACTTTAGCAGCTGCTTCTAGTACTGCGTTTACAGAGTCAGTACCAACAACGTTTACAGCAGGAAGAGCAAATTTGTTTTCTTTTGCTACTTCAAATACTTTCTGTACGTCATCGCCAGAAATCACACCAGGTTTTACAAAATCGAAGATCTTAGACATGGAAATAGTCCTATTTATTCTATCGTTTTAAGATTAAAAAACTTAAGTTCAAAAACTTGCAATCGTTTGCTCACAACTTGTGCCATTCTAGCAAAAAAGTGTGATATGCCGCAAACGTTAAAAGGCGAGATTCACATCTCGCCTTTCTGAATCAATTATGCTTTAGCACGCTCTTCAAGCATTGCTACTGCAGGAAGTACTTTACCTTCAACGAACTCAAGGAAAGCGCCACCACCAGTAGAGATGTAAGAAACGTCAGCTTTGATACCGAACTTGTCGATAGCTGCTAGCGTGTCACCACCACCGGCTACAGAGAAACCTGCAGATTCAGCGATTGCTTTAGAGATACCAGCAGTACCCGCTTCGAAGTTCTTAAATTCGAATACGCCTACAGGGCCGTTCCAAAGGATAGTTTTTGCATTGCCGATGATTTCAGCAAGAGCAGCCGTTGAATCTGGACCAAGGTCGAAAATCATGTCGTCGTCTTGAACTTCAGAAACGTGCTTGATTTCAGCTTCAGCGTTTTCATCGAAAGCTTTAGCACATGCAACGTCAGTTGCTACTGGAATAGCACACTCTTTCATTAGCTTCTTAGCTGTCTCAACTAGGTCTGCTTCGTATAGAGACTTACCTACGTTGTGGCCTTCAGCAGCGATGAACGTGTTCGCGATACCACCACCAACAACAAGTTGGTCAGCAATTTTAGAAAGAGACTCTAGAACCGTTAGTTTAGTAGAAACTTTAGAACCACCAACGATAGCAACTAGTGGACGAGCCGGGTTGTCCATTGCTTTGCCAAGAGCTTCAAGTTCAGCAGCTAGAAGAGGACCAGCACATGCTACAGGTGCATAAGTACCAACACCGTGAGTAGAAGCTTGTGCACGGTGAGCTGTACCGAATGCATCCATTACAAAGATGTCACATAGTGCAGCGTACTGCTTAGAAAGTGCTTCTTCGTTTTTCTTCTCGCCTTTGTTAAAGCGAACGTTTTCAAGAACAACTAGTTCACCAGCGTTTAGCTCTAGGCCGTTAACGTAATCTTTCGCTAGCTTAACTTCGCAGTCTAGTGCGTCGTTTAGGTAGTTAACTACAGGTGCTAGAGAGAACTCTTCGTTGTATTCGCCTTCAGTAGGACGACCAAGGTGAGAAGTAACCATAACTTTTGCGCCAGCTTCTAGGCAAAGTTTGATAGTTGGTAGAGATGCAAGGATACGTGCATCTGAAGTTACTTTACCGTCTTTTACTGGTACGTTTAGGTCAGCACGAATAAATACGCGTTTACCTGCAAGTTCCAGGTCAGTCATCTTGATCACAGACATGTTTTGTCCTCTCAAATTTAAATAAATATAAAGTTTTGGAAACTCAGCAACCCTGCTAAGCCTATAAATTATTCAACTGGTAATTCTTTAACTACTCATAATATGTGGATACTTTGTATTTATTTCAAGCTAAAAAATAAATAATCCGCACATTTGCTTCTAGGTCTTACTTCTTGCTTTCAGAAGCTTGCATTGCAAGAACCGTATCCAGCATTCGGTTCGCAAAGCCCCATTCATTGTCACACCACACCAGCATTTTCACTAGGTGGCCGTTGCTCACTCGCGTTTGTGAACCATCAACAATTGCGCTATGGGGATCGTGATTAAAGTCGATGGAAACGAGCGGCGCTTCAGTATAGTCAACTATATTGTGTAATGTACACTGGGACGCATTAACAATGGTTTGATTTACGTCATTAACTTTCACATTTGTATTAATTGTGACACTTAAATCCATCGCAGTTACGTTTACCGTAGGCACACGCACAGATATCGCTTCGAACTTGTTAGAAAATTTCGGGAAGATCCTTTCAATACCTTTGTGCAATTTGGTATCAACAGGAATGATGGATTGGCTTGCAGCTCGAGTACGGCGAAGGTCGCTATGATATGCATCGATCACTTGTTGATCATTCATTGAAGAGTGAATAGTCGTGATGGTCCCAGACTCAATACCAAAAGCGTCATCAAGTACCTTGATGATAGGGACAATACAGTTAGTCGTGCATGAACCGTTGGAAACAATTCGATGGTCAGCTGTGATAGTGTCGTGATTCACACCGTAAATAATGGTGTTATCAAGGTCATTCGCACCAGGATGTGAAAATAGAACTTTTTTAGCCCCTGCAGCGATGTGCGCTAGGCCATCATCTCTACAACCGTAGACGCCAGTACAATCGAGAACAATATCCACCTCAAGGTCACGCCAAGGCAGCAGTTCAATATCAGCAAGATGTAAGATACGAATAGTATCAAACTCGCCTTTATCTTCTGCACCAATACCATGGTGGATATAGATGTGCTCTTGATCGTTGGAGATCTTCTTACCAAAGCGACCGTGACTGGTGTCGTATTGTAATAAGTGAGCCATAGCGTCAGGCTGAGCAAGCTCATTGACAGCTACCACTTTGATTTGTTGGCTTTTGCCACTTTCATAGACAGCGCGCAATACATTACGCCCTATTCGTCCAAATCCATTTATCGCGACTTTTAGCATAGTTCCGTACATCTAACCAAAATTTCGTGCAACAGATGATAACTGAATCCTACCCAAAAGGCATTACTTGAATACCTCAGTCTACTTAGGACAGGTTGATCTGCTACTTATAAAGATGAGTCTAGGAGAAAACAAATCCCAGATACAAAAAACCGAGCTCAGCGCTCGGTTTTTTCCTTCATTTAACTGTTAGCACAAGGCCATCAGTCAATGATTAAGCAAGAAGCTCTTTCGCTGTGTTTACTACATTTTCAGTAGTGAAACCGAACATCTTGAATAGCTCACCCGCTGGTGCAGATTCGCCGAACGTTGTCATACCGATGATCTTGCCACCGAAACCAACGTACTTGTACCAGAAGTCAGCGATGCCAGCTTCTACAGCGATACGTGCAGTTACGTCAGATGGAAGTACAGATTCGCGGTATTCAGCGTCTTGCTTATCGAATGCGTCAGTTGCAGGCATAGAGACTACGCGTACTGCTTTACCTTCAGCTGTTAGTTGTGCTGCTGCTTCAACAGCAAGCTCAACTTCAGAACCTGTAGCAATGATGATTAGCTCTGGCTTACCAGCACAATCTTTCAGGATGTAACCACCCTTAGCGATATTAGCTACTTGCTCTGCGTTACGATCTTGTTGTGCAAGGTTCTGACGAGAGAAGATTAAAGATGAAGGACCATCTTTACGCTCAATAGCCAGTTTCCAAGCAACTGCTGATTCAACTTGGTCACATGGACGCCATGTGCTCATATTTGGAGTCAGACGTAGAGAAGCGATCTGCTCAACCGGTTGGTGAGTCGGGCCATCTTCGCCAAGACCGATAGAATCGTGCGTGTAAACTTGGATGTTCTGAACTTTCATCAGAGCAGCCATACGCATTGCGTTACGCGCGTATTCCATGAACATTAGGAACGTTGCACCGTATGGTACGAAACCACCGTGCAGAGCGATACCGTTCATGATAGCCGTCATACCGAACTCACGTACACCGTAGTGGATGTAGTTACCAGAGAAGTCAGTTGCTTCAAGAGACTTAGAACCAGACCACATAGTTAGGTTAGAAGGCGCAAGGTCAGCAGAGCCGCCCATGAATTCAGGTAGCATCGCACCGAACGCTTCTAGTGCATTTTGAGACGCTTTACGTGAAGCGATGTTAGCTGGGTTAGCTTGAAGGTCAGCAATGATTGCGTTTGCTTTCTCTTCCCACTCAGCTGGAAGTTCGCCGTTAGTACGACGTTTGAATTCTGCTGCTAGCTCTGGGTAAGCCGCTGCGTATGCGTCAAACTTAGCATTCCACGCTGCTTCTTTCGCTGCGCCTGCTTCTTTCGCATTCCACTCAGCTGCGATATCTGCTGGGATTTCGAAAGGACCGTGTTCCCAACCAAGCGCTGCTTTAGTTGCTGTGATTTCATCTGCACCTAGTGGAGCACCGTGACAGTCGTGCGTACCCGCTTTGTTTGGAGAACCAAAACCGATGATAGTTTTAGTACAGATAAGTGTTGGACGAGGATCTGCTTTAGCCGCTTCAATTGCAGCATTGATAGCGTCAGCATCGTGACCATCAACAGCAGGGATTACATGCCAACCGTAAGCTTCAAAACGCTTAGGTGTATCGTCAGAGAACCAACCTTCAACTTCGCCATCAATAGAGATGCCGTTGTCATCCCAGAAAGCAACCAACTTACCAAGGCCTAGCGTACCCGCTAGAGAACATGCTTCGTGAGAGATACCTTCCATCAGACAACCATCACCCATGAATGCATAAGTGTAGTGGTCTACGATGTCGTGGCCTTCTTTGTTGAACTGTGCAGCCAGTGCTTTCTCAGCCATTGCCATACCAACAGCATTAGTGATGCCTTGACCTAGAGGGCCTGTCGTTGTTTCGATACCAGGAGCGTAACCGTACTCAGGGTGACCAGGCGTCTTAGAGTGCAGCTGACGGAAGTTCTTAAGGTCTTCAATTGAGAGCTCGTAACCTGCCAGATGAAGCAGAGAGTAAATCAACATTGAACCATGCCCGTTAGACAAGATAAAACGGTCGCGGTCAGCCCACTCTGGGTTTCCTGGGTTGTGGTTCAAGTGACCACGCCAAAGAACTTCAGCGATGTCAGCCATACCCATAGGTGCGCCAGGGTGGCCTGAATTTGCTTGTTGAACGCCATCCATGCTAAGTGCGCGAATTGCATTGGCTAGATCTTTACGAGAAGGCATGTCTGCTCCTGAGTACATAAGCGATTTAAAAAAGAGATTAATGCTAAAATTTTCATTCTTATTAGCGCGGGTATTCTCTCAAACGACTTTAGCGACTGCAAACGTTTTACTGGCATTTTAACAGTCATTTTTCGCAATTTTCGAACATTTACATCGCTTGGCAATGGCTTATCCCGACCGATACGCAAACGTTTAGTTATGACATATCATAAAAAAGAGCTTGTAATTCGACCGCTGGAATTTAGAATAGCCGTCTAGATGTAGAAACACCTACAAAATATACTGTATTTAATGGCAGCGCTTGCTAGCTTGCGATGCCTAAAATTATTTGCATTTAACTGTTTGCAACTAAAAACTAATTGCAACTAAAAACTAAAAGTGGAGCTCTCATGGCTAAGCACCTATTCACTTCTGAATCTGTTTCAGAAGGCCATCCAGATAAAATTGCAGACCAAATCTCTGATGCTGTTCTTGATGCCATCTTGGAACAAGATCCAAAAGCACGTGTTGCTTGTGAGACTTACGTAAAAACCGGCATGGTTATGGTTGGCGGTGAAGTAACAACGTCTGCATGGGTTGATATCGAAGAAATCACTCGTGAAACAGTACGTGAAATTGGTTACGTTCATTCTGATATGGGCTTTGACGCTGACTCTTGTGCCGTTCTAAACACAATTGGTAAGCAGTCTCCAGACATCAACCAAGGTGTCGATAAAGCAGACCCTAAAGAGCAAGGCGCTGGCGACCAAGGCATCATGTTTGGTTACGCGACTAACGAAACACCAATCCTAATGCCAGCTCCAATTACTTACTCTCATCTTCTTGTTAAGAAGCAAGCTGAAGTACGTAAGAGCGGCAAACTTGACTTCCTTCGCCCAGATGCGAAATCTCAAGTAACATTCCAGTACGACCAAGGTAAGATTGTTGGTATTGATGCTGTTGTTCTTTCTACTCAACACTGTGATTCAGTAACAACTCCGGATCTACGTGAAGCGGTAATGGAAGAGATCATCAAGCCAGTACTTCCTGCTGAATGGATCAACAAAGACACTAACTTCTTCATCAACCCAACAGGCCGTTTCGTAATCGGTGGCCCAATGGGTGACTGTGGTTTAACAGGTCGTAAGATCATTGTTGATACCTACGGCGGCGCAGCTCGCCACGGTGGCGGTGCATTCTCTGGTAAAGATCCATCGAAAGTTGACCGTTCTGCAGCTTACGCAGCGCGTTACGTTGCGAAAAACATCGTTGCTGCTGGTATGGCTGATCGTTGTGAGATTCAACTGTCTTACGCTATCGGTGTTGCAGATCCAACATCTATCATGGTTGAAACGTTTGGTACTGAGAAAGTCGCTCACGAAATCATTATTGAAGCGGTTCGTCAAAACTTCGACCTACGTCCATACGGTCTTCAAGAAATGCTGAACCTTCTTCAACCTATCTACAAGCAGACAGCTGCATACGGCCACTTCGGTCGTGAAGAGTTCCCTTGGGAAGCGACTGACAAAGCAGCAATCCTTGCCGACTTCGCCGGTCTAAAATAATTTAGCCACTGCGATTTGTTTCTTTAAAGCCCTTACTTGTTAGTAAGGGCTTTATTTTTATGTACTTATCTAACCCTTACTCTGCGTAACTCGCTCTACCTGCCTCCTTTACCGTTAACCACTTAGTATAAAAAGCCATTGATAATTTGTGTTTTCTAGTACTAATGACAATAGTTAAGGTAACTCCTAGCAGATCAAGCTCACATTTAACCCCAATGCAGTTAAGCCTAATATCAATAGTTAAGTGAACGCTAGAACAATAACTAGGACGATAACGAGCACTTTAGCTCAATCCCATAATGCTCATTTAAGCCACAATATTGAGCTCTATGGAATTATAACTAGGACGTTATTTAACTAGGGGGATCTATGCCTCGTACCGCGCACCCATCCGAACTGAACGATAAAAAACACAAGGTCAGCGATCAGGATTATGCTCGCACCATTCCTTGCAACCAAATCAGTATTTCTGCACCCTTTCATTGGTTGTCGCTTGCTCTGCATGACTTAGTGAGAATGCCATTAATCAGCGCGTTTTACGGGCTGTGCTTTATGGCTGCGGCAATCGCCATTGTTCAACTTGTCCAGTGGCAAGGAACGCACTTGGTCGTGATGCCAAGTTTGATCGTGTACATGTTGATAGGGCCATTTCTTGCTCTGGGCTTGTATGACGCTGCTTGGGAAAGAGAAAAAGGGCACAACGCTAGTCTATTGCACTCGATGAAAGCCATCACGCGTAATTCTACCCATCAATGGGCCTTTGCGATTGTATTAATGGTCGCGATGATATTCTGGATGCGTATCGCTGCGTTATTGCACGCACTCTACCCTTCAGTACAAGGCGCGCCATTGACCGAATTTGCTCCCTTTTTAATCACGGGTTCTGTGATTGGTTTTGTTATCGCAAGCCTAATATTCAGTATTTCTGCCTTTTCAATTCCATTGATGATGGAGAGACGTGTTGATGTCATGAGCGCTATTTTCACTAGCTTTAATGCCGTGAAATCGAACATCCCTGCAATGGTCGTGTGGGCGAGTATTATTTGTACCGGTATTCTGGTGGGCTTTGCAACCTACGGAATCGGAATGATCGTCACCATGCCGCTACTTGGCTATGGTACATGGCATGCTTATCATGAAATCATCAAAAAGAAACATCACGTATAAATCGTAGAGAGATCGACGAGCAGTGTTATTATGAGGCCTTAGCGTTAATGCTGAGGCCTTTTATTTGGAGTTAACTCGCTTGTCATACACCCCGCAACAACATCGAGCCAATAAGAAATTGGCGGAATGCTTAACCACCGCTAACCAACATTTCTCACGTGTATTTCCATGCCCGCTCATCACTTACAAGTTAAGAGGTAAGGCAGCAGGAAAAGCCTACTTGCAGCTGAATGAAATTAAGCTCAACCAAATACTTTTTACAGAAAATGAAGAAGCCTTTATCAACGAAGTGATCCCTCATGAAGTCGCACACCTGATCACACATCAAGTCTTTGGACGCGTTAGACCGCACGGCAATGAATGGAAGTACGTAATGGAAAAGGTATTTAACGTACCAGCCAAAACCACTCACAGCTTTGAAATCACCTCAGTACAAGGGAAAACCTTTGAGTACCAATGTGAGTGCACCACTTACCCGTTATCCATAAGGCGACACAATAAAGTACTTCGAAACCAATCGACCTACCGTTGCCAACTGTGCCAGCAAACCTTAGCTTTTACGGGGACTCAACTAAGCTAGTTAGGGGTTGATTAACTCAATAGAATAAATCTAATAGAGAGATCTAACATTTGAGTGCTAGACTGATGTTTATCATACTTTTATCAGTCTTTTTCTATGCAAAAAATCACCTTCAAAGCATTTGGCCTACCTGTGTCTTTTTACTTAACGATAGTATTTGGCCTACTGGTAACCCAAAGTGTTTTCGCGGCACCACCGAGCTCATTTTCCAAAGCCAAAAAAGAAGCAGTGAAGATTTATCTCGACCACCCGACCTCATTTTATTGTGGCTGTGACATTACTTGGAAGGACAAAAAGAAAGGTATTCCCGACCTTGATGGTTGTGGTTATCAAGTCAGAAAACAACAAAAGCGAGCGAGTAGAATTGAGTGGGAACATGTGGTCCCAGCTTGGCAGTTCGGCCACCAGCGTCAATGCTGGCAAGACGGCGGACGTAAGAACTGCACTCGAAATGACAAGATATTCAAATCGATGGAAGCCGATCTTCATAACCTGACACCTGCCATTGGCGAGGTTAACGGTGATCGATCCAATTACAATTTCAGTCAGTGGAATGGAATGGATGGCGTGAGCTATGGTCAGTGTGAAATGCAGGTCAACTTCAAACAGCGCAAAGTTATGCCACCGGACCGAGCAAAAGGATCTATCGCGCGAACTTATCTTTATATGAGCCAAGAATACGGTTTTAAACTATCTAAGCAGCAAACGAACCTGATGATGGCATGGAACAAGCAATTTCCCGTAAATAAATGGGAATGTACTCGTGATGAGCGAATCTATGCTATCCAAGGTAATCACAACCCATTTGTCTACCCTGCTTGTAACTAACTTCTACCACACAATCACCTCGAACAAACAAGAGTTTCAAAATTGCCTCTGAAACTCTTGCCCTACCCTTGTTTTTTCGACTAAAAGCATCCATGTTAGGCAGAGATAAAATACCCAAATGAACATATTTATAGGTTTACCAGCATGAGAATCCCTCGTATCCATCACCCAGAACGCATTCATCAGTTAGGTTCACTCGCTTTAGGCGAAGATGCCGCGGGTCATGTTGGTCGAGTCCTTCGCATGAAAGAAGGCCAAGAAGTGCTTCTATTTGATGGCAGCGGCGCTGAATTTCCAGCAACCATTGCAGAAGTATCAAAGAAGAATGTCACAGTTAATGTTACTGAACGTATCGAGCGTAGCAGCGAATCTCCGTTAGACTTGCATTTAGGCCAAGTGATTTCACGTGGTGATAAAATGGAGTTTACGATTCAGAAATCGGTTGAGCTTGGTGTCAACACCATTACCCCACTGATTTCAGAGCGCTGTGGCGTTAAGCTTGATACTAAACGCTTCGAGAAAAAGCTCGCGCAGTGGCAAAAGATTGCTATCGCAGCATGTGAACAATCAGGCCGTAATACGGTTCCAGTTATTCGCCCAATCATGCAACTTGAAGAGTGGTGCAGCGAACCGAGCGAAGCGTTAAAACTAAACCTGCATCCTCGTGCAAAATACTCAATCAATACCCTTCCAGAGCCGATCAGTAAGGTGCGCCTATTGATCGGTCCTGAAGGCGGACTGTCAGCTGAAGAAATCGGTATGACAGAACAATACAAATTTGAAGAGACGCTACTCGGCCCACGTGTACTTCGTACCGAGACAGCAGCTCTAACCGCAATTACTGCCTTACAAGTCCGTTTTGGCGATCTAGGCTAGGAGAAAAAAATGATCAAACTTGGCATCGTAATGGATCCAATTTCATCCATTAACATCAAAAAAGACTCTAGCTTTGCCATGATGCTTGAAGCTCAGCGTCGTGGTTACGAAATCCATTACATGGAAATGGATGATCTACATTTAGATCAAGGCGTAGCCATTGCTGACACTAAGGTTGTTGAACTAAAAGAAGATCCAAACGGCTGGTACGAATTCAAATCAGAACAGACTATCGCTCTCTCTGATTTAGATGCAGTACTGATGCGTAAAGATCCTCCGTTTGATACAGAATACATCTACGCAACTTACATTCTTGAGCGTGCTGAAGAGAACGGCGCACTGATCGTCAACAAGCCACAAAGCTTACGTGACTGTAACGAGAAGCTATTCACGGCTTGGTTCCCTGAACTGACACCAACCACTATCGTGACTCGTAAAGCTGAAAAAATTAAAGCATTCCGAGAAGAGCACGGTGACGTGATCTTAAAGCCACTTGATGGCATGGGTGGCGCGTCTATCTTCCGAGTAAAAGAGGGCGATCCAAACGTATCAGTGATCATTGAAACACTGACTAACCACGGTCAAAATTACGCTATGGCACAAACCTTTGTTCCAGACATCAGCAATGGTGACAAGCGTATTCTTGTGGTTGACGGTGAACCAATGCCTTACTGTCTAGCGCGTATTCCTGCAAAAGGGGAAACTCGAGGTAATCTTGCTGCTGGTGGTACAGGTGAAGCTCGCCCGCTGAGTGAAACAGACTGGGCTATCGCAAGAGCAGTTGCTCCTGCACTTAAAGAGAAAGGCTTAATCTTTGTCGGACTTGATGTTATCGGCGACAAGCTGACTGAAATTAACGTGACAAGCCCTACTTGTATCCGTGAAATTGAAGCTGCTTTTGATGTTTCGGTAACGGGTAAATTAATGGATGCAATCGAGCGTCGCGTTAACGCTAAATAGCCTAAACTAAAGAAAGCCTTAGCTATTCGAAAACACAAAAATATCTAGGCAAAGAACAATGAGCGGCTTTACGCCGCTCTTTTTCCTTTACTGGGAACACACTGGCAGGAGGCTCTATGAATTTAACGAACCACTTTCTGGTCGCTATGCCCGGAATGAAAGATCCATATTTTCAAAATTCGGTGATCTACCTTTGTGAGCACAATGACGAAGGTGCGATGGGCTTGATGATCAACGCCCCTATCGATGTCACTGTCGGCAGCATGCTTAAGCAAGTTGAGGTTGATTCTGAACAGCCGAAACCCAACCAAGCAAGCCTTGATAAGCCAGTACTTAATGGTGGGCCAGTCGCAGAAGACCGAGGGTTTATTTTGCACAAACCCAAAGGCAGTTATCAATCCAGCATCAACATGACGGATCAAATCTCGGTAACAACCTCAAAAGATATCTTGATGGTGTTGGGGACAGAAGATGAGCCGATGAATTATCTAGTCGCACTTGGTTATGCAGGATGGGAACCAGGACAACTGGAAACCGAACTGACTGAAAACTCATGGCTAACCGTTGAAGCCGATCCAAAGGTTATCTTCGATACGCCAATTTCAGAACGCTGGAAAGTTGCCGTGCAGATGTTAGGCATTAATGCAGCTCAGCTTTCAGCAGACGCTGGTCATGCTTAGCCCAAACCAGTAAATAACACCTCAAACACAGACAAATTTGGAAACTTCATGTCACGAACAATTATGGCATTTGACTACGGTACAAAAAGTATCGGTAGTGCGATAGGACAGGAAATCACGGGCACAGCCAGCCCTTTAAAAGCCTTCAAAGCCAAAGATGGTATCCCGAATTGGGATGATATTGAAAAGCAAATTAAAGAGTGGCAGCCAAACCTTATCGTTGTTGGCTTACCAACCGATCTTCATGGTAAAGATTTAGCAGCCATTACACCGAGAGCAAAGAAGTTCGCAAACCGTCTTAAAGGACGCTTTGGTGTGGATGTTGAACTGCATGATGAAAGACTTTCTACGACAGAAGCAAGGGCCGACCTTTTTGAAATGGGCGGCTATAAAGCGCTAAGCAAAGGTAACGTCGATAACCAATCAGCTGTTGTCATTTTAGAAAGTTGGTTTGAAGCGCAATATTCTTAGCAAAAATTAAGTGAGCAAAATTTGAGCTAATTTATGATCCCACACGAATTTAACTCCGTAGTGCCAGAGCAAGTCATAATAAGGACGTGGGAGTTCATATGAAAATTTTTCTAGCAATATTCGCCTCTCTAGCAATCACAGCGTGCAGTTCAATGAGCGGAGGCTCAGCAGGCTATACCGGTGAACAATATCCGACAAAAATTAAATTAGAGAAAGAACGAGGATATTCTGGTAACAACAATAGTTACGGCAATCACTAATTTATCTAGCCAAAAAAACCGCCTTCACAGCGGTTTTTTCAGCATTTAGCATCGATCTAACCCATATCAATTTTAACTCCCGCTAAGGCTCCCACTCCGTAATCGTCATCACCACGTTTAGTCTTGAGCATCAAGCGCAAATCATTAGCGGAATCGGCACTAT
The DNA here is from genome assembly GCF_054960695.1 of Vibrio sp. PSi01. NCBI lineage: Bacteria > Pseudomonadati > Pseudomonadota > Gammaproteobacteria > Vibrionales > Vibrionaceae > Vibrio > Vibrio sp. PSi01. The sequence continues at coordinate 386,315 of NZ_JBHNYN010000005.1, forward strand.
GGAACGCATCCTCTTCACTGATCTTGCCTGCAACGACTAAGTCATACAAAGCTTGGTCAAAGGTCTGCATCCCAATCTCTTTTGATTTAGCCATTGTCGACTTGAGTTCATGTAACTCACCTCTACGAATCAAATCAGACACCCGTGGGCTGTTGAGTAGGATTTCGAACACACCATGGCGACCACTACCATTCTTATCTCGGATTAATTGCTGAGCAACGACACCACGTAGATTCATCGACAAATCAAATAAGAACTGATCTTTTTGCTCTTTCGGCACCAAGTGAAGAATACGCTCTAGCGCTTGGTTGGCATTGTTGGCATGTAAAGTCGCCATGCAAAGGTGACCGGTTTCAGCAAACGTCATCGCGTACTCCATGGTTTCACGGGTACGGATTTCACCAATCAAGATCATGTCAGGGGCTTGGCGTAACGAGTTCTTAAGCGCGACTTCATAGCTCTCGGTATCGAGCCCAACTTCTCGCTGAGTCACAATGCACTTTTTATGTTCGTGCACGAACTCAATCGGGTCTTCAACCGTCAAGATATGCCCCGAACGGTTGGTATTGCGATACCCCGTCATCGCAGCCATTGAGGTTGATTTACCAGAACCTGTAGCCCCAACCACCAACACAAGTCCGCGTTTTGCGATTGAAAGGTCTTGTAGTACGTCTGGAAGCTTTAATTGTTCGAAGGTTGGGATGTTAGTCTCGATACGTCGAATTACCGCTCCTGGTAGCTCTCGCTGAAAGAATGCGCTAACACGAAAACGACCAAAATCACGCACAATAGCAAAGTTAGCCTCACGCGTTTGTTTGTACTCGTCGCGCCTGTCTTGCTCCATCATCGCATCCAGTAACAGCGCAACCTGAGCCGCATTCAGTTTCTCTCCCTGAGGTCGCAATTCACCATCAACACGAAACAGAACCGGTGCATCTACCGTGATGTAAAGATCCGACGCTTTTTGTGAAAGCATACCTTCAAGAATTTGATTCAATTCCATTTTTATCACCTTGATTAAAACATAGAGGCTTGAATTTCGATCTTTTTCTCGACCTCGTCCGAATCAACCAAACCTTGCGCGATCAATTGCTTCGCATTTTGCTCCATGGTTTGCATGCCATGTGCGGCACCCGTTTGAATGATCGAGTACATCTGCGCGACTTTGTCTTCACGGATCAAGTTTCTAATTGCAGGTGTCGCCATCATTATTTCATGACAAGCCACACGACCACCACCAACACGCTTTAACAGCTTTTGAGCAATCACCGAGCGTAGTGATTCAGATAACATTGAACGAACCATATCTTTGTCGCTACCTGGGAAAACGTCGATAATACGGTCGATAGTTTTTGCCGCAGAGCTTGTATGCAAAGTACCAAAAACTAAGTGACCCGTTTCAGCTGCGGTTAACGCTAAGCTGATCGTCTCTTGGTCACGAAGTTCACCAACAAGAATCACGTCCGGATCCTCACGTAATGCACTGCGCAACGCCGCTTTAAAGCTGTGAGTATCACGATGAACCTCACGCTGGTTTACTAGGCATTTATTATTGGTGTGAACGAATTCAATTGGATCTTCAATCGTCAAAATGTGTTTGTTGTGATTGCGGTTTACGTAATCCACCATCGCCGCCAAAGTTGTCGATTTACCAGAACCTGTAGGGCCAGTGACAAGCACTAAACCTTTCTCGTAGTTCGCAATCTTTTCAAAGATTTCTGGCGCACCAAGCTGATCTAAAGTCGGGATCTCTACAGGGATAGTTCGAAAGACAGCAGCACACCCACGAGCTTGATTAAAAGCATTAACACGGAAGCGACCAACATTGGGTAATTCAAAAGAGAAGTCGACTTCCAATTTTTCCTCAAACTCACCGCGTTGTGAATCGTCCATGATCTCAAAAACTAAACGATGTACATCAGCATGACTCAAAGCTGGTATTCCAAGCTTCCTTACTTCACCATCTATACGTACCATTGGAGATACACCCGCAGAAAGATGTAGATCTGACGCGTTATGCTTTACACTAAAATCTAGTAACTCAGTGATATCCATTTATTTTCCCTTAAGTAAAGTCAGCTATGAGTAGTATTCAACAAAATATCGAACAAATCACCTCACAGATTCGTAGTGCTGAGAAAAAGTGCGGACGAGATCCAGACTCCGTGCAACTTTTAGCCGTCAGCAAAACTAAACCTATTGATGCGATTCTAGAAGCCGCACTCGGAGGCCAAGTTGCCTTTGGTGAAAACTATGTTCAAGAAGGTGTTGATAAAGTAAAACACTTTTCAGAACATCATTCTAATCTAAATTTGGAGTGGCATTTTATTGGTCCAATTCAATCCAATAAAACCCGTCCAATCGCTGAAAGCTTCCAATGGGTTCATTCTGTCGACCGCGATAAAATCGCACAAAGGCTCAATGATCAGCGACCAAGCGAGCTTCCACCTCTGCAAGTTCTCATCCAAGTAAATACCAGCGGTGAAAATTCCAAATCAGGAACGTCAGAAGAAACAGTTTTTGCACTCGCAGAGTTGATTTCGTCGCTCCCTAACCTCACTTTAAGAGGATTGATGTCAATTCCTGCAAACGTCTCTGACTATCAATCACAGCTTAATGCATTTTCTCAATTGGCAAAGCTTCAACAAAAGCTAGTCGCTAAGTATGCAGACATTGATACCCTTTCGATGGGTATGAGTGGTGATATGGATGCAGCAGTTGAGGCTGGTAGCACAATGGTTCGTATTGGAACGGCTATTTTCGGTGCTCGTGATTACGCGAAATAGCACAGCAAGTAACAAGAAATAGCTACAGCAAGCAACAACAAGTAGCAACGAAAAATACAGTATTGATACCGCTTCGCTTTAACCGCGCAGCGACACGCTCAGGATTTTATATATGGAACATAAGAACATCGCCTTTATTGGGGCAGGAAACATGGTTCGCTCAATTGTAGCGGGCTTAGTAGCAAGTGGTTATCCAGCGCAAAAGATTACGGCAACAGCGCCTTCAGAAACCAGAAGGCTGCCGTTAGAGCAAGAATACGGCATCAATACTACCAGCGATAATATTGCCGCAGCTGAGCAAGCAGACGTTGTTGTATTATCAGTGAAGCCACAAATGATGGCTAATGTATGTAACCCCTTACAAAGCATCGACTTTAGTAACAAACTGGTTATCTCAATTGCTGCGGGTATTAATGCGAATCGACTCAATGAGATGTTAAACTGCCAACTGAACCTTGTTCGTGTGATGCCAAACACGCCATCACTGCTTGGTAAAGGGATGAGCGGTCTTTATGCCGACTCAGCGGTCAGCCAAGATGATAAAGACTTCGCTTCTCAGCTGATGCAAGCTGTAGGTGAAGTCAGCTGGGTTGAGCAAGAGTCTGGTATCAACAACATCATTGCGGCAGCGGGGAGTGCTCCAGCTTACTTCTTCCTGTTTATGGAAGCGATGCAAGCTGAGGCAATCAACCAAGGCTTCGACCAAGAAACCGCTCGTAAATTAGTGCAGCAGTCTGCATTAGGCGCGGCAGAGATGGTGGTAGCGAATCCAAATACTGAATTATCTACTCTGCGTGAACAAGTGACTTCAAAAGGCGGAACAACCGCAGAAGCGTTGCGCACGTTCAATGAACATCAACTATCAGACATCGTAGCCAAAGCCATGCAAGCGGCAGTCGCTCGAGCTGAAGAGATGGAAAAACTGTTTTAATACTCGTTACAGTACAAAAGCATTATGTCGTTCGGGTTATACCTAAGCGGCAAGTAAATCCGAAAAAGGAAACAATATGAATTCGATGAGCTTTCTGATCTCGACCGTTTTTGATCTTTACATCATGGTTGTGATCTTGCGTATCTGGCTACAAGCATCACGTGCAGATTTCTACAACCCGTTCTCACAATTTATCGTAAAAGCGACACAACCGGTTGTAGCCCCACTACGCCGAGTGATTCCATCAATCGGCAGCCTTGACTTTGCGACTGTTGTTTTCGCTTATGTACTGTGTGTACTTAAGTTCGTCGCTCTAAACTTGATTATCTCTGGCGGTGCGGCTGTATTTGATATCAGCTTCCTGATCTTTGGCGCCCTTTCTCTGCTCAAAGCGGCGGGAGGTTTAATTTTCTGGGTTCTACTAATCCGTGCAATCCTGAGCTGGGTTAGCCAAGGCCGAAGCCCAATCGAGTACGTGTTCCATCAACTGACTGAACCAATGTTAATGCCTATTCGCCGTATCCTTCCTGACATGGGTGGTTTCGATCTAAGCGTACTGGTTTTGTTTATTGTACTGCAGTTTGCAAACTTCCTAATGGGCGACATGATCGGCCCTATTTGGTATCAGCTATAATTCAAGTACGAACATCAGGTACTTTGACGATGCCAAAAGCCGTTTGGGCCGAGGAGGACGATATTCTTCTTAGGCTTTATATCCAACCCAAAGCAAGCCGCGATAAAATCGTTGGCCTGCACGGCGAAGAACTAAAAATTGCCATTACCGCACCACCGGTTGATGGCAAAGCCAATGCCCACTTAGCGAAATACCTTGCGAAACAGTTTAAGGTCGCTAAAGGGCAAATTAAGATAGAAAAGGGAGAGCTCGGTCGGCATAAGCAAGTTCGAATATGCTCGCCAAGCCAAGTCCCAACTGAAGTCAAAGCCATCCTATGATGGCTTTTTGCTATTTATTGGAGTCACTCTATGCGTCTATGGATTACAGCACTACTCACCGCTCTTGTTGCCCTACCAAGCTCAGCAGGACAATTTAAAAACATTAAGGATGTCGAGGTTCACTACTCGGCTTTTAACTCGACATTTCTAACAGCTCAAGTCGCTAAGCAATATAAGCTTAAGCGAAATGGCTACTCAGCGATTCTGAACATCAGCGTTTTAGACAAAGCTTCCCTTGGCAAGCCAGCAACAACGGCTAAAATCACGGGAACAGCGAAGAACCTTGTAGGCAACACTCGCACGCTTAACTTCCGCGAAATAAAGGAAGGTGATGCGATTTATTACCTAGCTGAGTTCCCTGTAACACACGAAGAAAACATCACTTTTAATATCGATGTTAACGCAGGTTTGAAAGGCACTGGCCCACTGCGATTCACACAAAAATTCTATATAGAAGAGTAGCTTCAACCACCACTTTTCTGTTCACTAACTTATTAGAGCCACATCCCCATGAGTAAGATTGTTTTAGCCACAGGCAACCAAGGTAAAGTTCGCGAGATGGCAGATATTCTGTCTGAGTTTGGTTTTGACGTTGTCGCGCAAAGTGAGTTTAACGTTTCAGAAGTCGCTGAAACGGGAACAACTTTCATTGAAAATGCCATCATCAAAGCTCGCCACGCTGCGAAAGAGACGGGGCTACCAGCCATTGCTGACGATTCTGGCTTAGAAGTTGATTACCTTAATGGTGCACCCGGTATCTACTCAGCGCGTTACTCAGGTGAAGGGGCGACTGATAAGCAAAACATCGAAAAGCTTTTAGATGCTATGCAAGGTGTCGACGTTGAAAAACGTACCGCTCGTTTCCACTGTGTGTTGGTTCTAATACGTCACGAAAACGATCCAACACCATTGGTGTGTCACGGTAAATGGGAAGGTCGTATTCTGACTGAAGAACACGGTGAGAATGGCTTTGGCTACGATCCTGTATTCTTTGTGCCAGAAGATAACTGCGCCTCAGCAGAGCTTGAATCGTCGCGTAAAAAGCAACTATCACACCGTGGTAAAGCCCTCGCGTCATTATTTAAGACTCTCAAAGAGCAAGCTCTGTAATGCACAATACAGCGCTAATTCCACCCGCACTTAGCCTTTATGTCCACATCCCATGGTGTGTACAAAAGTGTCCGTATTGTGATTTTAACTCTCACGCTCTCAAAGCCGAGATCCCAGAAAAAGAGTACATCGATGCACTGCTTGAGGATCTCGACACTGACATTGAGAAATATCAGCTCGATGGTATGCCTCGTCCGCTACATTCGATCTTTATTGGTGGCGGAACCCCAAGCCTGTTTTCTCCTGAAGGAATTGGCCGATTGCTACAAGGCATTGAACAGCGTATCCCGTTCAAACCTGAAATAGAAATCACCATGGAAGCCAACCCGGGAACTATCGAAGCTGAGCGTTTTGCTGGTTACCAAAAGGCAGGGGTGAGTCGAATCTCGGTAGGCGTACAAAGTTTTGAGCAAGAGAAACTGGAAAGGCTTGGGCGTATTCATGGTCAAGATGAAGCGGTCAACGCAGCTCACTTAGCGCATAAGATTGGATTAAATAGCTTCAACCTAGATCTAATGCACGGCTTACCGGATCAAAGCATTGATCAGGCCTTGGCTGATCTAGACAAAGCGATCGAGCTCGACCCTCCACATTTGTCTTGGTATCAGCTAACAATAGAACCTAACACCATGTTCTATTACAAAACGCCCAAACTGCCTGACGATGATGACCTTTGGGATATCTTCGACTTGGGTCATAAGAAGCTCGCAGACGCAGGGTATGTGCAGTACGAAATTTCAGGCTACAGCAAGCCGGGATATCAGTGTCAGCATAATCTCAACTACTGGCGCTTTGGTGACTACCTAGGTATTGGCTGTGGCTCTCATGGCAAGCTGAGCTTTGCAGATGGACGTATTGTTCGAACCACTAAGGTTAAACACCCTAGAGGCTACCTAGCAGCGTATCAGAATTTAGTGAAGCCCTATCTGTCAGATGAACTTGAAGTCACTAATGAAGACCGCCCTTTTGAATTTTTCATGAATCGCTTCAGGCTAATGGAAGCGTGTCCAAAGCAAGACTTCATTGATACGACGGGGCTAGACTTTGACTCGATCCAGCCAACAATAGAGTGGGCAAAAGATCTCGGTTACTTGAGCGAAACCGACACTCATTGGCAGATTACCGAAAAAGGAAAGCTGTTCCTAAATGATTTGCTGGAAGCCTTTATGGCTGAAGAAGACGAATAGTTCGAGATTCGAGAAGTATTGCGTAAGGGTTGGCTTAAGGGTCAACCCTTTTCTAATTTGAGCGCCGACAAATAATAGATTCCCGATTACGCTCCTTCGTCGCTATCGGGAATGACGGGTATCAAGCAAGTCTTATCCCGCAAAAGTTAGAGGTCAGTACGTCGAAAGTTACAAACACACCGTCATCCTCAAGAACGAGGGCGAATGAGTTGGGGATCTCTTGTAAATGTAGAACCCCAGCTTAAAAGCGCTTTTAGAAAATAGAACGACCAATTCGCTCAGAAAGCAGCTCTAGCGCCTGAGTGCCCGCTAACGAGTTGCCCGAAGGATCCAGCTCTGGAGACCACACTGCAATCGTCATTTCGCCAGGAACGATGGCAATAATACCGCCACCGACACCCGACTTGCCCGGCATACCAACGCGGTAAGCAAACTCACCTGCCCCATCGTACAAACCACATGTTGCAAGCAAAGCATTCAACTGCTTGGTTTGCACAGGTGTGATGATCTCTTTCTTGGTCTGAACCGACACACCTTTGTTCGCCAAATAGCTAAAGGTTTTCGCCAAGTCCACACATGTCATTTTAAGTGCACAAGCATGAAAGTAATTGTTGAGTACGGGGATAACATCGTTCTCAAAATTACCAAATGAACGCATCAAGTACGCGATAGCCGCATTACGATCGCTGTGCATCATCTCAGAAGCCGCTACTATCTTGTCATACACAATATGAGTGTCACCCGATAACTGGCGCACAAACTCTAATAAGCGATGTCTCGGTGCTGACAGGCGGCTTTGTAATAGATCCGCTACGACAATAGCACCTGCATTGATAAACGGGTTACGAGGAATACCATGCTCCATTTCAAGCTGAATCATCGAGTTAAAAGCTTGACCTGAAGGTTCCTTGCCTACGCGCTGCCAAATTTCGTCTGGCTTATAAAGCACCATAGCTAAGGTCAAACTCAGTGCTTTCGATATTGATTGCACGGAGAAAGCTTGGTTGGCATCACCCGCTTGAATGACTTCACCTTCATTAGTGTATACCGCAATCGCCAGTTTCTGGTTCGATACGCGAGCCAATGCAGGAATATAGTCAGCGACCTTTCCCTGACCAATTAAGGGACGAACTTCGTCTAAAATCTCGGCTAAAATAGCTTGAGTTGGTTTCATGTGAGCTTACTTCTTATTGTTATTTTTGTAGGGGTATAACATTCAATTTTGTCCTTAAACTTCTAATTTGATAAAAGCCTAAGGACAAAAAAGCCAACACTACAATAATGTTGGCTTTTATCAATCCCACAAAATGTAAGGTTAAGATCTTAATCCGATCTCACCTTCATTTTTTGTTCAGAATTACTTGGTACGCTTGTACTTGATATCCCAAACACCATGACCTAAACGGTGGCCCCGAGCTTCAAATTTCGTTAGCGGGCGCTCATCCGGACGGGGGATGTAATCACCATCTTCAGCAATATTCTCGAATCCTGGAGCTACGTTCATCACTTCAATCATATGTTCTGCGTAGTTTTCCCAGTCTGTTGCCATGTGGAAAATACCGGTATCAAGTTGCAGCTTACCGCGAACCATCTCTGCAAACTCTGCCTTAACGATACGACGTTTATGGTGACGAGCTTTGTGCCATGGGTCAGGGAAGAACAGTTGCAGCGTATGCAGGCTGCTATCTGGAATCATGTGCTCAAATACTTCGACTGCATCGTGACACATTACGCGTAGATTCGTCACACCCGCATCGCGAGCTGTACCCAAACATGCACCAACACCTGGGCTATGAACTTCAATACCTAAGAAGTTTTTCTCAGGCGCATTCTTTGCCATTTCAACCAGTGATGCACCCATACCGAAGCCAATTTCTAGTACAACAGGGTTATCGTTGCCAAATACTTCTTTCCAGTTAAGAAGCTCTGGGTTGTAGTCGATACCCATTGTTGGCCAACATTCGTTCATCGCGTTCTCTTGGCCTTTTGTTAAGCGGCCTTCACGGCGAACAAAACTACGGATCTTACGAACCAGTTTGCCGTCTTCAGTATATTCGTTAGTGGTCACTTCACTCATTGATTTTTGCCTGCACATTGATTAATCAAAGCGGGGATTATCCAAAGAATTGCCTCCGGTGCAAGTCTTTCCGTGGATAAATTCCCACACAATTTGTCTGTTTTACATCCAACCGTAAGTGTGGTGCAATTTCACTCCTAATAATAGCAAAGCATAGAGCATGTCGTGACTCCTTTCGCAACCGCCATATTAAAGTGGTATGACGCCTACGGGCGTAAAGAATTACCTTGGCAACAAAACAAAACCGCCTACACCGTTTGGCTATCTGAAATTATGCTTCAACAGACTCAGGTTGCTACGGTCATCCCATACTACCAGCGCTTCTTAGAACGTTTTCCAACGGTGATTGACCTAGCGAATGCCGAACAAGATGAAGTACTCCACTTATGGACGGGGCTTGGTTATTACGCACGAGCTCGCAACCTTCACAAAGCAGCCAAGATCGTTGCTGAGCAGTATGGTGGAGAGTTTCCGCTATCGATTGAAGAGATGAACGCGCTACCAGGTATTGGGCGCTCTACGGCAGCAGCAGTACTGTCATCCGTTCACAAGCTTCCTCATGCGATTCTTGATGGTAACGTTAAGCGTACACTGGCGAGAAGCTTTGCCGTTGAAGGTTGGCCTGGGCAAAAGAAAGTTGAAAACCAGCTTTGGGAACACGCTGAGGCAAACACGCCCAACCAAGATGTCGATAAATACAATCAAGCAATGATGGACATGGGGGCAATGGTTTGTACTCGTAGCAAGCCAAAATGTACCTTATGCCCGATTGAAAGCATGTGTGAAGCTAAGAAGCTCGATAGACAGCTCGAATTCCCGGGCAAAAAGCCTAAGAAAGAAAAGCCAGTAAAAGAAACATGGTTTGTGATTCTGTATCACGACAACCAAGTGTGGCTCGAACAGCGCCCTCAATCTGGTATCTGGGGAGGACTATTCTGTTTCCCTCAAAATGAAAATGCAGAGGTCGAACACCAACTAGATCTTCGTTCGATCAAAGACAATGAAACCGATTCAATCAAGACAATGATCGCGTTTAGGCACACTTTCAGCCACTACCACTTAGATATCACGCCAGTATTAGTAAAATTAGATAAACAACCAGATTTGATAATGGAAGGGACTAAAGGTCTCTGGTATAACTTATCAAAACCGGAAGAAATTGGCCTAGCCGCTCCTGTAAAGCAGCTTATTGAGAGCCTACCCTTTGAACTAAACGACGACGTTTGAATAAGCGAACGCGATAAGAGGAACCACTATGAGCCGCACTGTATTTTGTGCTCGCCTTCAAAAAGATGCTGAAGGCCTAGATTTTCAACTTTACCCAGGTGACTTAGGTAAGCGTATCTTTGACAACGTCTCTAAAGAAGCTTGGGGACAATGGCAGAGCAAGCAAACTATGCTCATCAATGAAAAGAAGCTAAACATGATGGACCCAGAACACCGTAAACTTCTTGAAACTGAGATGGTTAACTTCCTTTTCGAAGGTAAAGATGTCGTTATTGATGGCTATACTCCACCAAGCGAATAAGACATTTATTTAAGCAATTTTTAATGACATCATAGTTCACGCTACGGTGTCATTTTTGTTTGAGGAACTATGAAAAAGCTAAGTTACTTCCTAATAACCTTGTTATTAACAGGGTGCAGTCGTGAATTTGTCGAAAGCATTTATGATGTTAATTATGAACCGACCAACCGATTCGTAAGTAATTTGGCGGAGCTACCCGGTCAATTTGAAAAAGATACGGGCGCATTAGACTCTTTAATCAATAGCTTTTCAGGCAATATCCAAAAGCGCTGGGGAAGCAGTGAAGTAAAAATAGCGGGTAAGAGTAACTATGTGAAATACATAGATAATTACTTGAGTCGTTCAGAGGTGAATTTTAGCGAAGGCCTCATAACGGTAGAAACTGTTTCCTCCACAGATCCTAAAAAACACCTAAAAAACGCAATAATGACAACGCTTTTAACGCCAGATGATCCAGCGCATGTCGACCTGTTTTCTTCCAAAAGCATCAAGTTAGAAGGTCAACCTTTTCTCTACAATCAAGTTGTAGACCAAGAAAAAAAACCAATCCAATGGACATGGCGCGCGAATAAGTTTGCCGATTATCTGATCGCTAATAACCTAAAAACCAAAGAAATCGACTTTAAAAAAGCTTACTACGTTGAAATTCCTATGGTGGCCGACCACGCCAGTAAACGTAGTTATAAGTATGCTGATATAGTGCAACGAGCATCTCAGCGTTATGACATTCCTGAAGACTTGATTTACGCGATCATCAAAACAGAAAGCAGTTTTAACCCATACGCTGTGAGCTGGGCTAATGCCTATGGACTTATGCAGGTTGTCCCAAAAACCGCAGGTCGAGATGTCTTTAAGCTTGTCAAAAAGAAACCTGGAGAACCAAGTCCTGAGTATTTATTCAATCCAGAAAACAACATAGATGCTGGCACTGCGTACTTTTACATCCTTAAAAATCGTTATTTGAAGGACGTGCAACACCCGACAACTCTCGAATACAGCATGATCTCAGCATACAACGGTGGTACTGGTGGCGTACTCAATACCTTCAGTAAGGACAGAAAGCGGGCAATGCGTGACTTAAACTCATTGCAACCTAGTCAAGCTTACTGGGCACTTACAAAGAAACACCCAAACAAAGAGTCGCGTCGATACTTAGAAAAAGTAACAAAATTCAAGAAAGATTTTAACCAAGGTAAAACGTAAGCCTCACTTTTGAATAAAAAAACAACTAACGAACGTTTTTTTTGATTATTTTCAAAAAAGGTGTTGACGGTTATGCAGAAAATCCGTTTAATAGCGCTCCGTTGCCCGGATAGCTCAGTCGGTAGAGCAGAGGATTGAAAATCCTCGTGTCGGTGGTTCGATTCCGCCTCCGGGCACCACAATTTGATTTGTTGGTGTCATTACTCTTTAACAGGGAGTAACAACACGAACAAAAGCAT